>CACXYH010000001.1 GCA_902771785.1 uncultured Prevotellaceae bacterium
CAACATCATCGCTCCGAACTCAGAGGACGTTGACCTGGAAGGTCCGCACCTCGAGAACGGCCGCATGATCTATGCCTCTAAGACTTACGAGAACCTCGATGCCACCCGCAAGGCTGGCCTGTGGGGAGTCTCGATGCCTCGCCGCTACGGCGGTCTGAACCTGCCCAACGCCGTGTTCTCTATGCTGAGCGAGATGATTTCGGCTGCCGACGCCGGTTTCCAGAACATCTGGAGCCTGCAGAGCTGTATCGACACGCTCTATGAGTTCGGCTCAGAGGAGCAGCGCCAGAAGTACATTCCCCGCGTTTGTGCTGGCGAAGGCATGTCGATGGACTTGACCGAGCCCGATGCCGGTTCTGACCTGCAGCGCGTGATGCTGAAGGCCACCTTCGACGAGAAGGAGAACTGCTGGCGTCTGAACGGCGTAAAGCGCTTCATCACCAATGGTGACTCCGACATCCACCTCGTACTGGCCCGCTCAGAGGAGGGCACAAAGGACGGCCGCGGTCTGTCGATGTTCATCTACGACAAGCGCCAGGGCGGTGTCGACGTGCGCCACATCGAGCACAAGCTCGGTATCCACGGTTCGCCCACCTGCGAGCTGACCTATAAGAACGCAAAGGCAGAGCTCTGCGGTAGCACCCGTCTGGGTCTGATTAAGTACGTGATGGCCCTGATGAACGGCGCCCGTCTCGGCATTGCTGCCCAGAGTGTAGGTGTAGAGCAGGAGGCTTACAACGAAGGTCTGGCTTACGCCAAGGAGCGCCAGCAGTTCGGCGACAAAATCATCAACTTCCCCGCCGTCTACGATATGCTCTCGCGCATGAAGGCCAAGCTCGACGCCGGCCGTTCGCTGCTTTACGAGACAGCCTGCTACGTCGACGTCTACAAGTGCCTCGAGGACATTGAGCGCGACCGCAAGTTGACGCCCGAGGAGAAGCAGGAGCTGAAGAAATATCAGCGCCTGGCCGATGCCTTCACGCCGCTGGCCAAGGGTATGAACTCTGAGTATGCCAACCAGAATGCCTACGACGCCATCTCTATCCACGGCGGTTCGGGCTTCATCATGGAGTACAAGAGCCAGCGTCTCTATCGCGACGCCCGCATCTTCTCTATCTACGAGGGAACCACCCAGCTGCAGGTCGTTGCCGCCATCCGCTACATCAGCAACGGCACGATGCTGAACAACCTCAAGGAAATGCTTGAGAGTGAAAAGGGAAAAGCGAATAGTGAAGAATTTGCTACCGCATTGTTGGCTCGCGTTGAGAAGCTGCTTCCCATTTACGAGGATGCCCTGAACTATGCCAAGAGCCTCAACAATCAGGATGCTTTCGACTTCCTGGCCCGTCGTCTCTACGACATGACAGCCGAACTGGTAATGTCATTGCTCATCATCCGCGATGCTGCCAAGTGCCCCGAGCTCTTCGCCAAGAGTGCCCAGGTCTATGTGCGCATGGCTGAAGAGAACGTGATTGGTAAGGCTGCCTACATCAAGGCATTCCACGTGGAGGATCTCGAGAGTTTCAAGGCTGCTGAGAAAGAGGCTGAAGCTTAAGAGATGACTGACTACGAATTAGACGAGCGCGTCCATCGCGCTGTAGATAATTTCATGGCCGGATATGGCTGCTGCCAAAGTGTGGTGGCAGCCTTTTCCGACCTTTATGGTTTAGACGCCACGATGGCCAAGCGCATCGCAGCCGGCTTTGGCGGAGGCGTTGGCAGAATGAGGATGATGTGTGGAGCCGTCTCCGGCATCGTCATGCTGGTAGGCCTCGACTGTGGACAGGCCGAAGGCTCCGACCGCGAAGGGAAATCGGCCTGCTATAAAGTGGTTCAGGACCTGCTCAACCAATCGAAGCAAGAGAACGGCAGCCTCATCTGTGCTGAAATTCTCGGGCTTAAGGGTTACACCAAAGCCCCCAACAGCTACGTGGCTTCCGCCCGTACTGCCGAATACTATAAGAAAAGGCCTTGCGCCGCTAAGGTTGAAAGTGCCGCAAGGATATTTGCCAACTATCTGAAATCAAAGCCTCAGCTCCAAGACCACCAGTCTGCTGAAGCTGAGGAGTAAGCATAAAGTCGGCGCATATCGTTTTGATATGCGCCGACTTTCTTTCTATTACACTTCAAAGTCCAGGCAGGAGCGCTGCACGGTGTAGGGGCGCACCTTCGTGTTGGCCACTGCCACATGCTCCGGATGCTGGGCATAGCCCTTGAGCGCCTCGGGCGATTCCAGGGTACTGTCGAGCATCACGTCGGCATTCGACGAAGCGAGTCGGCCGCTGATGTTCACTTTCACGTCGAGCAGTCCGGGCACCTTGCCTACCAAGCCTTCCAGTCCGGCCTTGATGCCTGCCTTCACTTCTTCCTTCTCAGCGTCGGACAGCTCAGGATTGAGCGTCCATAAGATAATGTGCTTTACCATATTCTTTATTATTTAAATGTTAGGAGTATCCCAGACTTTGGTCTGCGTGCAGCGGATGTTCTGCTTCAGTCGGGCCACCTTCAGCGTGAAGTCGCCCTCTTCGAGCGTCCAGCGGCAGTCCTCGCCTACGAAAGCGAGCTCCTTGGCCTGCAGACGGAAGGTGACCGTCTTCTGCTCACCCGGCTGCAACTCAATCTTCGTGAACTGGCGGAGCCTCTTATTGTCAGGCACAATCGAAGCCACGAGGTCGCTGCTGTAGAGCAGTACCGGCTCCTTGCCCACCCGATGGCCCGTGTTCTTCACGTCGACGCTGACCGTAATCACATCGTCGGCCGTGAACTGCTGGCGGTCAACACGCAGGTTCGAATACTCGAAGGTGGTATAGGAGAGGCCGTAGCCGAAGGGCCACTGCAGCGAAACTTTCGCATCGTAGTTATAGGCACCGGCCATCGTTCCCACCTCTTCGCTCACCTTATAGTCGTAGGTGTTGAGCGAGTTGATTTCGCGAGGATAGGTGTAGGGCATCTTGGCCGAGAAGTTGGCGTCGCCACTAAGCAGGTTGGCCAGCGCATCGCCACCGTAGTTGCCTGGTAGCAGGATGTCGACGACAGCCTTTGCCAGCGGTTCGATGTCGGCAATGAGGCGCGGACGCCCCTCGTTCAGCACGAGGACAATGGGTTTTCCCGTCTTGGCCAGCTCCTTCACCAGCGTGCGCTGGTTGCCCGAAAGCCAAAGGTCGCTCAGATTACCGGGGGTCTCCGTGTAGGTATTCTCGCCGATACATGCAATGATTACGTCGGCCTGGGCAGCGGCAGCCACAGCCTTTTCTATTTCGGGTTTGTTCTCTTGCCAGTACTGTCCGCGCTCGTTGTAGGTGACGCCCTGCTCCAGGATGATATTCTCCTGTCCATACTTATTGCAGAGTGCCTCGTAGATGGTATTGTATTTCTCAGACAAATCCTCGGCATTAGAGCCCTGCCACGTGTAGCTCCAGCCACCATTCAGACAGCGCATCTGATTGGCATTGGGACCGGTGAGCAGGATTTTCTTCCCTTTGGCCAGCGGCAGGATGGCGCCTTCGTTCTTCAGCAGCACTTCACTCTCCTCGGCAGCCTGCAGGGCCTTGGCAGCAAACTCGGGCGAACCGAACTTCTCATAGCCCTTGCCGCCGGTGTTCGGCTCCTCAAAGAGGTTCAGGCGATACTTCAGTCGCAGGATGCGGCGCACGGCATCGTCGATGCGCGACATGGGCACCTTGCCCTCATTCACCAGCTCTTTCAGCAGAATGCAGAAGTCAACGCTGTAGGGGTCCATCGACATGTCGATGCCGGCATTGATGGCAATGCGGATGGCATCTTTCTTATCTTTGGCCACACGCTCACGCTGGAACAGGTTGTTGATGTCGGCCCAGTCGGTGACAAGCATGCCATCCCACTGCAGGTCTTCCTTCAGCCACTTTGTCAGATACTCGTAGCTGGCATGTAGGGGCACCCCGTTGACGCTGGCCGAATTGACCATCATCGTCAGCGTGCCAGCCAGTGCGGCACACTTGAAGGGCTCGAAGTATTTCTCGCGCAGCATCTGCGGCGAGACGTAGGCAGGCGTACGGTCCTTGCCCGAGAAGGGAGCCCCGTAGGCGAAGTAGTGCTTCGTGCTGGTGCCCACGTTATACTTGCCCAGGTGGTTGGGATCGTCGCCTTGATAGCCTTTGATTTCGGCCTCCACCATACGGCTGTTCACGATGGCATCCTCGCCGAAGCTCTCGTAGATGCGAGGCCAACGCGGGTCGCGTCCCAGGTCGAGCACGGGGTTATACACCCACGGGCAGTTGCCGGCACGGCTCTCATAGGCCGTCACCTCTGCCATCTGGCGGGCCAGCTCCACGTTGAACGAGGCGCCCAAGTTGATGGGCTGCGGGAAAAGCGTGCCGGCCTGCGTGTAGGTGACACCGTGGTTATGGTCGAGTCCGTAGACATCGGGAATGCCCATGTACTTCATCGACTTCTGCTGAATGAGACCAATCCAGTAGCGCCACTGCTCGGTAGTGGCAGCCTTGGTGGCAGGAGCATTGAGGATGGAGCCCACCTTCCACTTCGAGATGAGCGTGTCGAGCATGACTTCGTTGAGCTGCCACACGCCGTTGGCATCCTTCTTTCCCATGATGTCGAGGTTCAGCTCCAGCATCTGCCCGATTTTCTCGTCGAGCGTCATCTTCTTGAGCGTCTTCTCAATCTTTGCCTCCAGTTTGGCATCGCGCGGAATGGCTGGCTTCTGCGCCAGCACTGCAACAGCCGCAAGTGCGCAGGCGGCCGTCATCATTAGTTTTCTCATGTTGCTTCGGTTTTAGTTATTCATATATGTTCTGGCAGTTTCTCACTTCGAAAATTCCTTCTCGAGCAGCTCCTCGATGACTTTCGGAAAATGCTCCATCTCGAGTACATGCTCCTTGGCAGCAATATCGTCGGGCGTATCGTCGGGCGAAAGGGCCACACGATACTGGACAATAATGTCGCCACTGTCGCAGACGGGGGTCACATAGTGTACGGTCATGCCCGTCTCGGTCTCGCCCGCAGCCTTCACCGCCTCGTGAACGTGGTGTCCCCACATGCCCTTGCCGCCATATTTCGGCAGCAGCGCGGGGTGGATGTTGATGATACGGCGCGGGTAGGCATCAATCAGGAAGTTGGGAACAAGCGGCAGGAAGCCGGCCAACACAATGAAGTCTACGGCATAGCGGCGCATGAGCGGCATCAGGAAGTCGGCATCGTTCAGCTGTGGCTTGCCGACGACCGCCGTGGGCACGCCCAGCCGTTCGGCTCTTACCAGCGCATAGGCATCAGCTTTATTGCTGACGACGAGGGCACAGCGTACCCGCTCGCTGCCGGCAAAATACTTGATGATATTCTCACAATTGGTGCCGCTGCCCGACACAAAAATAGCTAAGTTCACTTTAGTCATATCGTTTCTGTATTTCATTTAGCAATAACTCGACGAGCCGTGGCAAGGCATAGCGCTCGATGTCGGCCTCGTCTATCCAGATATATTCATCGGGGAGCGACGGTTTCTCGTCGGTCTCCCACAGCCAGAAGTCGGCATAGATGATGCGATGAGTGAGCACGTGCTTCTGGTTTTGGCGCAACAGTACTGCACCACTCGGTACGCTGTCAGTAAGCCAGGGCTCGTAGAGGCCTTGCCAGATGTCGCCGGCTGGACGCCGACGGATGGCCGTCTGCCCCTGACACCTTATATATATATAGGTGAGGCGGCGCTCCTTCACCTTCAGCGTCTTCAACTTCACGGGCAACTGCCCCACCCTGCCTTCGCGCAGGGCCACGCAACCATCCTGCAACGGACAGAGCAAGCAGCGGGGCGACTGCGGCGTACACTGCGTAGCACCGAAGTCCATCATGGCCTGGTTGAAGCGCGACGCCTCCTTCGGCGGCAGCAGGCTCTGCGCCAGGGCCGTGAACTCTTTCTTGCCTTCGGTGGTGTTGATAGGGGTGTCGATGCCAAAGTGGCGTGCCAGTACCCGATAGACATTGCCATCGACCACCGCAACGGGCAGGTCGAAGGCGATACTGCCGATGGCAGCAGCCGTATAGTCGCCCACCCCCTTTAGGCTTCTGATGCCTTCGATGGTCTGCGGGAAGCCTCCCATCGCCACAATCTGCCCGGCAGCAAAGTGCAGGTTGCGCGCCCGGCTATAGTAGCCCAGCCCCTGCCATTGGCGCAGCACCTCGTCTTCCGAGGCGCGAGCCAGTGCTTCGGCCGTGGGCCACCGCTGCATGAAGCGCTCCCAGTAGGGCCGTCCCTGCTCCACGCGCGTCTGCTGCAAGATGATTTCCGACAGCCACACGGCATAAGGGTCGCGCGTCTGCCGCCAAGGCAACTCGCGTCCGTACGCATCGAACCACCTCAGCAGTACCGAAGTGAAGGCGTTTATGGGCTGTTGTACGTCGTTCATGGCACAAAGGTAGTAAAAAAAACACATTTTCGTCTTAAAAACTTGCACAAATGAGAAAAAATCAGTTACTTTGCAGCCAATTAGTTAACATTTTATTAAAAAAGAGAAAGATTATGAAGAAATTTTTATTCACTATGGTAGCTGCATTGCTGGCTATCCCTTCCTTCGCTCAAATGAGCCGCAGTCATGCTTCGCTCGATGCATCTAACCTTTATTTTGGCGGCCGTCTGGGTATGGCTGTTTCAACGCTCACCGGCGATATCGACATGGGTGCCCGTGTTGGTCTAACGCTGGGTGCCGTCATTGGTATGCAAGTCAACGAGTCGGTATTCCTGGAGAGTGGTCTCTACTACTCTGAGCGCGGTGCCAAGGACGGTAGCGACTACGTGCACCTGAACACGATTGAAATTCCTGTTGTGGCCAAGTATGGTATCATGGCTACCGACGATATCGCCCTGCTGCCCTTCCTGGGCCCCGTGTTCTCTTACGGCATTGGCGGTAAGACCAAGATCTTAGGCACCAAGTACAGCACCTACAACGACCTGTCGCACTCGAACTTCAGCATCAAGCTGGGTTGCGGCATTGAGTACAAGTCGCTCTATGGCGAAATTGGCTATCAGATTGGTGTCAAAAATCTCTTCGACGACGACGTTGAGGACTTTGGCAATGCCACCGGTGGCGATTTCACTACCCACAGCAATGCGTTGCTCCTCAATGTCGGCGTGAACTTCTAAGTTCAGGTTTTACAGAAACAACGAATTCCACGGAGCTGTCCGATTGCAGGACGAAACCCGTGGAATTCGTTGTTTTTTCGTACCTATTACTGAGGGGCACACATCGCTTCGCAGACAAGGTCCTGGAAGCGACGGGCCTGACTGATGGAGAGCGTGCCCTGATTCATGATGCTGAAGCACAGCCGATGGCCGTTGGGCGCCGTGCAATAGCCCGCCAGACAACTGACGCCCGTCACGGTGCCCGTCTTGGCCTGCACGTTTCCCTCGGCAGCCGTCGCTTTCATGCGCTTTTTCAGCGTGCCATCGACGCCTGCAATGGGCAGCGACGGCAGCAGATGTTTGTAGATGGATGGCTTGCGCCAGGCATGCTGCAGGAGTGCCACCTCGAGTTCTGGCGAGAGATAGTTGTAGAGCGACAGACCGCTACCGTCGGCAATACGATAGGCATCGGGATTGAGTCCGAGCCAGCTAACGAGCCTGTCCACCACCTGGCGGGCCTGTTTGGCGCCGGGACGCACTGCCCCTGTGGCGGCCGCCACCTGATAGAACATCGACTCGGCATAGAGATTGTCGCTCTCTTTCATCATGCGCTGCAGGATGTGGTCTATGCTATGGTTGAGCGTAGCCAGGCGTACCGCCTTTTTTGGCAGGCGACCCTCGCCCAGTTTGCCGTCGAGCAGCACCACGCCTACGTCCGTCAGTTTTCTCTGCAGTCGTTTCATAAAGACGGGTTTCTTGTCGATGAGCAGCGGCGTGAGCGTAGGGTTGTCGTCGTCCCAGCACCAGCCTTCGCCCCAGTGCAGCGTGTCCTTCATCGTCAGGTCGGCCATCAGCCGTCCCTGAATGGTATCGATGCCCGCACGCCGCAGCTCGTCGAGCAGGGTCACGAGGTCGCCCTCGCCGAAGCTGGGGTCCATGCCTCCCACGCAGTAGAGATCGCCCTTGAGGGTGCGTCCCTCCAACGTTCCGCTATAGTAGAGCGAGGTGCTGAACTGATAGTCGCCGCCCAGGCGGTCGAGTGCCGTGATGGCAGTGACGAGCTTCATGGTCGAAGCCGGTCGCAAGGTCTGTGTGGCGTGCCAGTCATAGAGGCAGGTGTCGGTCGTGAGGTCGTAGATTTTCAGTCCCATCTGCGAGTAGAGCAGCAGCGAGTCCTCGACGAGCCGGTCTATTCGCGTCTGCAGGCTCAACGGCCAGGGCAGCGTGTCGCGTTCCAGGGTGTCGGCAGCCACTGCCTCGAGTTCGGGTTCCTGTTCTTGTGCATGCACCACCGACGCGGCAGCAAGCAGCAAGACGATAAGATATAATAGCTTTCGTTTCATTTCCACATCGTTTAATGAGGAGCAAAGGTACTGAAATTCGGCGTAATGAGCAAACTTTCGCTGGCAAATGTAATACTTTCGCTCAGAATTTAAGCTAAAATTCCAAGAATTTAAGCTATTATTTTCGGAATTCTAGCTAAAATTTTTTCCGACCCTACAGATAGTGCACTGCGAAAGTGCCGCTTTTAGCAGTCAAAAGTAGCACCAACAACATAGTTTTTCACGCAATTTTTTGGCCATCTGACAAAAAATGCGTATTTTTGCAATGCAATTAACGACAACCTATGGACGACGAAACGAAAGACGATATTCTGGAAGAAAACGCAGAGACAGAAGAAAGCCTGGATGATTTGGCGGAAGCCCATTCAGACTATAAACCCGTGAACCGGTTCGACGCAGCCGCCGTGCACCACCTGAGCGGCATGTATCAGAACTGGTTCCTCGACTATGCCTCCTACGTCATACTGGAGCGAGCCGTGCCACACATCGAAGACGGACTGAAGCCCGTGCAACGACGCATTCTGCACTCGATGAAGCGCATGGACGACGGACGCTATAACAAGGTGGCCAACATCGTGGGTCACACCATGCAGTTCCATCCTCACGGCGACGCCAGCATCGGCGACGCCCTGGTGCAGATGGGCCAGAAGGACCTGCTCATCGACACGCAGGGCAACTGGGGCAACATTCTGACGGGCAACCGTGCGGCTGCTCCGCGATATATCGAGGCACGACTGTCGAAGTTTGCACTCGACACGGTGTTCAACCCCAAGACCACCGAGTGGCAGATGTCGTACGACGGGCGCAACAAGGAGCCCATCACGCTGCCCGTGAAGTTCCCGCTGCTGCTGGCACAGGGTGCCGAAGGCATTGCCGTGGGACTGTCGTCGAAGATTCTGCCCCACAACTTCGTGGAACTGTGCGATGCCGCCATCGCCTATCTGCACGACGAGGAGTTCCACCTCTACCCCGACTTCCCCACGGGAGGCAGCATCGACGTGTCGAAATACAACGACGGTCAGCGGGGCGGTGTGCTGAAGGTGCGCGCCAAAATCGAGAAGCTCGACCAGAAGACGCTCGTCATTCGCGAAATACCGTTCTCGAAAACCACCGAGACGCTCATCGACTCCATTCTGAAAGCCATCGAGAAAGGCAAAATCAAGGCACGCCACGTGGAGGACCTCACGGCAGCCAAGGTGGAAATACAGGTGCTGCTGTCGCCCGGCGTATCGTCAGACAAGACGCTCGACGCCCTCTATGCCTTCAGCGACTGCGAAATCAGCATCTCGCCCAACTGCTGCGTCATCGAAGACAACAAGCCGAAGTTCCTCACCGTGAGCGACGTGCTGCGCCACTCGGTCGACCGCACCAAGGACCTCATCCGGCAGGAACTGGAAATACGCAAGGGCGAACTGCTGGAGCAACTGCACTTCTCGTCGCTCGAGAAGATATTCATCGAGGAGCGCATCTACAAAGACAAGAAGTTTGAGGAAGCACCCAACATCGACCGTGTCTGCGAGCACATCGACGAGCGGCTGACGCCCTACTATCCGCAAATGGTGCGCGAGGTGACCAAGGACGACATTCTGCGATTGCTCGAAATCAAGATGCAGCGCATCCTGAAGTTCAACAAGGAGAAGGCCGACGAACTCATGGCCCGCCTGAAAGCCGAAATCGAAGAGATAGACAGAGACCTGAACAACCTCGTCGAGGTGACGGCCAGCTGGTTCCAGTTCCTCAAGGACAAATACGGCAAAGACCACCTACGGCTCACCGAAATCAGGAGCTTCGACACCATCGAGGCTACCAAGGTGGTCGAGGCCAACGAGAAGCTCTACATCAACCGCAACGAGGGCTTCATCGGCACAGGGCTGAAGAAAGACGAGTTCGTGTGCAACTGCTCCGACATCGACGACGTAATCATATTCTACAAGGACGGCAAGTACAAGGTCATCCGCGTCAGCGAGAAGGTGTTCGTGGGCAAGAACGTGCTGTGGCTGGGGGTGTTCAAGAAGAACGACAAGCGCACCATCTACAACGTCGTCTATCGCGACGGCAAGAAGGGGCCCTGCTACATCAAGCGCTTCAACATCACCGGCATCACCCGAGACCGCGAAAACGACATGACTCTCGGCACGCCCGGCACCAAGGTCATGTACTTCTCTGCCAATCCCAACGGCGAAGCCGAGGTCATCAAAATCACCCTCGACGCCTCGGTGCAGGCGCTGAACCCGCGCGCCAGCATCTTCATGGAGCGCTCGTTTGCCGACATCATGATCAAGGGCCGCGCCTCGCGAGGCAACATCCTCACGAAGAAGCCCGTGCACCGCATCACGCTGAAGTCGCAAGGCCACTCGACCCTGGGCGGACGAAAGGTGTGGTTCGACCCCGACATCAACCGACTGAACTACGACGAGCACGGACAACTGCTGGGCGAGTTCTACGACGAAGACCAAATACTGGTAGTGCTCAAGAACGGCGACTACTACCTGACCAACTTCGACGTAAACAACCACTACGAAGACAACATTCTGCGCATAGAGAAGTTCCTGCCCGACAAGGTGTGGACCTGCATTCTCTTTGACGCCGACTACCAGGGCTATCCCTACATGAAGCGATTCCTGATGGAGGCATCGAAGCGCAAGCAGAACTTCTTGGGTGAGAACACCGCATCGAAGATGGTGCTGCTCAGCGATGTGCCCTACCCGCTCATCCGCGTCACCTATGGCGGACGCGACGAGTTCCGAGGCTCTGAAGACATCGATGCCGAGCAGTTCATAGCCGTCAAGGGCTTCAAGGCCAAGGGCAAGCGCCTCTCCACGTGGCAGATTGAGAGCATCGAAGAGCTGGAGCCTGTGCGCCAGCCGGAAGAGGAAATGACTGACGACGAGCCGGCTTCCAACGAAGATGACGAGACAGAAGAAATGGCTTCGAACGAAACCGACGACACTTCGGAACCCGAGAACCTGGACCCTGATGCCGGCAAGAGCCAGCAGCAAATCATCGACGAGATGACCGGACAGCTAAGCTTCGACTTCTGATGAATCACAAGATATGGCCCATACTCTTCGCAAGCCTGCTGCTCCTGCCACTGGGCGCAGCAGCAGACGACGGCGTGCGTAGCACCGAGACCAGCAAGTCTTACCAAGTAGGCTTCGGCACCACCCGTCTGCTCGACACCTACCTGTCGCAGCAAGCGTTCGCGGGTGGTGGTCTCTCATTCCTCACGACGAGCGAAACGCAGCGCAACGACTCAGTGCCGTCGGCATGGCACACACTCATTGAGCACCAGGCATCGCTCTCGCTGACAAACGACAAATCGGAACTGCGCGAGGAACTGCAGGGCGACTACTCGCTCTACGTGGGCCGTCTCTACGGCAAAAGGCTGGCACTGGGCGGCCACGGCCAGCTCTACCTGCAAGCCGGAGGCCTCATCGGGGCCAACATCGGCTTCATCTACAACACCAGCAACTCCAACAATCCCGCACAGGCCCGCCTGTCGCTGAACCTTGTGCCGACAGGCGCCGCCACCTATACCACCCAGCTGTGGAACCGCAAACTGGCCCTACGCTACGAGCTCAACCTGCCATTGGCAGGAGTAGCCTTCAGTCCCAACTACGGACAGTCCTACTACGAAATGTTCTCGCAGGGCAACTACGACCACAACATAGTGCCTACCACCTTCATCTCGGCCCCTAACTTCCGCCAGCAGTTCAGCATCGACTACCGGCTGTGGCGAAACGCCATGCTGCGCATCGGCTACCTGGGCGACTATCAGCAGATGGAGGTCAACAACCTGAAGTCGCACGTCTACCATCACCGCATCATGATTGGCTACATACACAGTCTCACTCACGTCAAAACCATCAAGCGCAAGAAATGAAACACCGAGCAAAAAGCCTACTCTACTGCCTCGTCGGTCTCATGAGTCTGATGCTGACAGCCGTGTCGTGTGTCGACGAAGAACAGTTTAGCGACACGCCCGAAGGCAATTTCGAGGCCCTATGGAAAATCATCGACGAGCACTACTGCTTCTTCGACTACAAGCAGCATGAGTATGGGCTCGACTGGCAAGCCGTCTATAATAAATATAAGGTACGCGCAAGGGGCGACATGACCTCGGCACAGCTCTTCGAGGTGCTGAGCGACATGCTGGCCGAACTGCGCGACGGACACGTCAACCTGTCGGCCTCGCACGATTTCGGACGCTACTGGACGTGGCACGAAGCCTATCCGGCCAACTTCAGCGACACCCTGCTGCGCCGATACCTGGGCACCGACTACAAAATAGCCTCGGGACTGGACTACCGCATTCTCGATGACAACATCGGCTACGTGCGCTACGAAAGTTTCTCCGACGGGATAGGTGAAGGCAACCTGGACGAGGTACTGTCGTTCATGCTGCTCTGCCGAGGACTGATTATTGACATTCGCAACAATGGCGGCGGCGACCTGACCAACGCCGAGAAACTGGCGGCACGCTTCTGCCAGGAAAAGACGCTCGTGGGCTATATACAGCACAAGACGGGCAAAGGCCACAGCGATTTCTCGCCCTTGGAGCCCCGATACCTAGAGCCCTCGTCGCGCATCCGATGGCATAAGCCCGTCTGCGTGTTGACCAATCGCCACGTCTACAGTGCCGCCAACGAGTTTGTTTCGCAGATGAAATCCCTGCCCACCGTACAGATTGTAGGCGACCGTACCGGAGGCGGAGCCGGCATGCCCTTCAGCAGTTCGCTGCCTAACGGATGGACGGTGCGCTTCTCGGCCGTCCCCATCTATGATGCCCAAAAGCATAACACAGAGTTTGGCATCGACCCCGACTACAACGTCCAGCTGACCGATGCCGACTTCGCACGCGGCAAAGACACGATTATTGAATTTGCGCGGCAACTTTTGGCACAATAAATTTGCACAATCCAAGAAAACATTGTATCTTTGCAGTCGCTTTGGCAATGGGCTAACAGCTCTTGCCAAGCGAAAAAGCGCCTGTGGCGGAATTGGTAGACGCGCTAGACTTAGGATCTAGTATCTCGCGATGTGCAGGTTCGAGTCCTGTCAGGCGCACAGAAGGAACAAGAAGAAGCAGGATAAGCAATCAAAAGCTTACCCTGCTTTTTGTCTAACTTCCATGCGGAATAATTGCAATTGCACGGCACGGGCGGCATGAGACAATAACAAAAAACTATGAAACAAATAGAAACGCCCCTTTGCCGAAACAAAAGTAACTTTGCACCGAGTGTTTTTTGAAAACCTACATTATTAATAATAGTATTAACCAATTTAAAATTAAAAAGCGTATGAAAAAATCTTTCCGTATGTTTCTGGCACTGGTGCTCATGGCACTGGTTGCAGTAAGTGCGAACGCCGGAGAGCTGATTTCCCTGCAGGAGGTACCATTCACCTCTTGGGAGGGCTACGGCTTGAATGCATCACAGGGAGCCGCTGCCGATTGCGCATGGGCAGTAGGCGAGCCGACAGGACAGCCCTACGGTGACGGTAGCGTCATCAATGGTGCCGACCTTTCTGCTTACACCAAGCTCATCATCACCTACACCGAGGGAACTCCTCGCGTGATGCTGAACCGCGACGTCAATGAAGGTCAGTGGAATGCCGACGAGGCTCAGTCGAAACTGATTGAGTTCCCGAAGGACGGCTGGAGCTCGAAGTATTTCGACAACAACACAGAAGCCGGTGTTCTGACCGTTGACCTGAAGCAAATCATGAAGGACAAGGGCTATGTTCGCCTGCATGCCATCAAGGGTGCCAACTGGGCTAACGTTACCGTTGTCAGCATGGAAGTTGAAAAGGCTGCCAAGGTTCAGCAGATTGGCTGGATTAACCTGATCAACAACAGCGACATGGAAGGCGACGACAACAGCAGCTTCTTCACCAAGCTGGCCAAAGGCGACCCCGCAAATTCTGTTATCACCGACGGTGTTGGTGTCAACGGAAGCCGCGGTATCGTGGTCGAGGCCACTGCCAAGGAGAGCGAAGCATGGGACAACCAGTTCTGGTTCCGCTTCAACGAGCCGCTGGCTGCTGGTGCCAAGTATCGCGTATCGTTCGACTATAAGGCCAGCACGCCTGCCTCTGCCAGCACACAGGCTCACGCTGAGCCCAGCGACTACATCTGGTATGATCTGTTTGGTAACATCGACTTCACTGCCGACTGGCAGACTTTCACCAAGGAAGGCGAAGTAACTGCACAGCAGTCGACTGATGCAAAGCAGTTCCTCTCGGTTGCATTCAACCTGAACGAATTTGCCGATGCCAACAACTACTATTTCGACAACATCAAGTTCGAGGTCTACAAGGCTGGCATCACGGCTGAGTACTACATGGACGCTATCCAGGTCGACTTCGGTTTCGAGACCAACATTGCCGAGCTCGTAAAGGCTTCTGGCAAGCCCCGCCTGCTCTTCCCGATTGACTGCGTCAGCGTGAAGGTCGACGGACAGCCCATCGAACTGATTTCTGCTGAGGGTTATGCAGACGGACGCTTCTACATCTTCACTGAGGATGCCATCGAAGGCGACGAGGTTCTGGTTACCGTGAAGAACCCCACCGACGCTGCTTACCACCTGATCTATACCACCGGCCCTGGCGGCGACATACCTTACTTCTCTGACCTTGCTACCGAGAACGAGAAAGTAGCAGCTGTGGAAGACGCTTACGCTTACAGATTTGTGAAGCCGACGCTGCTGAGCGCTGATCCTGAGGACGGTTCATTCAACCTGCCCAACAACCTCAAGGAGTTCAACCTGGTATTCGACAAGCCCGTTGACCTGGCCAAGGTTGTTGCTACTCTTGGCAAGGAGAAGCTGGCTGTGGAGCCTGCTGAAGGCTATGCAGAAGCATTCAAGCTCGTTCGCACCAGCACCAACGACCTCGAAACTGGTCTGCATTCGCTCCACGTGACCAACGTGCTGTGCGAAGAGCCGATTGACGAAACTGACTTTACTGAGTTCTACTTCACCCTCAGCGTAGGTAAGGTAGAAAACGATCCGAACGATGTTCCCAAGGACATGATTCCCGACTACTTCGCTCAGACTTCCAACGGTGCTATTCCTGAAGGCTACCTCGTAAGATTTGGCGAGGAAGACCGCATGTATCCCAACACTTATGGTAGCGGTCCCCGTCTGTTCGACTTCGCTGCAGGTGGCGACTTCACGAAGGGTCTCTACTTCCGCGAGGGTTACGTAGAGTATGGTAGCATTGAGGGCTACGAACTCACACTGGAGGCCGGTAAGAAGTACAACATCCACTTCAACTCGGCAATGTGGAAGGACAACGGAGCTAACATGACCTTCGAAGTGCTGAACGAGGCCGACGAGGCAGTCATCTCTGAGACCATTAACAACACGCCTAACGTGAACGGAAGCACGGCTGCTGTGAGCAACTCTACCAACACCACCATCCAGTTCATCCCCGATGCCGACGGCAAGTATCGCCTGAAGTGGTCGGTAGGCGGCTTCAACGAAGTGCTGCTGGCTAATGTCAGCGTGAAGTACATCCCCAGCATCTTCGGTGTTGAGGAGACCGCTCTGCTGAACGAAGCTCTTGCAAATGCTATCAAGACCAGCGAGGAGAACGCCGACGAGCGTTACGACGGCGCTACTTATCAGAAGCTGAATGAGCTCATCAACAAGTACAATGCTGAGAAGGATGGCTACACCAATCCTTCCGCCTACAAGAGCGCTGCTGCTGCCCTTGACGCTGCCGCTCAGGCCGTGAAGGACCACCACGCTAACTGCGACAGCTACGACTCTCAAATCAAGATGGTCATCGACGTGGTGCGCAAGAATGCTGAAACCAAGTTCAACGTGACCGAACTCTACGCTCAGGCAAAGGCTCTCAACGACAAGTACCATGGTGCTTCCGAGTGGGTGGCTATCGACCCCGAGAATCCCGAGACTGAATACGAACTCGTATACAGCTTCGACAAGCTGACCGACGATGCAGCTCTGGCAGAGGCCGTGAAGGAGCTCGATGCTGTTGCAAAGGCTGCCTCTAACATGTTCACCGAAGGTGAGTCGAAGACTTCGTCTGACGTAGGTATCAAGGTGCTCGTAGACCGCATCCGTCAGGGTGTTGAGGGTCTGAAGCAGCTGGGTGTTGCCGACGACGATCCGCTGGTCGTGAAGGGTAACAATGCCGTTAGCGACGATGACGAGCTGGCCGAGGAAATCAAGCATCGCCTCACGATTGAGTACTATGCTAAGATGAAGGACGGCGCAAACCTGTTCCCCGAGACAACCGACGAAGAGACTGGCGAGACAACCACTCCGACCTACAACTTCACCGTATTCGTTAAGAACCCGAACACCTATGCTTGGAAGGAAAGCGAAGGCGTGACAGAGGAGAACTGCCCGGGCTGGACGGTAGTAGAAGGCGGCAAGCCTGGTACCACCAGCATGTGGAATGGCAGCTATCCTGGCGACATCGACGGTCTGCCTAAGGATCTTACCATCACGGCTTACCACAGCGCTAACCGTATCGAGCAGACCATCACCGACCTGCCCGCAGGTATCTACACCGTGATGATTGACGCTACTGAGTGGAGCGACGAGTTCACTCCGAAGGAAGGTGACACCGACGACGTGATTGCTCAGAAGGAAATCAACCACGAGCAGAACCGCGCTTACGTGAAGACCTCTGATACTCCCGTCTTCGTGGAAGGTCAGGAAGAGCCCGAGCAGTTTGCAGGCGACGCACGCCTTGACAACCGCGGACAGTATGCTGGCCGCTACGAGAACTTCTTCACCGACATCGTAGTTACCGACGGTGTACTGACGCTCGGTGTGAAGTGGAACAACATCGCACAGATGATGTTCGACCGCGTGAAGGTATTGCTGGCCGCTCCTGCTACCGACTTCAACTACAAGGATGCTTACGAGACTGGCATCGAGGGCACGGAAGCTGCACCTGTCAAGGTTCGCGCCATCCAGCTCTATGACCTGAACGGTCGCCGCGTGCTGAAGGCTCAGAAGGGCATCACAATCGTGAAGAAGCAGATGAGCGACGGCACCATCCGCACGGAGAAGGTTGTTGTGAAGTAAGCACTTCGCTCGTACTAAACTACACATCAAGCGGTCTGTCCCAGCGACAGGCCGCTTTTCTTTTATATGAACAATCTATTCGGGACAAGTCTACTTTTGCTGGCATGCAACAATTACGAAACAAAGCGAAACATGCAAAAGAGCGACTATAAAGAATTTGTCCTATCTTTGCAGCAGATTTAATCACAACTAAACCCTATTGACACAATGAAACGAACTAAGATTCTCGCCCTGACGCTGCTGCTCGCCATGAGTAGCGTCACCACGTGGGCACAAGGACTGAAGGATGCCTACAAGGATTACTTCATGATTGGTGTCGCTGTCAATCAGCGCAATGTGACTAACGCCGAGCAACAGGCTCTCATCAAGCAGGAGTTCAACAGCATCACCTGCGAGAACGACATGAAGCCCGAACCCACGGAGCCCCAGGAAGGCAAGTTCAACTGGGAGAATGCCGACCGCATTGCCAACTTCTGCCGTGCTAACGGCATCAAGCTGCGCGGCCACTGCCTGATGTGGCACTCGCAGATAGGACGCTGGATGCTCGGCGACAACCCCACCAAGGAAGTGTTCTATGAGCGCATGAGAAAGCACATCCACGCCATCGTCACCCGCTACAAGGACATCGTCTACTGCTGGGATGTGGTGAACGAGGCTATGGAAGACAATGCCAACGCCACCGACCCGTATCGCCAGAGCGCCATGTACAAGCTCTGCGGCGACGAGTTCATCGCAAAAGCTTTCCAGTATGCCCGCGAGGCCGACCCCAATGCCCTGCTGTTCTACAACGACTACAGCACCGTCGACCCCCACAAGCGCGACCGTATATATAATATGGTAAAGAAAATGAAGGATGCCGGCGTTCCCATCGACGGTATCGGCATGCAGGCTCACTACAACATCTACTTCCCTTCTGAGGACCTGCTCGAACAGGCCATCGTGAAGTTCAAGTCGATTGTGAAGCACATCCACATCACCGAGTTCGACATCCGCGTGAACGAGGAGATGGGTGGCGGACTGCAGTTCAGCCGTGAGGGTGCTACCGTCACCGACTCAGTGAAGCAGCACCTGGCCGACCAGTATGCCCGTTGCTTCCGCGTGTTCCGCAAGCACAAGGACGTCATCGACTGCGTTACCTTCTGGAACCTGGGCGACCGCGACTCTTGGCTCGGCGCAGCCAACTATCCCCTGCCCTTCGACTCTGAATACAAGCCCAAACTGGCCTATGAGTACATCAAGGACATGAAGGCTCCGAAGTGGGAACTGCCCGCACGTCCTCCTCGCAGACCTCGTCCACAGGGCCAGCAGGGCCGTCGTCGTGGCGGCTTCGGTGGCTTCGGTCAGCAGCGCGCACAGTTCAAGCCCGAGCTGGCTTTCCCCGAGCAGCCCGGCGTGAAGGAAGACTTCGTTCCCTCTGAGCTCAACCAGCCCGGACAGCAGTATCCGCAGGTCAACTCTCAAGGCTATGCCCGCTTCCGCGTGGAAGCTCCCGATGCACAGTCCGTCAGCGTGAGCCTCGGCCTGGGTGGTCAGGGTGGCACACAGCTGAAGAAGACCTACGACGGTTCATGGGTAGGCACGACTGCCGGCCCTATGGATGAGGGTTTCCACTACTATAACCTGACCGTTGACGGAGGAAAGCTCAACGACCCCGGCGCCTGCAACTTCTACGGTTCTACCCGTTGGGAGAGCGGTATCGAGATTCCTGCCAAGGACCGCGACTTCTACGCCATGAAGAACGTGCCTCACGGCAACGTGCAGCAAGTGCTCTTCTGGAGCGAGAGCACCAAGCAGTGCCGCCGCGCCTTCGTCTACACACCGCCTACCTACGGCAAGAACAAGAAAGAGAAGTACCCCGTGCTCTATCTGCAGCATGGCTGGGGCGAGGACGAGACAGCCTGGATGACGCAGGGTCACGCCAACCTGATCATGGACAACCTCATTGCCGAGGGTAAAATCAAGCCCTTCATCGTTGTCTGCACCTACGGTATGACCAACAACATTCAGTTCGGCGGTCTCGGCAACTTCACTGCACAGGACTTCGAGAAGGTGCTCGTCGACGAGCTCGTGCCTTATATCGATGCCAACTTCCAGACCATCGCCAAGAAGGACGGCCGCGCCATGGCCGGTCTCTCGATGGGCGGCATGGAAACGAAGACCATCACCCTGCGCCGTCCCGAGGTGTTTGCCTACTACGGCCTGCTCAGCGGTGGCCAATATGCTCCCAGCGACATCAAGGACAAGAACCAGGTGAAGATGATCTTCATGAGCTGCGGTTCGAAGGAGCAGCCCGATGCCATCAAGAAGGCTACTGCCGACCTGAAGGCAGCCGGCTTCAACGCCCACGGCTACATCTCTGAGGGCACGGCCCATGAGTTCCTGACCTGGCGTCGCAGCCTGAAGGAAATGGCTCCACTGCTCTTCAAATAAGAAGGATGTAACAATTTCGAAACCATACAATACAAAATGCGGCAGCAATGCCGCATTTTTTTATTACCTTTGCACCCAAATTCTTATAACTTATGAAGAAACTACTAATTATTGCAACACTCCTTATGGCCTCGACAACCATCTTCGCACAACGTGCCACGATGAGAATCGACGCCCAGACAAAGCACCAGCACATCACGGGCTTCGGCGGCTTCGTCTGCTCCCCTCAGTTTACCTACAACCACATGTCGACCACCGAAATCAAACGCGTGTGGGGTAAGACAAGTACCGTGGGCTGCAACATCATGCGTCTCTACATCCCCATCGGCAAGAACAGCTGGAGCCAGTCGCTGCAGACGGCGAAGAATGCCAAGCAGATGGGCCTCATCGTCTTCGCTTCGCCCTGGGGACAACCGGCCGAATGGAAGACCAACGGCACCTCGAACGCAAAGAACAGCGACGGAACGCTGGGCTACCTCAAGAAAGAACACTGGGCCGACTACGCCCAATACCTGGAGGACTACGTGCAATACATGCGCAACAATGGCGTGGAGCTCGACGCCATCTCCATTCAGAACGAGCCCGACTGGCAGGCTGAGTACGCCGGATGCATGTGGTCGGCCAGCGACATTGCCACGTTCGTAAAGACTTACGGACGTACCATCAGCTGCAAAATCATTGCACCCGAGACCCTGGGCGTCAGCGATTCGTATGCCAACGCCCTCAATAAGGACGACGTGCTCGACTGCTTCGACATCTACGGCGGCCACCAGTACGGCGGGCTGCAATCGGCTTACAAGAACTTAGGCAAGAAAGGCAAGGAGCTGTGGATGACGGAATACCTCATCAACTGGAACGAAGCTGAGAACAACACCCGCAGCTTCGACTTCTCGAAAGACTTCTTCAACTTCTTCACCAGCATCAACCAGTGCATGCTGGGCGACTTCAACGCCTGGATTCACTACGCTGCCAAGCGCTACTATGCCATGCTGGGCGACGGACAGCGCGGCACGACCAGCGGCGTCGTCACCAAGCGCGGCTACATCATGGCCCACTTCGCCCGCTTCGTCACCGGCATGACCCGCATCGAAGGAACCTTTGCCAACGCCAATCTCGAAGGGTCGGCCTACCTCTCAGTGACGGGCGACACCGTGGTGGCTGTCATCTCAAACCCGAGCGACGAAGCGTATGAGCTGACGCTCGACCTGCCTTTCTACACGCAGCAGGGCAAGCTCTACACCACGTCGAAGACCACCAACTTCAAGGCTACCAGCCTGGAACCGGCAAGCGAGACCTGCCGCCCCACGGCCACCATCGCTGCCCAGAGCGTCAACACCGTGCTCTTCATGCGCTCACGCGACCGTCAGCCCTCGACGATGAAGGGCACCGTCAGCCGTTTCGACCGGCTCGACGACATGAAGACCACCAAGACCTCGTTCGGCGTAGGCTACAAGATGTCGGGAAAGACGAAGACCTTCGACCACTCCACGCCACTCATCTCCTCGCGCACCAACACCACCTATGGCTATATAGAACTGAACGAGCGTTTCTCGAAGCTCGTGCTGACGGTGAAGAAGGTCACCTCGACCATGAACTACACCTCGTCGCAGACCACGCTGCGCTACGTCAACGCCAAGGGCCAAGTGGCCACCCACGACTATGGCGAGCTCGACCTGAGCCGTCGCGAGAACTTCAGCATTGTCTTCGACCTCTCGCCATCGACGCTTACCGACGGCTGCATCGGCCTGCTCGGCATCACCAACAACAACTACTCGTCGAAGCTGACGCTTAACCTGGGCGACGTCTACCTGACCAATGGCGACGGCTATGCTGCCAAACTCAGCGGAGCCTACGTTGCCGACGACAGCAACGTGCTCGACTATACTGAGGACGCTGCCTGCACCAGCATCGACCTGACCAATGTCAGCGAGCTGCCTGCCGAACTGCCTTGGCTCACGGGCAACCGCATCGCCTACCTGCCCGAAGGCAGCAGCTACACGGGCAACAACGCCGTCGTTGGCAGCACCTGCCGCACGCTTACACTCACTCCCGACGGCGGAAACTTCCGTCCGGCCACCACTTTCACGGCCGATGCCGCCACCTTCACCTGCACCGTGAACGGACTGCAGCTGCTGATGCTACCCTTCAACGCAGCACTTCCCGAGGGAGCCAGGGCCTACAAGATTGCCGACGACCTGTCGCTGCAGGAGATGCGCTCCGTTCCCGCCCATGAGCCGGTGCTCATCGATGCTGCCGGCGAAGTAACGCTGACGGGCTCTGGCGAAATAAGCTACAGCTCCTCGCCCCTGTCGGCCGCCATCCGAGGCAGCTACACCTCTGTTCCGCTCTACGCCGGCGACTACGTTCTGGGGCAGCAAGACGGGAAATGGGGCTTTGTCCGACTGACTGAAGGCGCCACGCTCTCACCTTTCGGTGCCTATGCCCACCCGACTTCTACTGCAGCCTTCCTGCCGCTCGACCTGACACCCTCGGGCATCAACGACGTGCAGGCAACCACAAACAATACCCGCCACACCACCTACAACCTGATGGGTCAGAAGGTGAGCGAGCATGCGCGTGGCATCATCATCAAGAACGGAAAGAAGCTGTTGCGCAGATAAGCGGCACTTTGCGGGTCGGAAAGCGGCACTTTGCGGGTCGGAAAGCGGCACTTTGCGATAGGAAAAGCGGTACTTTACACCCCGTAAAGTGCCGCTTTTCTCATTGTTTACAGCTTGTTGGAGGATATGCTACATAATCAAAAAAGTCTGAAACATATTCACCAACGTATATCAAAAGATATCATTATCTTTGCACATCAGATACAAAGAACTAACAACACCTAATTTAATAAGCAAGATGAGAAAGCTATTCTTAAACCTTCTTCTGCTGGCTGCAGCATCAACAGCCAGCGCCCAGAATCCCTATCTGCCCTTGTGGGAGCACCTGCCCGACGGCGAGCCCCGCGTGTTTGAAGACCCCGACCAGCCCGGCAAGTTCCGTGCCTACATCATCGGCTCGCACGATGTCACCTATTCGGCCTACTGCGGCCCCGACATCCGCATGTGGTCGGCTCCCGTCGAAGACCTCTCGCAGTGGCGCGATGAAGGCCCCATCTTCACGTGGTTCGTCGATGGTCAGTGGGACACGATGTATGCACCCGACCTGGTCGAGGTGAAAGACAAGGCTACAGGCAAGAAGACCTACTACCTCTATCCCCACTCTCGCGGCTGGCGTCGCACGCCGATGGTGTGTAAGGGCGACCGTCCCGATGGTCCCTTCACCCCCATCAACCTTACTGCCGACGGACGCCAGTGCCTGCCGGGTTCGCTCATCGACTTCGACCCCTCGGTGTTCATCGAGAACATCACCGACAAGAAGGACAAGGACTACAACATCGGCTACCGCGCCTACGTGTTCTACGGTTTCCAACACTCTACGGCTGTAGAGCTCGACCAGAAGACCATGTACTCGAAGCGCGAGGGCACAGAGCCCATCGACCCGTTCATTCCTGCCAGCAGTGCCGACGGCCGTCTGCTCGACAAGGCCGGCAGCGAGTACAAAGCCCTTTACAAGGGACAGAACCCGCTCGACTTCAACTTTTTCGAAGCCAGCAGCATCCGTCAGGTAGGCAACAAGTATGTGATGGTGTTCAGCGGCTATAGCGGCAAGGAGTACGGACTGGGCAACACCAACTCGGCCCTGCGCTATGCCTACGGCGACACTCCTCTTGGCCCTTGGCGCTCTGGCGGCGTGCTCGTTGACTCGCGTGGCGTGGTGCTGAGCGAGGACGGCTCGAAGCTCATCACCACCAATGCCGCCCACAACACCCACGGTTCGCTGCAGGAAATCAACGGTCAGTGGTACGTGTTCTACCATCGTCCGCCGCGCGGCTTCGGCAATGCCCGCCAGGCCATGGTGGCTCCCGTGAAAATAACATGGGACAAGAAGCCTGTGGCTAAGGGCGGCACGGTAAAGATTACCGGCTACGACCCCTTCGTCAAGGATAATGTTTGGACAGCCAAGGCTGCCGACGGCAACGAGTACACGGGTGCCGAGGTTACCAGCGAAGGCTTCCAGATTTTCGGTCTGCCTCCCTACGCTTACTACTCTGCCGGCCTGGCTTGCTTCATGTATGGCCCCAACAGCAACCAGTGGATGCAGGACAACCACGACGTGTGGAACAACTCGATGGACCTGGCCGGCATTCAGAACGGCGGCATCATCGGCTTCAAGTATTTCGGCTTCGGCGGTCTGGCTCAAGACACGAAGGGCGTGAAGGCCTTCGAGGGCACGAAGGCTGGCAACAACACCAACCTTTGCCTGCATCTGACACCCAGCGGCAAGGGTGCCTTCAAGATTCACGTCAAGCTGGATAACCCGTGGAAGGGTCAGGAGATTGGTGTGATAGATGTGCCTGCAAATGCCGAACGTAAAGCGCAACTATGTTATGTAGCCGCCTCGGCTGTTGAGGGTCTCACCGGCAAGCACGCCATCTATCTCGTAGCCGAGGGTCCCGAGGTGCAGCAGCCGCAGCAACCGCAGGGACAATGGGGCGGTCGTCGGCCGCAGCAGCAGGGCCAGCAGCGTCCGCAGGGCCTCTTCGACCTCCACGGACTCTACTTCTCTAAGGGCGCAGCACATAACGTTCCCGTCGTGCCGCAGCTGACTATCACCGCCGACGGCAAGCAGCTCAACCTGCCTACGACGCCCATCCGCTCGACCAACCAGAACGGCTACACCGAAGCCAACCGCTATCAGGTGTATGCTCCGCTGAAGGCCGGCACGAAACTGGAGGCCAAAGCCGACGTTGCCGGAGTGAAGTGCGAGGTGAGCCCCATCGTCGAGGGCCGCGCCACGGTGAAGTGCACCTATCAGGGTAAGACAAAGATCTACCTTATTAATTAATTACAAACATATGAAGAAAACCTTTGCCATTACGCTCATGCTTTTGGTATCAGCCAGCACGATGGCCCTTACCCCATGGAAGAAAGGCGCCTTCGAGACCCAGAAGTATCGCAACCTGTTCGTCGAGATGGGCTATAAGCAGGCCGACGTCGACGCGAAACTGAAGGAAGTGTTCAACGACGTGTTCCGCGGTCCCAACAAGGTCTACTTCGAAGTGGGCGACTCGATGGGCTACGTCTCCGACATCAAGAACCACGACGTGCGCACCGAGGGCATGTCCTATGGTATGATGATTGCCGTACAGTTCGGCGAGAAGGACATCTTCGACCGCCTTTGGCGCTGGTGCAAGCGCTACATGCAGCATCACGACGGCACCCATGAGGGCTACTTCGCCTGGAGCTGCAAGACCGACGGCACCCGCAACAGCCAGGGAGCTGCCAGCGACGGTGAGCTCTACTACATCACCGCCCTCATCTTCGCCTCTAACCGCTGGGGCAACAACACCGGCATCGACTACAAGGCCGAGGCAAAGCACATCCTCGACTGCACCATGCCCAAGGAGTATGAAGGCAGAGGCTTCGGTGGTTTCGGAGGCTTTGGAGGCCAGCGACAGGGACAGCAGAACCAGCAGCCCAGAAAGCAGAAGATGTTCCTCATCGACCCCGAGACCAAACTCATCACCTTCACCCCCGACGGCTTCGGCAACACCTTCACCGACCCTTCTTACCACATTCCCGCTTTCTATGAGGTATGGGCCAAGTGGGCCGACGACGGGCGCAGCGACTACTGGCAGGCCTGCGCCGACGCCAGTCGCCAGTACCTGCACAAAGCCACCCACCCCACCACGGGCCTGAACCCCGACCAAAGCAACTACGACGGCTCGCTGCGTCCGGGATGGGGCAATCGTCCTAACGGCAACAACTGCTTCCGCTACGACTCGTGGCGCGTGCCCATGAACATCGCGCTCGACTATGAGTGGAGCTGTGCCGACGGCGAGTGGCAGCGCCAGTATGGCGAGCGCATCCAGAACTTCTTCTACGCACAGGGCGTCGACAAGTTCCTCGACCAGTATCGTGTCGACGGCACGCTGCCCGAAGATGGCGAGATTCTGGGTGCGGGCGGCTTCCGCAAGCTGCGCCACAGCATCGGACTGGTGGCCACCACGGCTACAGCCTCCGTCATGTGCTCTCACGACAAGTCGAAAGAGTTTGTCGATGCCCTGTGGAATGCCAAGCACGTGCCCTTCGAGGATGGCTACTTCGATGCCTACTACGATGGCCTGCTGCGTCTTTTCGCTTTCATGCACCTCAGCGGCAACTACCGCGTAATCTTCCCTAACTGAACTAATAAAACTCAAACACTTCACTTATGAAAAAACTATTCATGCTCCTGCCATTCGTGGCATTGATGATGGGCAGCTGCGCTTCCAGCGAGAAGGACAGCAGAAGCCCCGTACTGACCGTTGAGGGCGGTCAGATTCAAGGCGTCAGCGCCGAGTTACCCGGTGTCTTCGTCTACAGAGGAATACCCTACGCCGCACCTCCCATTGGCGACCTGCGATGGAAAGAGCCTCAGCCCGTGGTGAAATGGGACAGCATCCGGCTGTGCGACCGCTTCGGACATCCCGGCTATCAGGCCGTTCACTATCCTGGCGGCTACGCCACCGAGTGGGGCTATGGCGAAGAAGCTCCTTACAGCGAAGACTGCCTCTACCTGAACGTTTGGACGAAAGCTCCCGGACAGGTCGACAAGAAATTGCCCGTGGCCCTGTGGATACATGGTGGCGGCTATCGCGAAGGATGGGGCTCCGAGCCCGAATTCGACGGGCAGGAATGGGCCGCCAAGGATGTGGTGCTCGTCAGCATCAACTATCGTCTAGGCATCTTCGGCTTCATGACCTATCCAGAACTCTCGGCCGAAAGTCCCAACCACGTGAGCGGCAACTACGGCATTCTCGACCAAATCCAGTCATTACGCTGGGTGAAGGAGAACATTGCGCAGTTTGGTGGCGACCCCAACAACGTGACCATCTTCGGACAGAGCGCCGGAGCAGGCAGTGTGCGCACGCTCTGTGAGTCGCCGCTGGCTCGCGGACTGTTCCACAAGGCCGTAATCATGAGCGGTGGCGGCATCAACGTGCCCGCCAAGGACGGTCAGGAAGCCAAGCCTGCGACACCCATGAACCGCTTCTTCACCTACAACCCCACCCTACAGGAGAGCGAAGCCGAGACCAAGAAGGTCATGGACTGGGCCGGACTTACCGACCTCAGCAAGTTGCGCAGCGCCTCGACCGAGATATTGTACACCATCCCGCAGCTCTACAACATGGTGAACAAGCAGAGCGTGTTCCTCATGCAGCGCCCCATCGTCGACGGCTACGTGAGCCTGAAGCAGTTCGACGCCGCCACCCGCGAGGGAACCATTGCCGACGTGCCCTATATGATTGGCTACACGCTCAACGACATGGGCTCTATGGCTCCCGGCATTGCCGAGTTCTGCAAGGTGCGCCAGGAGAAAGGCGGCAAGGCATGGGCCTACGAGTTTGCACGCCCGCTGCCCGACGACGGCAGTCATCCCGAGGTGACGGTCCGCCTGCGCGGTGCCTTCCACTCGTCAGACCTCTGGTTCGTGTTCAAGAGTCTGAAGCACTGCTGGCGTCCCTGGACGAAGGGCGACTGGGCTCTTTCAGAGAAGATGCTGACAGCCTGGACCAACTTCGCCAAGTATAGCGACCCCAACGGCAACAAAGGTAAGGGCCTGGGATGGGCCCCCTGCACAGCCGAGTCGCCGCAGTTCATGCTCTTCAAGCTCAACGACAAAGATGTCGAAGCATCAGAAATGGGCGAGCCCATCGTGCCCGAACCTCCCGTTCGCCCGCAGCCTTGACCCGCAACGTGAAAGCAAGCAGCACACCCCGCAGCAAGGGATGTGCTGCTTTTTCCATTTGTTGATTTGTTTCAAAGACACCAACATTCATTCCATATCAAACAATTTGAGGCCAAAAAGCAACCATGTAAGCATTTTTTTTGTATCTTTGCAGCACCATAGACCTATTAAGTATAAAGAGGAACAAATATGAAGAGAGGTAAAATCGCTTTATTATGGATGGCACTCGCCATGACTTGCACTACGACAGCCGACGAGCTGCCACACATCAGCATCACGGCAAACACCGCACTGAATGCCCAGAAGAAAGTGCCTGCCCACATGAAGACCGATGGCTACGACGGCTCCATCGGCATCAAGCTGCGCGGCAACAGCTCGCTCAGCTTCAACCAAAAGAAATACACCATTGAACTGCGAAACGAACAAGGCGACGACATCGACGCACCGCTGCTCGGAATGCCGACTCACAGCGACTGGGTGCTGCTGGCTCCCTACAACGACGTGTCGATGGTGCGCGACCCGCTGGCGTTCCAGCTCTGGCGCGACATGGGCCACTGGGGCCCCCGCACGAAGATGGTCGAGGTGACGTTCAACGGCGACTATCGCGGCATCTACATCCTTTCCGAGGCCATCAAGCGGGGTCCGGAGCGCGTCGACATCAGCAAACTGAAGAAAACCGACGTTGCCGGACGCGACGTGACAGGCGGCTACCTGCTGCGCATCGACACCTACAATGCCGATGATGCCACCTTCCCTTCGAAGGTTCCCGGCATCGGCGACGGCATCATGACCAGCCAAATCACCTGGTCGTGCATCTATCCGAAGAAGTCCAAGCTGCAACCCGAGCAGCTACAGTACATCGAAGCCTTTGTCGACACCGTAGAACAAACCATACAGGCTGACTACTTTGCCGACCCTCTGCGCGGCTATGCACGCTACATCGACGTGCCCTCCTTCGTCGACTACTTCATCCATACCGAGCTCAGCCTGAATGCCGACGGCTACAAGCGCAGCGCCTACTTCTACAAAGAGAAGCTGCACGCCGACGGCACGGGAGGCAAGCTGGTGGCCGGCCCTGTGTGGGACTACAATCTGGCCTACGGCAACTGCAACTTCTGCAATGCCAACAAGATTGATGCCTGGTGCTTTGAGGGCGGCAACACCCAGCCCACGCCCGCCCTCTGGCAGCGCCTGCTGCAAGACCCCAACTTCAGAAAAGCCGTGAAGCAGCGCTACCAGCAGCTGCGCAAAGGAGCGCTCAGCAACCGCGCCATTTTCGGCTATATTGACCGGCATGCACGCCTGCTGGCTCCGCATCTGGCGAAACATTTCGAGAAATATCCCGAACTGCTCGTCAGCGAGGAGCAGAAGAAGCAGGCAGCCCAGCAACCAGCCTTCGGCGGTTTCGGCCAAATGCCCTTCGGAGGCTTCCCCATGCCTCAGTTCGACAGCATTCCGCAGTTCGACTTCAGCCGCTTCCCCATGCCCCGGTTCGACAGCATTCCTCAGTTCCCGAGCGGCTTCCCCATGATGCCCGGCGGCTTTCAGATGCCTGAAGGTGGCTTCCAGATGCCTGAAGGTGGCTTTGCCGGCTTTGGCGGTTTCGGTGGCGGAGGCGACATGATAGGCTGGTTTGCCGCCTATCGCGTCAGCTCCTACGACGAGGAAATCGCCACGCTGAAGCAGTGGCTCGCCGACCGGCTGGCATTCCTCGACCAACAGATAGCCCGCTTCGACCGCGACTTCGAGCCTCGCATACAAGAGCCGAAGGAAATCAAAGGCCCATCGTTCGGCGGCTTCAACTTTAATTTTCAATTTCCCCAGCAATAACAACTAAAACTAACAAGCAATGAAAAGGTCACTATTCCTCGGCACATTGCTCGCTCTGGCCATCTGCGGCACAGCGCAAGCACAGAAGAACGACGTGCCACTCGTCTACTCAGTAGAAAACACGGGAGCCAAGTTCAAAGCACCCAAGATGAAAACCATCGACCAGCTGCCCGTCATCCGCGAGCTGCCCGATGCTCTTGAAGGCGTAAAAAAGTTCAAGGACTGGTCAAAGCGCCGCAGCAACATCAGCCATATGATTCAGCACTACGGCATCGGCACCAAGCCTGCCGTGAAGCCCGGCGAGGTGAAAGCCCGCATGGAAGGCGACTCGATGCTCGTCGTCGACGTCACCGTCAACGGACAGACGCTGACCCTCACCTCGCAAATACGCTATCCGAAAGTGGGCCAGCCACCCTATGCGCTGATGATTGGCACCAGCATGATGTCGCTGCCCCGCCAGCTCTTCGAAGGCCGCCCCATCGCTATCATGAACTTCCATGAGAAGCAGGTCAACGACTACGGACAGTTCGGACGCCACCATGAGCGCGGTGAGCACAACTTCGACCGTCTCTACCCCGACCTGAAGGACAACGGAGCTTACAGCGAATGGGCATGGGGACTGAGCCGACTGCTCGACGGACTGCAGCAGCTGGGCCCCGAAGTGACCAAAATCGACATGCAGCACATCGGCGTCACTGGCTGTTCCTATGCCGGAAAGATGGCGCTCTACTGCGGAGCCTTCGACGAGCGCATTGCCCTGACCATCGCTCAGGAGCCTGGTGGCGGCGGAGCAGCTGCCTGGCGAGCCTCTCATGAGTCGACGGAAAACGTAGAAGACCTCGACAAGACCGACTACCACTGGTTCAAAGAGAGCCAGCGCGAGAACTTCCACGGCGACTCTGTCTACCGTCTGCCCTACGACCAGCACGAGCTCTGCGCCATGGTCTGCCCACGCGCCCTGCTGCTGTTGGGTAACCCCGACTATAAGTGGCTCTCCGATGAAGCCATGCTCGTCTCGGCAAAGGCTGCCCGCCCCGTGTGGGAGAAGTTCGGCATTGCCGACCGCATGGGCTGGAGCATCGTCGACGGCCACGGCCACTGCCAGCTGCCCCCCAGCCAGTTCCCCGAAGTACAGGCATTCATCGACAAGTTCCTGCTGGGACGCGACACGAACACCAGCGACATCCGCATCGTCAACGTCAAGGGGAAGTTCGCCGGAAAGTAAGCCCTTTAGCAAGGGACTATAACCACAAAGGGGGCTGCTTCTGTCAACTGAAGCAGCCCTCTTTGTTTGTATCAATTATTCAGCTTCCTCCTGGTCTACGGCGGAAACCAGTGGTTTCCACGCGAGAAACCGATGGTCTACAGCGTAAAAACCGATGGTCTACAGCGTAAAAACTGGCTACAACGACGAGGCCACTGCCTCTCTTGTAAGGTCAAAGCGAGCGGCGTCGCTGCGATTAGAGGCTATATTCGAACATCACCATCGAGTAAGGAGCAAGTTCGTACTTGAACTCCTTCTGAACCTTCATCGGCTCGGTCTGCGGAGCGATGGGCTGCTTGTCGTAGTTGTTCTCGTCGGTGGGCTGTCCGGAAATGACGGTCTTCGTGGCCTGCTTCTTCAGCGGGAAGCGCGACAGGTCGATCTTGGCCGTCTTCGCTTCGCTGCCGGCGTTGCAGAGTTTGACGAAGAGCTTGCGGGTCTTCACGTTGAGCACGACGCTCTGGCCATAGTGCACGTCGGGCTGGGGCTGCACCACAAAAGGAGCATCGCCTTCAAACTCCACGCAGTCGCCATAGAAATACTGTCCGGCCGACCGTCCGAACATCTGCTGCACGTAGTAGCTGCAGGTGAGGTACGGGCGCTCGTTGTCGAAGTAAATCAGGTCGGGGTTCCAGTTGGTGGCATTCTTGCGGGCAAAGAGCGGCGCATAGCTGGTCATGCAGACCAAGTCGCCGTTGCGCTCGACATGGAGCAGGTAGAGACCTTCGGCCAGTGCGTCGATGAGCTTCTTGTCTTTGGCGGCATACTCGCCGAGGTAGACCTTCGTCTTGCGGTCGCGCGGATAGCTGTCGTACTGACGCTTGCTCAGGAAGAAATTGTGTTGCTCGTAGTAGTGCTCGTCGATGATGGGCATCTGGAGCTCTTCAGCCAGTTTCCAGCCGTTCTCCAGGTCGGGGTTGCCGGGGTGAGAACCGGGGCCTGCCGTGCCTACAATGATGATGTTGGGATACTTCTCCACCACCTTCTTATAGATATAGCGGAAGCGCTCGGCAAACTCGGGCGTGATTTTCTCCTCGTTGCCCAGTCCAAGGTATTTCAGGTTGAAGGGTTTCGGATGGCCGGCATCAGCACGCATCTTTGCCCACTTCGAGGTGGCAGGGTCGCCATTGGCCCACTCAATCAGGTCGAGCGCATCCTGTGCCCACTCGTCCATCTCGCTCATGGGTACAACGTCCTGAGCCTGGGTGCGCATGCTCCAACCGCCGTTGGTTCCCTGACAGCTGACGCCACAGGGCAGGATGGGCAGCGGCTCCATCTGCAGGTCTTCGCAGAACTGGAAGTACTCATAGTAGCCCAGTCCCATTGACTGGTGATAGCCCCAGGTGTTCTTCAGCTGGCGGCGCTGCTCGCGAGGACCGATGGTGGTCTTCCAGCGATAGGTATTCCAGAAGCCGTCACCACCACCGTGAACGACGCATCCGCCGGGGAAGCGCATGAACTTCGGGTGCAGGTCGGCCAGTACCTGAGCCAGGTCTTTGCGCATTCCGTGACCCTTATAGGTGTCCTGCGGCATGAGCGACACCATGTCGATGTCGAGGTCGCCCTGCTGCAGCACAAGGATTTGGAGGGCAGCCTTCTGGCAGTCGGCATTAGAGGTGAGCACAGCCGAATACTTTTTCCAGTTCTTGTCGTTCACGTTGAGCGTCGTATCGGCCAGCACCTTCGCATCGCGGCCCCAGCCCTGTGGCTCAATGAGCACCACACGCACCTGCTTGGCATCGCCCGGATTGCGCAGGAAGACCGAGAAGTCGTAGCGGGCACCCTGCTTGACGCTGATGCCATCGAAACCGTTGTTCTCAAGTCCGAAGCCTTTCCATCCCTTGTAGTCGTAGTATTCCTTGACACGCTCCGTGTGCAGTCGCATGTAGGTGGGGTTGTTGGGATGTATGCCTCCAGTCATGCAGATTTCGAGCTTACCCAGCGAGTGGCCCGGACGAATCATGCGCCATGCCGTGGCCGGCCCCCATCCGTCGCGTTCGTTGGGATTAAACTCGAACGAGCCGTTCTGCACCAGCTCGGCATAGAGTCCGCCGTCGGCGCTGCTGCTGATGTCCTCGAAGAAAATACCAATCAGCTCGTCGCTGATAGCCCTGCCGCCTTTGGGGGCCGACATGGGCTTTTGGGCTGTAGCGCCCAGAGTTGCCGCCAACAGAATGGCGGCGAGAGTTGTACGTTTGTTCATTTCTGAGATTATCATGTAGTTAGATAGTTACTTTCTGTTGCGCAGAGTCTCAACGATGCGTGCCATCTGATTGGGAATGCGTATTTGCTGCGGACACTTGGAGAGGCATACCTCGCAGTCCTGACAGGCACGGGCCCACTTTTTCTCGTCGGGCAGTGCCTTCTTGTAGCCGTCGATGAACTGCTGCTTGCGCGAATCAAAGTCGGCAGCGGTCTTGTCGGGCAACGGCAGGACGTGGTCGTTCACCGCCTCATTATAGTAAGCAAAGTTGCCGGGAATGTCTACACCATAGGGGCAGGGCATGCAATAGGCGCAGGTGGTGCAGGGAATGGTGGGGAAGCCCGCCATCTGGTCGGCAATGCTGGCCAGCAGCTGGTTCTCGGCTTCGGTGCAGTTCTCCAGAGGCGAGAAGGTCTGCACGTTGTCCACGAGATGCTCCATGCGGTTCATGCCACTCAGCGTGGTGAGGATATTGGGATAAGAGCCCACCCAGCGGAAAGCCCAGCGGGCGGTGCTGTCGTTGGGGCGCACAGCCTTCAGCTGGTCGGACAGTTCCTTAGCCATGCGGCCGAAGGCTCCGCCGCGCAGCGGTTCCATGATGACACACTGGATGCCCAGTTTCTCGCATTTATTATAGAGATACTCTGCATCGGCATCGTGCTTCCAGCCTCCACGGTTGATAGAGGCATGGCGCCAGTCGAGGAAGTTCATCTGGATTTGCACGAAGTCCCAGTGGTACTCATCGTTGTGGTCGAGCAGCCAGTCGAAGTCGCGCACGTCGCCATGATAGGAGAAGCCCAGATGCTTGATGCGTCCTGCCTCGCGTTCCTTCAGCAGGAAGTCAAGCAGTCCGTTATCGAGGAAGCGCCCTTTCAGCGAGTCCATGCCTCCGCCGATGCCATGCAGCAGGTAATAGTCGATGTGGTCGACCTTCAGACGCTCGAACGACTGTTCGTACATGCGCTTGGCGGCATCGATGTTCCACTGCCTGCGGTTCTGGTTCGACATCTTCGTGGCCACGAAATACTTGTCACGAGGATAGCGCGAAAGCGAGTTGCCGGTGAGCACCTCCGATTGTCCGCCCATGTACATGGGAGCCGTGTCGAAGTAGTTCACACCATGCTCAATGGCATAGTCGACGAGTTTGTCGACCTCTTCCTGATTGTTGGGTAGTCGCATCATGCCAAAGCCGAGCAGCGAAATCTGCTCACCCGAGCCGTGCTGCACGCGGTAGGTCATGCGGTTTTCTACTGGTTTGTTGCCTTTCTTGTCTTGAGCTAACACGTTGAGTGGCTCGAGCGCCATGAGTGCCATGGCCGAGCCAGCTCCGATGCCCATTCTGCGCAGGAATTCCCTGCGGCTCATGTCATGCTTTTTCTGGTCCATAAAGTCTTTGCTCTGGTTAGTTTCCTGCAAAAATACTATAAAAGGCCGACATTTCCGGCCTTTTATAGTTTATTAACGCAAAAATCAATGATTGCGGAAGTTCCACTTCGAGTTATCGCTGCTGAAGTCCCAGACTGCGAGCGTGGGCGTCGAGTCGGCTGCACTATAGAGCACGTAGCGCTTGTTGAGCTCGCTCTGGCCGGGAATGCGCTTAGGCATAATGCGGAATGTGCCGTCGACGGCCTGCTCGATGCGCCACAGCTGCTCGTCGGCACCCGAGAAAGCGGGCACAGTGGTCAGCTCCAGGTTTTCGGTAGCAGCAAGGGCACGGTCGGTACCTTCGATGACAATCTTAAAATAAGGACCGCCCAGATAGCCACCGGCCTCAGCCACAGGCGTCACCGTCCAGCGCTGGTGCGGACGGAACATGTAGTCACCGCAACGAAGGTCGATATTGCCAGTAGGCCATGTGCCTATCACGTCCTGCAACTTCTGATTGGCAACGGGCTGTGGGGGAGCAGCGTTAGCCTGCGGACGGCCAAAGCCACCCTGACGGGCCACGTTCATGCGAACAAAGTCGACTGCCAGCTCAAGGGCATAGCCACGACGCTCACTCTCAATCTCGAAGGTGCCGCCCTTGAACTGCTCGCCACCCACGGGCCAGTCGTTCTTCCAGAGCAGCGGACGGATGGCCAGTGTGGAGCGGCCACCCATGTCGAAGTCGGCCTCCCAGTGGAACGACATCACCTCGATGCCCTCGTCGATGATGGTACGTCCGAAGTGTCCGGCACCCGTCTTGCGGTCGCCTGCAGCAATCACCATCTTGCCACCGCCATGATACATGTCGCGGTTCACATTGTCGAGATAAGGTCCTGTGACCTGGCGCGAACGGCCTACCACGATATTATAGGTAGAGTTCACGCCGTCGCAACAAGTGCCGTGAGTGCCCAGCAGGTAGTACCAGCCGTTGCGATAAATAAGGTCGCTGGCCTCACAGTCGATGGCAATGTCCAGCTCCTTGTTGCCTGCCACGCGCGCGCCGGTCGTCGGGTCGAGCTCAATGAGGCGTATGGTTCCGAAGTATGTGCCGTAGCTCACCCACAGACGTCCGGTCGTGGGGTCGAGCAGCATGCCCGGGTCAATGGCGTCGTTGTCTTCCATACCGTCAGACGAGCAGACCTCGACAGCCGTCGTAAACTTGAAGTCGGGCGATTTCGGATCGAGCGTCTTGTTCCACATGGTCAGGATGCGTCCGTTGTGTCCGCCACCCAGACCACCGCCCGTAGCTCCGTAGATGACCAGATAGCGGTCGCCAATCTTCAGCACGTCGGGGGCTGCACCGCCACCGGGGCGCTCAGCACCGCTGTTCCAGCTCCATCCGTCGCTGGAGATAAGGCCTCCGCCACCCGTGCCAAAGGTGTAGTACTTGCCGTCGCACTCGGCAATGGTCGACGGGTCGTGGATATAGGGAGCGCCAACTTGCGCCTGGGTTGCCGCCGTGGCAGCCAACATTCCAAGTATTATAGCAATATGTTTCATCGTTGTTTATTTGATTTCAAAGTTAGTTACAGGATTACCTTTCTCATCGAGGAAGCGCACGCAGAAGTCGCTCATGCCGGGGCCGTTGATGATGGCACCACGCAGCACATTGCGTCCCTTCTTCAGCGTCAGACGGGCCGACACGGCATCGTCCTTCACCATACGGCGGTCGCCAGAGAGCAACAGCGTCTCCTCGCCATTGAGCCACCACATGGAAGCCGAATTGGAGCCTACAGCCAGGCGCACGTTCTCTATGTCTTCAGGACAATCGATGACGGTGACGGCCCAGAAGAGCACGCCGTAGACCTGCTGTCCCCATTTCTCGGCAAAGCGGAAGAGCTTCACGTTGAAGCGCTCGCTGTCGAGTGCATGCCAGGTGAGCGTCTGCTTGACGGTCTTCACCTCGGGCTTGGCGGGCGCCTGCTGTTGGCCGAAGCCGCGTCCGAAGCCTGGTGCCACCTGCTCCTGCTGGAACTCCACCTTCACCTTCTGTCCGTCCTTGGGCAGGATGGTCTGCTGGTCCTTGAAGTACTGCATGTTGAAGTGCTTGCGCAGATAGCTGTCGGTGAAGACAGTATTGCCGCTATTGGGTTTATTGATGGGTTCCAGAAGCATCCACCGGCGCAGGAAGCCATTCTCATCGGGACGGGCGGCCTGAGCCGTTGCCGGTTTGAAGTAGCTGGGACGGTTCTTGAACTGCACCCAGTCTACGGAGACGGCCCCGTTGCCCTCGCAAGTGATGGCAAGGTCGGTTACGCCCTTGGGCACGTAGTCGAGCGATACGGTCTGCAGCAGCCACTGGTTGCGCTGGTCGCGACGGAAGCGGCCCATCATGGGCGAAGCACCGCCGGCAGGCTCCTCTGGCTTCACGTTCATCTTGATGCGAGCCAGCACCTTGCCCTTGGCATTCTTCTCGCGTATGCAGAACTCAGTATTGTCGCTGGCCTTCACGTTCACCATCATATAGGCATCGGTGAGACAGCTGAAGTCGATGTCTTTATAGACCGACCAACTGCCTTTCTGAGGCAACGTGACACAAGCTCCGCTGAAAAGGCGGGTGGTGTCGACAGGCTCGCTCGTAACACCGGCCGAAGCGCTGCTGTAGCGGTCAATCTCGATTTTCTCCGTAGCCTGGTTGATGCCAACGCCACGCATGGTCTCCTTCACCTCCTGGATGGTTCCGTCGGCATTGAAGAAGAGTTTCTCAATGCACACCGAGCGGCGCTTGTCGTCCTTCGGCGAGAAGAAATTGGTGTGGTAGAACAGATACCACTGTCCCTGATAGTTCACGATGCTGTGGTGGTTGGTCCAGCAGCCATTAGGATGCTCGGCCATGATGAGCCCTTTGTACTCATAGGGTCCCATCGGATTCTTGCTCATGGCATAGCCCAGCACCTCGGTGTTCTCGCGTACGTAGGGATAGGTCAGGTAGTAGTTGCCGTTATACTCGAAGGCGAAGGGGCCTTCGGCCTGACGGTTGGGCAGACCTTTGAGACAGTTCACGCCCACCATCTCCATCTCGCGGTTGCCCCACTTGACGGTTTCCTTGGGATTGTCGTCGGCCAGCTCTATCATATTGTCCTTCAGCTTGGCACAACGTCCGTTGCCCCAGAAGATGTAGGCATTGCCGTCGGAAGCCAAGAGCACACAGGGGTCGATGCCGTTGACGCCCTTGATGGGTTGCGGCTGGCACACGAACGGGCCTTCCGGCTTATCGGCTATAGCCACGCCCACTGCAAAGCCTCCGCCCTGGGCCGGTGCCGAGGGGAAGTAGAAATAGTACTTGCCATTCCTGTAGACGCAGTCGGGCGCCCACATCGAGTAGGAATTAGGCCTCACCCAGGGCACTTTGTTCTGGGTGACAATCACGCCGTGGTCAGTCCAGTCAGTCAGGTTCTCCGACGAGAACACGTGGTAGTCTTCCATGCAGAACCAGTCCTGGCGCTGACCTTCCGGTGGGAAGATGTCGTGCGAGGGGTACAAATACACCTTATTATTAAATACGCGCGCAGTAGGGTCAGCCGAGAACAGATTGCGGATGACGGGGTTCTGTGCCGACATCATCAGAGGTACGGCCAACAGAGTCATGGTTAAAAGTTTCTTCATGAGCAACATGTTTTGATGAGCATAAATAGTTATTACTCCGCAAAGATAGAAAAAATATTCGAATGCCAACGATGCTGAGCGTGAAAAAAGCGGCCATAAAGTGTGATTGCTACTCTTTTGAAACAAAGTGAAACAAATGAGAAAACAAGTGTCAAATAAAAATCGTTCCTTTGCAGCCGATAATCCTAACTCCAACTTTTATTATCAACTGAATCATTTTTATTTATGGGAATGAGCATTCCCCTACCCCACAACCGTTCTGGAGCAGAACCCGAACCTGAAGCAGAACCCGGGCTGGGAATAAGCCGCACGATTGTTTTGACACAACGCAAATACTAACTATTCAATTATTCATTCGCAAGGGTGCGGTGGGTTCCGAAACAGTGGGCTCGCCGCACTTTCTTTTCACACCCTTGGCAGAATCCACACATTTCAAAATGATTTTTGAAAACCATCCGTCATCTGTCATATTTTGGCTCTAAATAATTGATAATAAGCAATATAAACCAAAACCAAACCGTCATATTCGGTCATGTTCGGTCATGTTTTTGCAGGCCAAAGGCAGCATCAACCCACCTAAAGCGGCACTTTGACCCACTTGAAGCGGCACTTCAGCCTACCTAAAGCGGCACTTCAGCCTACCTAAAGCGGCACTTCAACCTACCTAAAGCGGCACTTCAACCTACCCAAAGCGGCACTTCCACCCTATGAAAGTGCCGTTTTTATCCACTTTTCCACCAAAAACATGACCGAACATGACCGAATATGACGGTTTGATTTTGAGTTATCTTGCTAATACACAGCCGTTTATACACAAAATATGACAGATGACTGATGAAATCGAATTTCTCAAAAAAAAATTGTAGAGTACAGTGTACTGATTTAGAAAGTACAGTGTACTGATTTAGAAAGTGCAGTGTACTGATTTAGAAAGTGCAGTGTACTGATTTAGGTTGACAGGGGTTTGGGTCGCCTCCGATACATATATTATAACTTATGAAACAACAAAGCGGCAGCGTTTCGGATTTCTTTTGTATCTTTGCAGCAAAATAACAACTAACCAAACAGCAATGAAAAGCAAAATTCTCTCGATGGTCGCCCTGGCGGCGACGCTAAGCGCTGGAGCGCAAAACCCGTTTGTGCAGACATGGTGCACGAGCGACCCCGCACCGATGGTGCACAACGGAACCATGTATGTGTATACCGGTCACGACGAAGACGGCGCCGACTTCTTCTGGATGCAGGAGTGGCGCATCTACTCGACGCAAGACATGGTGAACTGGCAGGACCACGGCTCGCCGCTGGCCCTGGAGTCGTTTCGCTGGGCCGACGACCGCGCCTGGGCCTCGCAATGCATTGAGCGCGACGGCAAGTTCTACTGGTACATCTGTGCCCACTCGCGCCTGTCGAAGGGCATGGCCATCGGCGTGGCCGTAGGCGACTCGCCAACGGGCCCCTTCCGCGACGCGCTGGGCAAACCGCTCTTCGAGAACGGCTCGTGGGACCACATAGACCCCACGGTGTTCATCGACGACGACGGACAGGCATGGCTCATGTGGGGCAACCCGCAATGCTACTACCTGAAGCTGAACCGCGACATGATTTCCTACTCGGGCGAGCTGGGCCGCCTCGACATGACCGAAGAGGCTTTCGGCGGCCCCATGATGAGCAAGCGTGAGGAGGGCAAGAAATATAAGGACTCGTATGTGGAGGGTCCGTGGCTCACGAAGCGCAACGGCACCTATCAGCTGCTCTACGCTGCCGGCGGCGTGCCGGAGCACATCAGCTACTCTACGGCCCAGCACCCCACGGGCCCCTGGAAATATGCGGGCGAAATCATGCCGCTCAGCAACACGGGCTCGTTTACGAACCACTGCGGCATTGCCGACTATAAGGGCCACAGCTACTTCTTCTACCACACGGGCAAGCTGCCCGGCGGTGGCGGCTTCGGACGCAGCGTGGCCGTAGAGGAGTTTAAGTACAATGCCGACGGCTCCTTCCCCACCATCCTGCCTACCGACGAGGGCGTGAAGCCCGTTGCCACGTTCAACCCCTACCGCAAGGTAGAGGCCGAGACGATGGCCTTCTCGAAGGGCATCAAGACGGAGCAGGGCGATGGCGTTGGCGTCTACGTGAGCGACATCCACAACGGCGACTACATCAAGCTGCAGAACGTAGACTTCGGCAAGGTGCCACCCCGCACGTTCACAGCCCGCGTGGCCAGCGGCCTGCGCGGCGGACAGATAGAGATTCGCATCGACAGCCTGGGCGGCAAGCTGCTTGGCTCGGTCAATGTGCCTGGCACTGGCGGCTGGCTGAACTGGCAGACGCTGACCATCGACCTGACGAGCTACACCACGGGCAGCCACGACCTCTACTTCGCCTTCAAGGGCCGCAAGGGCCCGAAGCTCTTCAACTTCGACTGGTGGGAGATGCGCTCGCTGGAGCAGGTGAACATGCCGCTCTTCCAGACGAAGTACACGGCCGACCCCTCGCCGCTGGTGGTGGGCGACACGCTGTTCCTCTACACCTCGCACGATGCCCACTTCGAAGATATTCCCGACCGCAACGAGCGCAGCTCGGCAGGCTTCTTCATGTACGACTGGCTGCTATGGTCGACGACCGACATGGTGAACTGGACGGAACACGGCGCCGTAGCCTCGCTGCAGGACTTCAAGTGGCGTAGCCGCGACAATGGCGGATGGGCCATACAGACCGTTGAGCGCAACGGCAAGTACTACCTCTACGCCCCGCTCCACGGACACGGCATCGGCGTGTTGGTCAGCGACTCGCCCTATGGCCCCTTCAAGGACCCGCTCGGCAAACCGCTGGTATGGCAGAAGGAGAACTGGGACGACATCGACCCCACCGTCTACGTTGACAACAACGGACAGGCCTACATGTACTGGGGCAACCCCAACACCTACTGGTGCAAACTCAACGACGACATGATTTCGCTGAAGGGCGGCATCCATAAGCTCGACTACAAGATTGAGCACTACCAGGAAGGCCCCTGGCTCTACGAGCGTAACGGCCATTGGTATCTGGCCTACGCCAGCACCTGCTGCCCCGAGGCCCTGGGCTACGCCATGAGCGACTCGCCCGAAGGTCCGTGGAAGTCGAAGGGCTACATCATGCGCCCCACCCCACGCGACCGAGGCAACCATCCCGGCATCTGCGACTACAAGGGCCACTCGTATGTCTTCGGCCAGGACTATGACCTGATGCACCTTGAAACTTTCGAGCACAGCGAGCGCCGCTCGGTCTCGGCAACCGAAATTGAGTACAATGCCGACGGCACCATCAAGGAGGTGCCCTACTGGCTCGATCAGCAGCCCATGAAGCAGCTGCATTGGCTCAACCCCTACCGGCGCGTAGAGGCCGAGACCATGAACTGGGGCTACGGACTGAAGTCGGCCAAGATGGGCATTCCCAATACGGGCGTGGTGAAGGACATGCCTGAGTCGACGGGCAAGCGCAACATGTACATCTACGACATCAACGACAACGAGTACATCCGCCTGCGCGGCGTAGACTTCGGTGCAAAGGGCGCCAAGCAGTTCAACATCACAGCCGCCGCCACAGGCAGCTGCACCATCACCCTGCATCTCGACTCACTGGACGGCCCCGTCATCGGTACCGTCAGCATCAAGGCCACGGGCTCGGTCGAGAAATATCGCCAGTTCTCGACGAAGGTGAAGAATGCCGCAGGCGTTCACGACCTCTACCTCTGCTTCTCGCAGACGCAGGGCGACGTACATCTGGACTGGTGGCAGTTCAAGTAAGTGAAACACCATTAACCATTTAATAATTAAGGATTATGAAAAGGAAACTATTGGCCGGCATGCTGCTGTGCGCATCGGCAGCACTCATGGCACAGCCACAGGGAGGCTTCGGAGGATTCGGAGGGTTCCAAGTGAACAACAACCTCGAGACATCGCAACAGTGGAAGGACGTAGACTACGTAGGCGACGGCAAGGGCTACCACACCTGCGACATCTACCTGCCCAAGCAAGAGAAAGAGAGCTATCCCGTGGTCATCCACATCTACGGTAGCGCCTGGTTCAGCAACAACGGCAAGGGCCAGGCCGACCTGGGCACCATCGTCAAGGCGCTGCTCGACGCAGGCTACGCCGTCGTATGCCCGAACCACCGCTCCAGCATGGACGCCAAGTGGCCGGCACAGATTCACGACATCCGTGCCGTCATCCGCTTCGTGCGTGGCGAGGCTAAGAAGTACCGCTTCGACCCCTCGTTCGTAGCCACCAGCGGCTTCTCGAGCGGAGGCCACCTCGCCTCGACAGCTGCCACCACCAGCGGCACAAAGCAGACGAAGGTGGGCACGGTCGACATCGACCTGGAAGGCTCGCTGGGCAACTATCTGAACGAGAGCAGCGCCGTGAATGCTGCCTGCGACTGGTCGGGTCCCGTCGACCTGACGGCAATGGACTGCGGCGAACACATGACGATGGGAGCCAACAGCCCTGAAGACCAGCTGCTGGGCTCGAAGCTCTCGGAAGAGCCCGACAAGTATCTGAGCCTCAGCGCCACCAACTATATCGACCGCAACGACCCGCCCATCATCATCTTCCATGGCGAGAAGGACAACGTGGTGCCTTGCTGTCAGGGCAAGAAGTTCTACGAGCTGCTGCGTGCTGCCGGCGTAACGACCGAGGCTACGTTCGTGCCCGAGGGTGGTCACGGCATGGGCATGTACGCTGAAGAGAACCTAAAGAAGATGGTCAGCTTCCTCGATGCTGCCCGCGGTCCCCGCGAGCGTCTCGTAGAGGACGGCGGCACCGGTCCCTTCAAGGCCATCATGAAGGAGGAGGCCTCGCTCAAGGCCCACACCGTGTTCGTGCCCCAAGACCTGACGAAGTTCGGTAAAAAGACCAAGCTGCCCGTGCTCGTATGGGGCAACGGCGCCTGCACCAACTCGCCCTGGGAGCACTACAAGTTCCTGAACGAAATCGCTTCCTACGGCTACATCGTCCTCGCCACGGGCTACATTCCCATGGACGACCAGCCCTATCGCGGCCCCATGTCGACCACCCAGCAGCAAATCGAGTCGATAGACTGGGCCATCGCCCAGAACGCCGACCCGAAGTCACCTTATTATAATAAGATAGACGTGAAGAACATCTGCGTGGCGGGCATGTCGTGCGGCGGACTGCAGACGCTCTACAACTGCGCCGACCCGCGCATCAAGACGCTGATGATATGCAACAGCGGACTCTTCAACCGCCAGAATGCCGGACAGGCCGTGGGCGGAATGCCCATGCCCCCGAAGGAGAAGCTACAGGAGATCAAGGTGCCCATCATCTATATCCTGGGCGGCGAGAGCGACATTGCCTATGGCAACGGCATGGACGACTTCCATCGCATCAACCACGTGCCGGCCTGCGCAGCCAACTTCCCCGTGGGCCACGGCGGTACCTATCGCCAGCCGCACGGAGGCGAGTTCTCGGTAGTGGCCCTGGCATGGCTCAACTGGCAGCTGAAGGGCGACGCCCAGGCCGCCAAGATGTTCAAGGGCAGCGACAACCTGCTGTCGAAGCGCAAGGACTGGACACTCGAGAAGAACAAACTAATGAAGTAAGGATATGAAGAAATCTCTGCTAACGATGGCCGCTCTGCTGGCCACAACGCTCGGCAGCTACGCCCAGCCGACGGCGACAACGCCTGCCGCAAAGGACATGATAGAGAACCCCATGCTCTGGGCCGACGTGCCCGACCCGGACGTCATCCGCGTGGGCGACACATTCTATCTGGTATCCACCACCATGCACCTCATGCCCGGTGCTCCCGTCATGAAGTCGAAAGACCTGAAGAACTGGGAAACCGTGGGCTACATCTTCGACCGGCTGACCGACTCGCCTAAGTACGACCTGCTGGAGGGCACCGTCTACGGACGCGGTCAATGGGCCACCTCGCTCAAGTATCACGACGGACGCTTCTACGCCCTGCTCGCTCCCAACGAGCAGGGCGCCATGGGCGACACCTATATCTTCACCGCGCCGAAGGCCGAAGGACCGTGGACCGTCCACTCGCGGCTGCGCCACTTCCACGACGCCACCCTCTTCTTCGACGACGACGGCACGCCCTACGTATTCTTCGGAACAGGCGAGATGTGCCAGCTGACGCGCGACCTGAAGGGCGTCGTCGAGGGGAGCCACCGCCACTACTTCCAACGGGAGGCCGACGAGCGCGGACTGCTCGAAGGTACTCGCGTGATCAAGCACAACGGAACTTACTACGCTCTGCTTATCAGCCACGTCTACGCCCCTGGCCGTCATCGCCGCGAGGTGTGCTACCGCACCCGCGACCTCAACGCCAAGTGGGAGAAGAACGTCATCCTTGAAAGCGACTTCGGCGGTTTCTCCTATCTGGCACAGGGTACCATCGTCGACACCGAGGAAGGCGACTGGTATGGCATCATGTTCCAGGACCGTGGCGGCGTGGGCCGCGTGCTGACGCTGTCGCCCGTTCGCTGGATTGACGGCTGGCCACAGCTGGGCGACGAGCAGGGCAAGGTGCCCGCACAGATGCGTCCCTACAAGAGCGGACAGCCCACGACAGCCATCGTGAAGAGCGACGACTTCTCGGGCGAGAAGCTCGACCTGTGCTGGCAATGGAACCATAACCCCGTCAATCAGGCATGGAGCCTCGCTGAGCGTCAGGGCTACCTGCGGCTGAAGACCAACCGCGTGGTGCCTAACCTCTACCTGGCACCCAACACGCTGACACAGCGCATGGAAGGTCCCACATGTAGTGCCGTCGTCTGCATCGACTACTCACACATGAAGGACGGCGACTGCGCTGGCTTCGCGGCCTTCAACGGTGACTCGGGCGTGCTCACCCTGAAGAAGAAGGGAAAGGCAACGTACCTCGAGATGAGCGAACAGAAGGTCAGCCTCACCGACCGTGAGAAGGCTGTCACGAACGTCGACGAGAAGATGGTGGAGGGCATTGCCCTGACCAAGCTCAATCCCAAGGGCAAGCAGGTGTGGCTGCGCATCGACGGTGACTTCCGGCCTGGCCATCACGACGTTGCCAACTTCTACTATAGCCTCGACGGCGAGAACTTCCAGCCTATTGGTACAAAGGGCTATCGCATGCAGTTCGACTACCGTCGTCTGTTCATGGGCACGAAGTTTGCCATCTTCAGCTACGCCACGAAGAAAGCAGGCGGCTACATCGACGTCGACTCGTTCGACTACAAGCGTGGAGAATAAGCCATCGAAGAAAATCGTAATTTTTAGGTATTGCAGCATTGCTGTTTTTGCCGTACCTTTGCACCAGCAAACGCAAGACAACGGGACGTTGCAATACACAGAAAATTCGTAAAGTATTTGTTTAGTTTAGTAATGAGGGCTTGCCGAGAGGCAGGCCCTTTATTTATAGGCATTCCCAAGGATTTTGAATTTTTCTGTATTCTGTCGTATCGGAGAAAAAAGAACCAGAAAAAAGAACCGATTTTAGTTAAATCATTTAAGAATTGAACGGTATGGCAGAGTTAAATTATCTAAAGGAACTGACGTTGAATTTTAATCTTAGAAAGCCTACTTCTAAGAGACCTACCAACGTCTATGCAGTAGTGAAAGCATGTGGTAAACAAATAAAGATTCCGACTACGGCTAAAATCAATGCCTATCTGTGGGATAGTAAGAAACAAGTACCAATGCTATTAGATAGTATGTCAGAAGTTGAACGTGATAATGCAAAACATGTTTTGAGCATTATTTTTTCATTCCAGAGTGCTTTTTCGGAATATTATTGCTATATTTGCCAAAATTTTCAGATAATCTCACAAAAAGATGTAAGAGACTATTTCGAGAAGACTGTATTGTCAGAACTAAAAGTAAAGAAGATGGCTAAGAACGGTGTACCAAATGTTAAGAGAGAACGTAAGGCTACTAAAGCATTGCTGAAAGCACTCGAATTGTATCAAAGTGTAGGTAACAAGCCTGTTACAGACAGCACTATCCAAACATATAGATTCAATTTGCAAAACTTCATAGATTACTGTGCTGATATTAAAAGAGATTCAGTTCTGATGCTTACTGATAAGGGGATAAATGATTTTGAAATCTACTTACGTGGTAAAGGTAAGTCAGCAAGTAATATCAGGAACTGCCTTAGAATTGTTAGAATATTGATAAATGAGGTTATGTCAAAGCATCCAGACTTCAAATCGTATGGAGTAAAAAAAGTTGATATAAAACTACCAAAGAATGTTAGGACAGAAGGGAAAAAAGTAGAACTTACAGAAGATGAAATTAAAGCAATAGAAACTTGTAAGGGTTTAACACCTCCACAAATGGAATATAGAGACCTGTTTGTATTAGAATGTCTAACAGGGCAAAGGGCAAGCGATATTCCTATATTGTTTAATCCTACTCGTTACACCATTAACAAGAACTATTTTTCATTTGTAACAAAGAAAGAGGGTGTTCCTGCATTAGTTGAAAGAACACCAGATGTTCTTGCGATTATTGAACGCTATAAAGATGGCTTTAAGCATATTGACGTGGAATCTGAAATATTAGCAAAAAATGAAACAATTGCACTTAAAGAGATTGCTAAGAAAGCTAATCTAAATCGTATGATTACTTATTCCGATAGCAAGGGAAAAATCCAGAGCAAACCACTTTCTGAGATTTTGAGTAGTCATTTTGGCCGGCACACTTTCGTAACTCGTATGGCACGTAGAGTGCCATTAGAAACCCTTAAATTCCTCACAGGTCATAAAGACACCCAAGCCTTGCAGAAGTATTATCTGCATCAAACGGAAGATGACAGGGTAAACTTAGTTACTAAAGCTTTAAAAGGAAATAAAGGTAACGACGTTGTCAAACAGGATAGCAACAACATTCTCAATGTTCTTTTCGCCTACGACATGCTTCTGAGTATTGAACACGCTATGAAGAATGATATTAACTTCAACACCAATAACACCAGACAAGCGGTAGAAACCATTAAGAATGTAGTAGGATTAAGCAGTTATCCAAAGAATATTGACAAGGAGAAAGTTGAGGCTTTAGACAAAGTGGTTTTTGAACTTAGTTATTATTATCGTGACGCTCAACTATATTCCGCTTACCAATATAAAGAGCATTACTTCGGCATTATTGATAAGGTAGCAAGTTATGATGAAATCAACTTAATGTTTGCTAATGAAGATATAGAACGACCTAAACAAGTGATAGATGCTCTAATTGATGAATATGAGAATAAGTAAAAAATAAAAACGCAACCATCACACATATTAGCGTGGTGGCTGCGTTACTTTTCCGTTTGAAAATCTTAGGTTGGCATAGCCTTTAGAATTTTCGTTTTTAAAACCGATTAGAGGGCTTAGGTAGGGTGCTTTACCCTTGATAGTAATGTTGGTCATAATTTCATTTTTAATTGATTCAACGTAACTTATCTGGAAATGGACTGATTCAGAGTAAAATTGAGGTGCGCACCTCCATGAAGCCACTTTGAATCAATCTTTTACAAACATATTTAAATTATTACCACAAACCAAATTATATAATATTATGTTACCAGATTTATAATTGGAATAGAATTTTTGTAAAAATAAAAGGTAGCAAAAAAATGCTACCTTAAACTATTCACGAAGTCTATAAACTATTTCATAAAAGTTAGAATAGCATACTGTTTAACAGAAGTTTTATAGTAATTTCGATAACGATCTACAACCATTTTATTTGCAGTTACAGACTTAATCACTATGCGGTCTTTTGCTGAACCTGATTCATAAAGTGCGTATTCGTTATCTACAGTCTTAATAAGTGAGTACGTTTTTACATAATCTCCTTCCTTCTTTGTCATATCATAATTGTCGCCATTTCTTTTTAAAGTCCAGATTTCAATATCACTATAATCGTCATAACTTCCCTGGTCGTCTATTTTTGTCATGTCAGGTTGGTCGCCTTTCCATCCGTACCATATCTCTGATTTCAAGTACCAAGTTCCTTCAATAGTCGTTGTAGAACTTCCTCCCCCGTTGTCATCATCATCACTACCTCCACAAGCGGAGAAACCAACACTCATAAGCACTGTAAGAAGTGCAACTCCAATAAATCTTAATGTTTTCATAAATCTTTAATAATTAATTGATAAGAATTTCTAACAATGCCAACCAGTCCCAAGAAATCAGCGGATAAATTTTTAAGAGTTGTGGAACTATTGCCCACTATTCTGTTGAGGTTTGGACTACCCACTAATGTCTAATGAAACAATAGTCCACAACCTTAGAATATATTATGCCCTAAAATAGGGTACAATAATCCTAATGAAGTGAGCCATTGCCTTTCATCCACATTAGTTTGAAGTGTCCAATTTCAACAGAGGATAACGAGCCAATCAACTCTTTTCTACTAAGTTTGAGCCATTAAAACGCACTCCAACTCTACGGAGCACTTGAAACTCGCTACAAAATTAATAAAAGCAATTCACATTTAGCATAAATCCTACAAATTATTAGGATTTTTTGGATATTCCCATTCATAACAATTAAGAAGGTAGAGCACCTTTTTTAATGCCCTACCCCTTACGATTAGAGATTGAAGTCCGCTTTTATTCGTTGTACGGTGCTTATTCCCTTATTGGTTAGTTTAGCCACGTTACGGATAGAATAGCCACGTTTAAGATAGCTGATAATGTCTTTGTACTGTTCTTTCTTTTGCTCAATGGTCTTTACACTTCCAACCTTACGACCAAGTTTCCCACCACGTTCAATGTATAGCCTTCGGCCACTGTTTAAGCGGAACTTTATATTTTCACGCTCTAATTGGGCACACGTTGAAAGTGTTGCTATCATAATGGGTGCAAACATTGTGGGCTTTCCCTCAGAATCAAGTAGCGTTAATTGTTCTTTCTGCATATAGAGGTTAATGCCATTATCTATGAGGTCTTTAACTGTAGCCAGAACTTCAAAGGCATTTCTTCCAAGTCTGGATAGTTCACTAACCAAGAGGATAGAAACATCATTCTGCTTGCAGTAGTCAATAGCCTGTAATAATATTGGCCTCTCCACATTCTTCTTTGCTCCAGAAATCTTTTCTTCAAATATCTTAGAAATCTGTAGTTTCTGGAACGCTGCATATTCCGATAAATCAGAAATCTGCCTGTCTGTGTTCTGCCTGTCACCAACAGACGAAACACGGGCGTAAATAACTGCTTTTGTATTCATTTTAATCAAAGTATTAAGTAATAACAAAAAGGTATGTTCTTATTAACCGTTTATAGATTAAAAAGAACACACCCATTATTTCAATACACTATTAACGATAAACTCTATGAAGTGTAAGTTCTTCACCTGCTACGAACCAACCTTTATCTTTAAGATATAGAATTTGTTCTATTCCGTAGGGATTGGGCTTAACCTCATATTTCACAGAATTGTAAGCGTACCAAGGTTGCTTAACTGTTTCTATCAATTGTTTGTCATAATCCACTTCTTTAGCCCTTAACGTCACATATATGATTTTGAGGCCATACTGTATTTTATGAGTCTCCCAACCGCTATAATTGGGGCTTTTATTATTAATAAGGTAGAAGTACGGATTTAAGAAAACCTCGATAGCTTCAATAAAACAACCTTTTGAACACCATTTAAAACTCATTGTTTGCATAATCGTAAAAATTTAGGGGAACACTCCATTTCTGAAATGCTCCCCATGTTAATACTATTATCCTATAAACCAAGAATATTTCTCGTCACCATATAAAGCGTTATTGATACCCGTTGCCACCTCTGTAGCATTAACAGCCCGTGAAATATAGCTGTCTATGTAGCTACTTTTGTTTGACTGTGTGAGTAAGTTGTGAAAATCAAACATTGATATTTGATTATCCTTTACTCCAAAGGTTTCGTTATGATAGAACTCACGGCAAACTGCATTTATCTGACTGTCAGTTATCAATAACTTAGGTATGCCACGCTGCACATTGTTTGGAAGTGCCTGATACATTCTGAAACGACCTATGACTTGTGCGAAGCGTGACTCACTTAAATAGGTATTGGATAATGTCTGTAAAAGGTGCAAATCTCTACTAGGGATAAAAGCACTAAACAAGTCCATTGCCATTTTGTAAAGGTCTCTAAGGCTCATAACTTCAAAGGATAGCTTCACACCATTTCCCGAAAGAATTTGGTTACTGCATATTTTCATGCGCCATCCCACAAAGATTGAAAACTTCTCCGCGCCCTTTGTTTGACGATAAAGGTTTAAATCAGAATAGTTTCTGCACCCGCCAACACACAATTCAAGTTTCTGGCCGTTTAAGGTCTCAAACAAACTTGGAATTGTAAAGGCAAACGCCATACGCTGATAAAATTGGGTCTTTTCACACTCTAACAGTTCTGAGGCTCTTTTCCCAAGTGCGCTTGGTATGCGACCACGCACAATATTGGAAACGCGAAGTTCAGGTGTACCAAAACTTTCACCGTGATAGTAGTCTTTCGCTGCATCATAAACACATGACACGAAATCCTGATGAGAGATAGTTAATTCCTGATTACCCCAAGTTGGAACTACACAGGAATTAGTTAATTCTTCCATAGTGATTGCATTTGTGTTAGCATCTAAGAAACTAACATTCTGTGCAACCTTTGGAACTTCCACGATAGGCTCGATAATCTCAGCGTCTGAGAAATCAAACCTCTTTGCCATTGTAGGCATTAAAACTAAATCGTTCATAATGAATTGAATTTAGAAGTTAATAAATGAAGTGAATTAACACGAAATTTCAATTTCTTACAGAAAGAAAGCTATATTAAAAAGCATTCTTTTTTATTCAAATATGAGCGGGGGACTTTCGGGGTTGTGCACCTACAGTTAAGACACTCTCCATTTTTAGTTATAGGGTAATATCATAGTCCGTAGTCTCCTTGCTAATGTGTATATTCAGAATTGTAGCAATATATTCCAAACTCAATTCTTCTGGTTTCTTAATAATCTTATCCGTTAGCCAACTGCATATATCGTCACCATCTAACCTACTTGTGATGTTCATTAGCAAACTATTTCTTCTTGTGATTGTTCCATCAGCATTAGTAACGATTGTATCGTTCCTCTCTGGTGGGATGATTCCATTATCCAAACACCAATCATATATAGTGTGATAAGTTTTAGTAAATGAATCATTACTGTAGAAGTCTGGAATTATGCTCTTATTGGTAATGAGTAAGCCGTTAGGTATCATCTTTATCTATCCTGCTCTTATTGCTAATTGCAGATATTTTGTCAGTGTATCAGTATCTATTCCCAACTTTCTTGCTAATTCGGACTTGTTAAGCCCATTCTTACGAGGCTTGTCACTGATATATTTATTCGTCTCTTTAATGCACACTGATTTAATGAGTAATAGCAAGCCCTTGACCTTGCATCTATCTACGGAATTAGCAATATTTATATCATCATTAAAAATCGAATTGTAAACAAAGAAGAAATTTTCGTTATCCTTTACTAAATAGTATTTATTGTAAGTCTTGTAACTTCCAAACTTCTTTTCTTCATTCTGTTCAACCTTATCAAATAGAAACGTGTGCTTACTAACTCTTGGTACGACATTTTCTATTGTATAAATGGATAAGCCTAAGTGAAAAGACATTTCTTGCTCAGTTACATTATCAGCAATATTCGTTTTATAGTTAACCCTTGACTTGATATAGGTATAGACTACGGTATCTATCAGTTTGTTGTTTCCTGTAATCTCATTGATTCTCCTTGTGACTGTAGTATATTGTTCCATTGTGTGCAATGTTAGCATTAGTAATATTGAAAATCTTTCCTTGCTTTAACGCTCTGTTGTACTTGTTTGTACCTCCTAAGTATTCTTTTGCTTCTTTTCTGGTGTTGAACACCTTACTATGTGGTATGTATATCAGCATCGTTAATTGATTTTATCGTTAGTGACTTCTTCATCTAAGACCGCTCTCCGACTTACGGGGCGAAGCACCGTATAGGCTATAGTAAGTAATGTATATTAAGTAATGTATATTAAGTAATGTATAGTCCGCCATTTTTCCCCAACAACTATCCGCCATTTTTCCCCAACAACTATCCGCCATTTTTCCCCATTTATATGCTGCGGTCATAAATTCTCATTCATCTTATAATAATATGTGGTACGCTGTTTGTTCACCTGTTCCCTCTTTTTAATGAAGCCGTTCATCTAAGCCCAGAGACCAATTCTAACGTTGCTCCCTGTAATTCCATTCTTGGCTGCAATCTCTTTTACTTGTTCAAATGTATAGTGATTCATCGTCCTGTAGTAATTAAGTTTGAAATTCAATCATATCATCTATAGTTATGCTCCCCTCGACGGTAGCGGTATCTGATTTCTCGTCTTATGCTAAGATATTCATTTGGGGCGGGTGTACCAAATTTAATGCCACAGTTATTGAACTACGGCGATCCAAACCGTTAAAACCTCCGAAATCTGTTTTTTCAGTTCGCTGCGGCATGGAGATATGGAAGTGATGGCGGTGTCGGTTGCGCCGTTGATTAATATGGCTGGTGCAAAAGTACTCTCTATATAAATTGTAAAGTCCGCACTATTTCGACAACCAAAAATGTCAAGAAATGAAAATATGGATTCCTCCACCGATTAACGCTCCGATTTATAATAATTGCAAAATAATAAGGTATATATCAATAAGGTGTGCCTATTTTTCGTACCTTTGCACTATGGAAGAAAATAAACTAATAGTATATCCAGAGGACATTAACGAAACTATTACCACCGCTGACGGTAAAGTTATCAATCAGATTGATATTTGGAGTTACTGCATTTATTTTGCAGACAATATTCAGTTGATGATAGGTGACAACATCTATGATGGTATGCCATTAGGTGAGTTTGGTGACAAGATTGAGAAGAATCAAAAGGAGCATATAAAAACTCTCTTTAAGTTTGTTCAAGACAAAAGAATTTATGATTTCCAACAGGATATGAAAACAAAATATGGTATAAATGTTAATGCATTTGCCCTTTGTACCCTGTGTGAGTTCATTAATGCTATAATCCACAAAAAAGTTGTATTGCTTCTAAAGCCAACTCCAAGTGAGACCATTGAGCAAATTAAAGAATTTGAAAGTGTGACATTCCATAAGAAGAACCGTAGAGTATTCCACTGTAACAATAATGAGGTTCTAAAGGTGCTGAAAGATGCAATTAACAAAATGGAATGTAAGCCAACAACAACTTATGAAGCATATAAGGTCGTTGACAGGTTGGAAGTATTCACCAAAGAAATTCTCCAAATAGAGTTTACCTATTATTTATCTGCATTCTTTAATCAGTATTTTAATATAAAGAGGAAAGCAAGACTAACCTCCGTAGAAAATAAGATGATAGGGTATTTCTTGAAATGGTTTGGTTTATCTGTTGAAGAAGTAACCGAAGCAAGGCTAAGACAACTGCGTATGAACTATGATAAGTTTGACACAACGGCATCAATCATTAACTTAGGTGATTGCACTTTTACGGTACAATGGCACGTCATTAAGTATGAGGATTGGAGCAACGGACTTATTAACCCCATCAAGAGGGATATTCCTACGCTGAAAAAGGGTGAATCTATCCGTTTTGGTGAGAAATTGGAGGGAATAGAACTGCTTACCCGTTAGCTTTTATAGGGTATTTGGGAACTAACGGGTAAAAATTACAAAGGCATCAATAATCAACCTATCTTTGCACCGTCAAACGACAAATGGTGCAAAGCACACCTGCTGTTTCAAGCAAAGCACCAAGTAACAATTTAGAGGGCAGTAGGTTTAAAAATAATGTATAAAAGTATTTTTTCATTAAGTGAGCTGTTACAATCTGGTAAAAAGATTGCCTTTATTAAAGGTAACAGAAAAGTTAACAGCAAAAATGTAAGGTCAAAAAAGACATCGTTTGAGAAATTCAAGATGAATCTCATTCCTCTTATGTATGTGTCTGGCGAGAAAGCCATTGCTGATGGATGTACTCTCATTGATGCAAAGACCGAGGAGGAAATTAGTCCAGACAAAGCAAGTGAATATATTGCTATTGTAGATGGTCAGCATCGTACTACCGCAGCTTTTGAATCAGAAATGAGTAGCGACAATCTTTTCCTTTTTGAGTGTTACTGTGATGCCAACACTAAGGAATTGATTGCAAGTACTAACATTGATTCAAATCCTTGGGATGGAAAGGATTATGCCTACAGTGCAGTGATGTTTAATCCTGACAGCAAACTTGCACAGATGACTAACGAAATGTCTGATGCAGGTTATGCTGTTAGCACCATTGGACAGATATTATATTTTACTGGTGGGAAATTGGGAAAGAAAGATTTATCTGGCATTATTGCAGGAAAAGAGCCTAAAGAAGGGTATGATTTTGAGAGGGCGGAATATTTCTTGGAAAAAGCTCGAACCAAGTTTAAGGATGAGTTCATAGGTAAAAAGTATCTAATATCAGCAGTAATAGATTTATCTACCAAGAAAGGATATGAGAAAGTCTGTGATGCGATTGCAAAACTTTCCGAGAATCAAATTAAGCGTATCAATGACGCAAGTTCTGACGACAAGATAGGCGTTATTAAAACGATTCTAAAAGGTTTTCTTGGGAACTAATTTGTCTGAGCACTCAATGTAGGCTGGCCTGTAACGGGTCAGCCTTTTATGGATGAAGATGTACCTAAAAGTAAGTATTTATGCGTTAAAAAACGTTCAATCTATTGTATATCTCGGGTGAATGACTTACCTTTGCAAAAAGAACGGCAGATAAGAACAACTCAACCGCTGCTTCTAAGTGCCTGTAAATAAGGCATAAACGGAGACATAACAGACGTATTTGTTTAGTTTAAGCGAAAAGGGCCTGCCGTGATGGCAGGCCCTTTTTCTATAGAGGTCTTATTACTTGCTTTTCTTAAACAGATGGGGAATGAACTCATGAAGGCCGCGACGCCAGGTGAGGAACTCATGGGCCGTACCCTTCGACTCTGAAGAATCGACCTTGATACCCAGTTCGCGAAGCTGGCGCACAATGTCGCCGCTCTTGATAAAGTCATGTTCGCCCCAGTTCATATACATGTAGTGAATCTTCTTGTTGAACTCATCGGCGTTAGCAAAGACTCCGTTGTAGGCGGTCTTCACGTTGAGTCCGAAGATGGCACCGCTGAACGTACCCAACCAAGCAAACTTGTCGAGGTTCTGAAGCACTACGTCGAAGGTCTGGTGTCCACCCCACGACAGTCCGGCCATGGCACGGTTGTCGCGGTCGGTCTTCGTGCGGAAGTTCTGATCAATATAAGGAATGAGGTCGTTGAGCAGCACAGGATAGAACGAAGCGCCATAGTCGCCCATACCCTGTCCGCGGCCCATGGGCGCCTTGATGTCGCCACTCTCCATGACCACAATCATCGGCACAGCCTCGCCCTTATAGATGGCATTGTCCATGATGTGCTGCATGTGGCCCTGATTGCTCCAGCTGGTCTCGCCCTCGCCCATGCCATGCTGCAGGTAGAGCACGGGGTAACGCTTCTTGGCGTTCTTGGCCGACTCATACTCAGCAGGGGTATAAACCATCGCATGACGCCACTTCTTCTGCTCGTTGCTGTAGTAGAAGATACTACGCACACAACCGGCAGGCACGCCCAGCTGCGGACGATAGTAGTCGCCCTCCGGGCCTTCGGGAACCTCGATGCCACCTGCCTCGCGGTTGCAGCCGAAGTAGGTCTCAGAGGCGGGGTCAACAAACCTGACGCCATCGATACTCATGAAATAGTAGTGGAAGCCTACAGGCAGCGGGTCGGTGACGGCCATGAAGTTGCCCTGTCCGTCGGGCTGCATGTCGTACTTCTTGTCGCAAACGTCGACGATAATCTTCTTGGCCTGCGGAGCATTGATGCGGAAGTAGGCACGACGCTGCTTATCGACCTTGGGGAACTCATTGCCGGGAATGACGGTCTCGCAAGTAACTGCATCGGCAGGCACCTCAATCTTCTTCACCGTCGACTCTATCTTGGGGCGTTTGGGTTCGAAGCCCAGCAGCTGAGCCATCTTCTCGCCATAGCGGCAACCCAGCTCGCGATAGCCGGCAGCATCGAAGTGCAGACGGTCGGGACCGTTGGTACAGCCCGTAGACGAGATAACCTGGGCAGTATGGATGGTCTTAGGCAGTTCCTGTATCTGCTTGTTCATAGCGATACACTGGCCCTTACCGTCGGCCTGTACCACCTCACCAGCCAACAGGGGCACTTCCTCCGGCTTCAACTGCAGGTCGCCCAACAGCTGGTCGTAGACTTTCTGCACCTTATTAGCCCATTCAGGGTCGCCCGTGTTCGACTCGCCTTGGTGCATGATGACACCCTTGATGACACCGTCCTTCTGGGCTTTCTTACCCAGGTCTACCAAACGCTGGTAGGGATTATTGTCGTAGGCCTGCAGCATACCTTTCATCCATGCGGGAGCGGTCTTCACATACTCAGCAATCTCGCTGGGCATGAATCCTTCAATCTTAATGCCACCAATGGCCACGTGGATGACACCTACACGGATGTTCTGGGGCAGCGAAGCTACCAGCGTACGTCCGAACCAGTCGGCAGGGGTCAGTCCGTTGTTAGGACGGCAGAGGGGAGGCGTTGCCTCGCACCACTCGCCCATCTTACGACCACGCTGAGCGTCGTCGACAGCAGGCATGAGCAGGAAACGCGGACCCGGGCTGACCAAGTCCTGAGCTTCCGGACGTGCAGCACCTTCCATGTTCGACTGTCCGAAGCAGAGGAAAATGTAGAAATTGGGATCGACTGCGGCAGACAGTCGCCCGAGGGGTAAGGTTAGCAGCATTGCTGCTAAGATGGTTTTGAGTTTCATGAGTTTAGCTTTTTTTTATGACAATAAGTGAATTATCTCTTGATGACCTTGCGGGTCTTACCATCGGCAGTACGGATGATGTTGATGCCTGGGCGCAGCTCCTGCTGACGCACACCTCGCAGGTCGTAAACAATCGACTTTGACTCGCCGGCACCATTGGTCAGCACGACGCCTTCGATGCCATTGGGGTCGGCAGCCGTATTGATGCGGCACTCCAGCAACAAGAACTCGTGCATGCCGCCAGCAGAGGTCTCATCGGAGAAGCGGATGACGTAGTTGCCCTTGGTCTCGATGGTGAAGTCGAGTTCGCGCTTCACAGCCGAAGCCACACTGGCCGAGCTATTGCCGTTGACATTCGGCGATGCAGTAAACGTCTGCGTAGTAGCAACGGCCTTGCTGGTCGAGAGGTTAAGAAGCTGCAGCTTGTACTGGGGGCTACCCTTCCAGGCTGCCATCGCATAGGTGAGCTTATAGTGCCCTGGCTCCAAAGCCAGACGATAGGCGGTCTGTCGGCCATACTCGGCACAGTTGTCGCGCCAGTAGAGCGCCTTGCCCTGATAGCCCGAGAAGCCAACGAAGGTACGTGCACCAGAGCCGAAGGTGTTAGGATACTCGTGCGTCTCGTTGTTGGCCATGATGCAACGCCAGCCTTCAGGCATGGCACCATTGAGCACGTCGACATAGTCGAGCTTATAGACAGAGGTCAGGTCGGCAAACACAGGCTGCAGCGTCACGTTGTCGTCGGGCATGACGAAGGTGATGGTCTCAGGATCGTCGCCCAAGGCAATGGTCATGGCCATGGTATAGTAGACGGAGTTGACCACACGCAGCTCTTTCAGCTGGAAGCCAGGCTTAGCCTGCACCTTCAACGTGACGATGTCGCCCTCGGCAGCCTCCTCGACATCAGGCACCACGGTTCCGCTCTCATTGGGACGCACGGTGACAAGGAACTTCTCGACAGGTGTGCCAACGGGCGAATAGATGATCTGGTCGATAATCATGTTGATACCATTGGTGCCAATAACCAGATTATTCTTACCGGCATTCAGGGTAGCCGTCAGCTTCGCCTTCTGCCAATCGTTCTTGTCAACCTTCTCGACCGGCAGGCTCTGCTTGATTCCGTTGACGGTGAGAGAGAGGTTGCCAGCCTTGCTCGACGCACAGTAGCGGACCAGGATGTCGTACTGTCCGCCTTCCTTCAGCGACAGCTGATGGCGCAAGGCAGCAGCGGTATTGGTGCCCGTCTCCACATAGCCCATGCCGGCGAAGTCGGTCATATCCTGAGCCCACCAGCCAGAGTGGGTCAGCGCCACGTTCTTCACGCTCTTGTAGTCCATGTTCTCAGCTTCGATGATGATGTTTCCCTTGAAGTCGTCGGGCTGCTTGGGGATGGGCAGCGTCTCAGCAGGCAGCAGGTCGGTAGCCGTACGCTCGGCAGCACCCGTGCAATTGACACGCAGGGTGAGCGGTCCCATATGGCGAACATTCAGCTGATAGATCTTAGCTTCGGCATCGTATGCGGCGGTGACGGTAGCCAGCTGGCCCGTGGCCGAGGTGGTGTGCTTCGTCAGCTCGTAAGAAGGCTCTGTCTCCACGCCAGTCACAAAGATGGTGTCGGTCTGGGCGGTGGTCGAGTCGCTGCGATAGTTGTTCAGATAGAAGTCGATATGGTCGGCATACTCACGGATGATGCCGTTCGACAGTTTACTGTAGTCGAGTTTCAACGCCTCGCAGGTGTTGTACTGCAGGGGCACGACAGCCGATGCACGCTTCTTGACATTAAGATAGGTGTAAGGAGTGTAGGTGACGAGCTGGTTGCGGTAGCGGTTGACGTAGAGGTCGCCGGTGCTCACCTCAGGATACTGGGCATTGAAGTCGCTGACCTTCTTGGTCTGCGTGCTCCAACGCGAAGTGTAGTTCGACTTCTTCACCTGTACGGGAATGCTCTTGGCCAGGTCGTCGTAAAGCGCCGTGACCATGGGGATAGCCCCATAGCGACCTGTCTTCTTGAAGTAGCACAGGTTGTTATACCATTGTCCGTAGTTCCACGCACCCTCCTTCTTTTGGTTGAAGGGGTCGGTCTGCAGGTAAAGTCCGTTGTAGAGGTCGTCCCATGTGGTGTAGTCGTCGGCCTTGTCGTTGATAACTACAATCTTCGTCTTATTGACTACCTCCTCACGAGAGGGAATGTACATGGTGCCGTTGATAATCTGGCGGAACATGTCGAGCCAGATGCCCTTGAAGTTAGCAAAGGTTCCCCAGTTGCGACGGGTGTAGCCCTCAACGGTAGAGTTGCTCAGGTTCTGGAAGTCCTCCGTCCAGATGAGCTCCGGTCCATCCCAAACGGCGCCACCGTTGACACATGTCTGTTCCATGACGGTTCCGATACCGGCACTACCAGGATACTTCTTGCCATGCTTGTCGCCCAGCAACTTGTTCAACGTGTCGTTCCAACCGCAGTTGTCATAGCGCACGCCGTAGTTCTTGGTCAGACCCGACACGAACGGGCCCCAGCAGACGCTCTCGTTATTGTAGAAGCAGCCGGCGTGGGTGTATTTGTAGAGAAACAGGATGGCCTCGGGGTATTTCCGACAGGCAGCCAGGAAATCCTTGTTACGCTTCAGTTCGGCAATAGGGTTAGTGTTCATGTGATAGACGCCGCCACACCAGCTAATGGTGAGGAAGCCACCGTAGTTGTGCGACATCTCGACGAGCTTGGCAAACAAGGCCCAGCGGTTCACTTCGGTCGACGAACTTTCGTTGCCTGCCACATTGAAACCCCAGAACTGCTCGGCAAAGTTCCAGCCGAGGAAGTTAGGATAAGTTTTAAAGAAGTATTCGAAAGTCTCCAGGTCGTCGTCCTGAATGTGGGTGTGGCCACCCGATGCGGGCTGGCAAGAGAACCAGAGCCCGTTGGCCTGACAAACCGAAGCCCACGACTTGTAGGTGCGTACGGCATAGCGAGGCATGCGATACATTTTCGTCTTTTCGTCGAACTGGCACGACAGCGACAGGTTCATGCAGACGTAGGGTTTGATGTCGTTGGGAATGAGGTCGATGATTTTCTGCGGGTCGGCCGAGTTCCACACATCAATATGAACGAGCCACAATGGATGCTGATTGTCAATAGGTCTGCGCTCCTGGGCCATGACGGTCTGTAGCGACAATACCAGGAGCATAGCTACAAGACTGTAAAAAAGGTTTTTCTTCATTTTTTCTTTCTATTTAATTGCTGCAAAGGTACAAACAATTCCTTTCTCTAGTTTTACATCACGTTTCAATCTTTTTTCTGCACGTTGCCCTATGGGTTCAGTACCATCACGAAGCCACCGTTAGGAGCCATTGAATAGGTCATAGGACGTCGCACGTTCTCGAGCTGGCTGATGGCGAAATGGCCCGGATTCTGCTGGTTGTCGCTGAAGACAATGGCCGTACGGAAGGTTCCGTCGGCAGGCATCATAAACGTAGTCTGGCGTGGCTGCTGCTCAGCATTGATGCCGGCAACGTACCACCGTTCGCCACTCCTGCGGGCCATAACCACATAACGGCCAGGATAGCCGGCAAGAAGCCGCGTCTCATCCCAGGCTGCAGGCAGTTCTGACAGGAACTGACGCACATCGGAAGGCTGTGAGAGGAAGCTCTCCGGGCGGTCGGCCAAATGCTGTAAGCCACTCTCGAAGAGTACCGTCAGAGCCAGCTCATGGGCATCGGTCGTAATGTGCGGATGCTGCGAATTGGTGAAGGCGCAAGGGGTGTAGTCCATGGGACCTACCACGTTGCGGGTGAAGGGTAGCGTAGCGTTGTGGGCGGCAGCCTTGTCGGTGAACGTAGGCACATTGTTGTACCACTCGGCCCCGTAAACGGCCTCGGTCGAGAGCAGATTGGGCCACGTGCGCTGCCAACCTCGCGGGATGGTGGCACCATGGAAGTTGACGAGCAGGTGATGACGGGCTGCGCACTCGAGCAGGTCGAGACAGTAGTCCATGTTACGCTGGTCGTCGCCGGAGAAGAAGTCGATCTTCACGCCGGCCACGCCCAGTTTCTCACACCAGGCAAACTCGCGCTCGCGGTCCTCGGCCTTATTCAGCCTGAACTTGGGCGTGGGGGCACCGTCGACCCACCCTACCGACGAATTGTACCAGATCATGGGCTGCACACCCTGCAAGCGGGCATAGGCAATGGCGTCTTCAATGGTCTTGCCGTCCTTCATCGTGTCCCATTCGGCATCAATGAGCACATAGGGCAAGTGAAGCACGGCAGCCATATCGACATATTTCTTGATGATCTGATAGTCGTTCGAGCCATGATTGTAGGCCCAGTAAATCCACGACACGACGCCGGGCTTAATCCAACTTACGTCGGCTATCTGGCTGGGCTCGCTAACATCGGTGACGAGCGTTGACTGCACTACCTCGGCCAGGGTGCCGATAATGGCTACACGCCAGGGAGTGTGCCAGCTGCCTTCGACACTCACTTCGTTCTTGTCAGGTACCACGCGGAAAAGTTCGCCCTCATTGTAGAGGCACGAGGCACTCTGCTTCCGCTCGATGTTGGCCTCGCTGAGGAGGACAAACACACCGTCGGCAGGCTCCAGCAAGGCTGGGTAGCCCCACCGGCAGTTGTAGCCGTCAGGCGAGGTAAATGTGCCGCTAAAGGAGCGTACAGGCTTCACTTTGTAGGTATCAGCCTGGGGGAAGAAGCCCTCGTAGCTGTCTGTCCACTGCTGCATCCAACGGCGCGTGCCCTCGCCAATGCGATAGGCCGTCAGCTCCTTGGGCAGTTTTCCTGAGAGTCCCTCGAGCTCGTAGCGAAGGGCAACGCCATCGTTATACAGGCGCAACACCAAGGCACCCGAGCGATATTCGTTGGCCTCGTTGGTGCAATGCAGGCGTTTACCTGCCGGCATGCGGTAGTCGGCTGTCACGGTGCCCGTCCGCCTCAGCTTGCCAGCGACGTCCACACCTTCCATGCCTACGACAGGGATTTCCAGCACAGCCTGTTTCCCGTAGTACACCACGTATCCACTATCCTTGCTCTTCAGCGTCAGTTTGCCATTGGGCGAGCTGACACGCTGGGACAGGGCATTCAGAGAAAGCATCATCAGCACGAGCCCCATCACTATTCTTCTAGTCTTCATTGTCATCATCATTTATTTTTGCCTGCAAAACTGCATTTGACCGTTTTCGTACCAGCAGTCAGGGTCTTCTCGTCTTTTCCCACCACGACCACACGATACTGGCGCTGCTGAGGCATGCCTTTATAGGAGCCCTTGCGGGGGGCAATGGTAATGGTCTGACGGCGATCGTTCCAGCTAATGGCGGTGCGGGCGCATGCCCCCTGCTTATAGGCTGTCGACTGACCATCGTCTTCGTAGAGCGTAAAGGTGGCATCGGCACCAGGATAGACGCACAGCTCGAGCGGAGCCTCGGAGCAATCGGCGCTGTGCTGCATGCCAGAGGCGAGCGGAAGGATGCTGCCGGCACGCACGAAGACGGGTATGCGACGGCGGTCGACGGCGGTGCTAATGCTCTGAGCACCATCATAATGGACATTGCTATAATAGTCATACCAACCGGCCTGCGTGCGTGGCAGATAGGTTGTCCATTGCTTGACATCGGGCTCCGTCACCGGACTGACAAGCAGCGAGCGGCCAAACATCCACTCATAGCGCTGGGCGAGTGCCTGAGTGTCGTCAGCAAAATCGAAGACGAGCGGACGCATGAGCGTTGAGCCCTCGAAGCTGACGGCGGCAGCGTTACTATATATATAAGGTAAGAGCCTGTAGCGCTCGCGCAGACAGTCGGCAATGATGGCCTGCGCCTCGGGTCCATACTGCCAGGGCTCGGTATTGCTCATGTAGCCATGCACACGCATCAGGGGCAGGAAGACGCTCGTCTCTATCCAGCGTAGCATGCGGTCGATGTAGGCACGGTCGGTATACTGATTGCCGGGACGGAAAAAGCCGCCAGCATCGTAGGTCCACCAAGGAATGCCGGCTGCCTGCATGCCGAGACCTGCCGTGAGCTGCCGGCGGAAAGTCTCCCAGTCGTTGCCCACGTCGCCGCTCCACAGGGCCGAGCCATAGCGCTGGATGCCAGGGAAGCCGCAGCGGGTGAGTATCATGGGGCGCTGCTGGGGCTGAGCATCGCGAAGTCCCTCATAGACCGTCTTGTTGACGAGCAGCGGATAGACGTTGCGCACCTGCTCGCCAGCCCATCGCCCACCATTCACGCGTCGGCCCAGCAGGTCGTCGTTCTCAGGCTCTGTAGCATCCTGCCACCACGCGTCGATACCCAGCGGCACGAGTCGCTGGCTGAAGTTCTTCCAATAGGAAGCGGCAGCGTCGGCATTGAAGAAGTCTATCCAGTCGGTGCCGGGAATATAGTAGTTGTTGGCCACCATCTGCTTGCCAACCTCCGAGTTCTTGTCTATCTTCGACCACACGCTCAACATGAGCCGCAGGTTCATTTGGTGAAGCTGGTCGGTAAGGCTCTTGGGGTCGGGATAGTGCTCCTCGTCGAAGCGCATCGAGTTCCAGCCATACTTACCCCAGTACAGCCAGTCCTGCACGAGCACGTCGACAGGCAGCTGTTCATTGCGGAAGCGTCGGGCTGTCTGCAGGATTTCGTCCTGCGAATGGAAGCGCTCACGGCAATGAATGTAGCCCAGCGCCCAAAGGGGCATGAGGGGGCTCTGACCCGTCAGCTCACGATAGGATGCTATGATTTCGTCGGGGGTACCCACAAAAACGGTATAGTCGACGCAGCGGGCCACGGGCGAACGGAACACGGTCGTGCGCCCCACCTTATTATAATATAATACGGGCTGGTCGCCATCAGACAGTTCGGCCGTGACGGTGTGAGTTCCTGCCGACAGCTCCACAAGGGCCGAAGCCGTAGGTGGCAGCCACAGGTTCTGCATCTCAATGACCGGGCGTCCGTCAATCGCGAGGTTGTGCCGGCGGGCCATCTTACGTCCCACGTCGAGCAGCAGCGAGTAGGTGCCGCCCTCGCCAAGCTGCAAGGTGGCCGAGAACACGTTGCGGCGGCGCACCTCCTGTCGGCCGCCTTCGGTCGAGGTCACATTGACCACCTCCTGATGCGTGTCGGCAGTCTGCTGCCGCAATAGCTTGACGCTCTCGGTAGCGGGATTGAAGTCGGTCAGTCCGTAGTTGTTCCACAGCACGCCGTAGCCCTTGCTCGAGAGCAGCATGGGAATGGAAATCTGAGTATTCACCTGCGTCAGCCGGCGCGACAGCCCGCGAATATTGCTGTAGCCGTCCTGAAACTGGCCCAAGCCAAACTGAAAGTCATCGTCGCTCGTGTCGAACGTCAGCTGAGCCTCATAGCCCAATGCGTTGGCCTTTAGCTGATGGCTGGTGGCAGAAAACACAGTACGCCCAGCCTTGTTCTTCACCTCGACCCGCTGTGCAGACGGGTCAATGCTCACCTTGAAATCAGGATTCTTCACCTCATCGTTCTTCACGTAGAGCCAGTCGGGCAGCTGCTCGCCCCGCTCCTCTTCCTGATACTGAATACGCACAGCATTGCGTGCTACGTTCTTCACGCTGAGCTGTCCCCTGCCGAAGGGAACACCTGCCACAACTGCCACAGAAAACAGCCACGACATGATAGAAAACACTTGTCTTTTCATCGTTCTCACTTATGAATTAATTCTGCTGCAAAGTTACAAAAAAACAGCTAACGAAGGAACATTTCCACCTTACCGCACGTTTCACAAACTTTCAATCTTGTAGCAAATCGGCCATAAACATCAAAAAAACATTAAAGGAAAGTGTACCGTTATGTTTTTTTTACTATTTTTGCTATCAGAAATTATCAACTAACTAAATTATTCAAGTCTATGAAACAGCGAAAGAGCATGCACCCCGAAGGGTTGAACAAGTACGTGAAGAGAGCGTCGCTCCTCATGTCGGCCATGCTATGTACGGCTTTGGCCTGCGCACAGCCACAATGCAACAACGACGGAACAGTCACCTTCAACTACAAGAACGAGCACGCCAAGAAAGTGCTTGTCGACGTTCAGTTTGCCGGAAGAAAAGAAATGACCCGTGGAGCCGACGGAACCTGGAGCGTAACGCTCGGACCGGTAGCGCCCGACATGTATCCCTATTGCTTCGTGGTCGACGGCATCAGCGTCATGGACCCCGAAAACCCGCAGTACTTCCCCAATGAGGGCTTCAAGAACAGCCTGCTCGAGATTCCCGGTGGCGGCAAGCTGGCCCACGACATCAAGAAAGACGTAGCCCACGGACGCATGGAGTACGTACACTACTACTCGAAGAGCCTTGGTGCCACCAACAATGCCATCGTCTATCTGCCGCCCAACTACATGATGGACCGCGAAAAGAAGTATCCTGTGTTCTACCTCATCAGCGGAACGACCGACACCGAAGAGGTATACTACAAAGTGGGACGCGTGAACTACATCCTCGACAACCTGCTGGCTGAGAAGAAAGCCAAGGAGATGATTGTGGTTCTGCCCTACGGCAACCCCTCCAAGCTGAAGATTGCCAAGCCCGAGGGCAACGGCATGCCTCAGACGCGCTTCGGCGGCGACGTCTTCAGCAAGGACCTCATCGAGGACCTGATGCCCTACATCGAGAATAACTACCGCACGCTGAACAATCGCGACAACCGGGCCATCGGCGGCTTCTCGCGCGGAGGCAATCAGGCGCTGTTCAACGGACTGAGCAATCTCGACAAGTTCTCCTACCTGTGCAGCTATAGCTCCTTCACCTCGACCGACATTCCTGAGGTCTACGACAACGCAGCCGAGACCAATAAGAAGATTCATCTCTTCTGGCTGGGCGTAGGTACCGACGACTTCCTCTTCGGCAATGCCCGCGACTACATGGCGTTCCTCGACCAGAAGGGCATACGCTCGGTGAAGGAGTTCACCACCGACAAGTTCGGTCATACCTGGATGAATGCCAAATACTTCCTTGCACAGACGCTACCGCTGCTCTTCAACAAGAAAGCAGCCGAAGCAGCCATGAAGGAGGGTAAGCCCGCTCCTGCAGCCACAGGCCAGGAACAGCAGTTCACCCCAGGCGTCATGGCCCGCATGTTCCCCCGTCCCATCATCTCTCCCGAATATGGCGAGCAGGGCATCACCTTCCGCTTCAAGGCTCCCGAGGCCGACACCGTGAAGCTGGAGTGCGAGATGCTGCCCGAAGATATCGTCATGCAGAAGGACACCGACGGCGTCTGGTCGACGACGCTCACCGACTATATGTTTGAGACTTTCAAGTATTGCTTCGTGGTCGACGGCACTCCTGTGGCCGACCCCAGCAACATGTATCTCTCGCCCGACTTAGGTTTCAAGTGGAGCATTGCCGACAATCCGCGCTCGCCCTTCAACTTTGCCTCGCAGGGCGACATTGAGCACGGACGCGTTGGCTACGACCTCGAGCGGCAGGAAGCATGGTACACCTCGCCCATGCCGCAAGGCGTTCGCTCCATGCCGGTCTTCATCCAGCTTGTGCCAGCCAAGGGCGAAACGATGGAGAGCTGGTTCAAGGTGGGTGGTGCAGATGCCATCATCGACCGTCTGGTAGCCGACGGACGTGCCAAGCCGTGTATCGTCACGACCAGTAACATGGACTTCATGCAAGGTGGCGGCGGATTCGGAGGCGGCCAGATGCCCGGCTTCAACATAAACACGCTGCGTGCAGACGACTATCCCACGTGGACACAGCGTCGCCGTGCCTTAGTGAAGCTGCTCTTCGACATTAAGAAGCAGCCCGACCCGCAGTTCCCCGGCTTTGGCGGCGGTGGCTTCGGCGGAGGCGGTAATCGTCCTGCAGGCGGAGGTGGCGGCTTTGGCGGCGGTCGTCCTGGCGGCGGCTTCGGTGGAGGCTTCGGCGGAGGTGGTTTCTAACCTCCCCTACTCGTTCTGAATATCACACATCAAAAACTATAGAAGATGAAAAAAGTAATGTTTGCGGCCTTGGCCGCCATCCTGTCGCTCAGCAATGTGCAGGCTCAGGAGAAATACCAATGGCAGAACCCTAAACTGCCTACCCAACAGCGCGTAGAGTCGCTGCTGTCAATGCTCACCCCCGAAGAGAAGGTGGGACTGATGATGAACAAGTCGATATCCATCGACCGTCTGGGCATCCCGTCATATAACTGGTGGAGCGAAGCCTGCCACGGAGTGCGTCAGGACGGCTATACCGTCTACCCGCAGCCCATCGGAATGGCCGCAGCCTTCAACTCCAAGCTCGTCTACGACGTTTTCTCGCAGGTGAGCGACGAGGCCCGTGCCAACTGGAACCGTACCGACCACAGCGACCCCAAGCTGTTCAACGTGCCCATGGGGGTCACCTACTATCCTGGCAACCCTGAGCTGACGTTCTGGTGTCCGAACGTCAACATCTTCCGCGACCCGCGCTGGGGACGCGGACAGGAGACCTGCGGCGAAGACCCCTATCTGAACGCCGTGCTGGGCGTGCAGACCGTGCTCGGCATGCAGGGCAACGACAGCCACTACCTGAAGACCCATGCCTGTGCCAAGCACTATGCCGTACACAGCGGACCGGAGCCCCTGCGCCACTCGATGAACGTTGAGCCCACGAACCGCGACCTGTGGGAGACCTATCTGCCCGCCTTCAAGGCGCTGGTAAAGAAAGGTAACGTGCGCGAGGTGATGTGCGCCTACCAGCGTTTCGAGGGCAAGCCCTGCTGCACCAGCGACCGTCTGCTCATCGACATTCTGCGCAACAAGTGGGGCTACGACGGCCTGGTAGTCACCGACTGCGACGCCATCAACAACTTCTTCAACCGCGGTCAGCACGAGACCCACAAGGATGGCCTGTCGGCCTCTGTCGACGCCGTGCTCAACGGCACCGACCTGGAGTGCGGCAAGGTCTTCATGAGCCTCACCGAGGGTCTGAAGAAGGGACTCATCAAGGAGAGCGACCTCGACCAGCACCTGCGCAAGACGCTGGCCGGACGCTTCGAGCTGGGCATGTTCGATCCTGCCGAGATGCTTCCCTGGGCCTCCATCCCCGCTTCCAACATCAGCAGCGAGGAGCACGACGCGCTGGCCACCCAGGCCGCACGCGAGTCGATGGTGCTGCTGGAGAACAAGGGCGTGCTGCCACTCTCAAAGAATCTCAAGACGATTGCCGTGCTTGGCCCTAACGCCGACGATATAGGCATGCTGAACGGCAACTACGGCGGAACACCCACGAAGGCCCACCAGCACTCGCTGCTCGAGGGCATCAAGGCTGCCGTGCCTGGTGCCAAGATTATCTATCACAAGGCTTGCGAGCTCAACGACGAATACACGACCGTTCACCACCTGGGCGACTTCAACAACGGACAGGGCGTGAAGGTGGAGTTCTGGAACAACAAGGAGCTGAGTGGCAATCCCGACAAGACCGGCTACTACAAGGAGCTGAACTTCTCGACCTTCGGAGCCTGGGGCTTTGCCGAAGGCATCAACAACGACAACCTCTCTGTCAGAATTACCGGCAAGTACAAGGCTACGTTTACGGGCGAGATGAAATACACCCTCTCGACCGACAACGGCTACGTGCTGAAGGTGAACGGACAGGTCGTTGAAGAAGCGAAGGCAGGCGGCCGCCGCGGCTTCGGCTTCGGCCGTCGCGGCGCGCAGTATAAGTCGTTTGCCGTTGAGCAAGGCAAGGACTACGACGTGGAGATTGAGTATCGTCGCGGCAACGGCCAGTTCGCCATGCTGCGTGGCGACATCTGCGAGCGCAAGCTGGCCGACTTTACCGACCTGGCCAAGGAGGTGAGCTCTGCCGACGCCATCATCATCATCGGCGGCATCTCGGCCCAGATGGAGGGCGAGGGCGGCGACAAGCAGGACATTGAGCTGCCGAAGGTGCAGCAGATGCTGGTTCGCGCCATGCACGCCACAGGTCGTCCCGTCGTGTTCGTCAACTGCTCGGGCTCGGCCATTGCCTTCGGTTCCGTCGAAGGACAATACGACGCCTTGCTGCAGGCTTGGTATGCCGGACAGGGTGGCTCGAAGGCCCTTGCCGAAGTTCTCTTCGGCGACTACAATCCTGGCGGCAAGCTGCCCGTGACGTTCTATCGCTCGACGGCCGACCTGCCCGACTTTATGGACTATTCGATGAAGAACCGCACCTATCGCTACTTCACCGGACAGCCGCAGTATGCCTTCGGCTACGGCCTGAGCTACACCACGTTCGCCGTAGGACAGGGCAAGCTCTCGGCCAAGTCGATGACCAAGAAGGGCAAGGTGAATGTGGTGGTTCCCGTCAAGAACACGGGCAAGCGCGAGGGTACGGAGACGGTACAGGTCTATGTGAAGGCCCTCGACAACCCCGATGCTCCCATCAAGTCGCTGCGCGGATTCCAGAAGCTTCAGCTGAAGCCGGGCGAGACGAAGAATGCCACCATCACGCTCGACAGCGAGGCCTTCGAGTACTACGACGAGAGCATCGACGAGCTCTCGCCGCGCGCCGGCCGCTATCAGATTCTGTACGGCACCTCGTCGCTCGACAAAGACCTGAAGAAGCTTGATTTCGTTCTGAAATAACTTAATCAACCGAATATATATATCATGAAGAGATCTTTTATTCTAATTGCAGCGCTGGCCCTCAGCTTCTTGAAGGCCAGCGCTGTCGTTGACCCCAACTTCCACATCTATCTGTGTTTCGGACAGTCGAACATGGAGGGCAACGCCGCCGCCGAGTCGGTCGACAAGTCGGGCGTTGACTCCCGTTTCCGCATGCTTGCCACAACCGACTTCACCTCGCCTCGCCGCACCATGGGCCAATGGTATACCGCCACCCCACCCATCGTGAGCCCGCAGGGAGGCCTGGGCATGGCCGACTACTTCGGCCGCACGATGGCGGCAGCCCTGCCGCCCGAGGTGAAGGTAGGTGTGGTCGACGTAGCCATCGGCGGCTGCGCCATCCAGATGTTCGACAAAGACAAGTACAAGACCCAGCTTACCGACCCCAGCAACTGGTCGGCCCAGCTGGCCAACCGCTTCTATGGCGGCAATCCCTACAAGCGACTCATCGACATGGCGAAGATTGCCCAGGAGTCGGGCGTCATCAAGGGCATCCTGCTACACCAGGGGTGCAGCAACAACGGCGACCCCAACTGGCCCGGCATGGTGAAGAAAATCTACAACGACATCCTGACCGACCTGGGGCTGGGTGCCGACAGCATTCCGCTGTTCGTAGGCGAGACGCTGCGACAGGAGAACGGCGGCGCCTGCTATGGGCACAACACGCAGGTGGCCCGCATGCCGAGCGTCATCCCCAACAGCTACGTCATCAGCTCTGAGGGCTGCCCCGGCAACGGCAAAGACCCTTGGCACTTCAACGCCACGGGCTATCGCATCATGGGCAAACGCTATGCCTTCAAGGCCCTGCAGGTGATGGGACTGGAGCCCAAGGCTAATCCGGCCAACACGCTCAACACCTCGCTCTCCAAGTTCTTCACAGCCAAGAGCCTCGACATGACTACCGACTTTGAGGTGATGCCCGGCCAGAAGCAGCGCATACCCGTGACGGCCTCCTTCTACGACGGCCACTCGGAGGACGTGACCAACTACATGCAGTTCGTCAGCGACGACATTACCTTCTCAGGCAGACTGCTGGCGCCGCAGGGCGACGAGCACGGAACGGCCGAAGCCGTCTATACCGACTTCACGGGCAAGCAGCTCACGAAGACAATCAACGTAGACGTCAACTTCTTCCCGCTCAAGAAAGACTGCATCACGAAGCTGGCAGGCACCATCGACTTCGACGAAGCCAAGCAGAGTCTGAAGCTGAGTGCAAGCGCCCAGGCCGGCTGGGTCTACGACAAAGGCGTCGACCTCTCGGCCTACAAGTACCTGGTCATCAAGCTGAAGGAACCGCAGAGCATCAACGCCCAGGTGAGGCTCTACGCCTCGAAGAGCATCAGCACATTGGGCTACCGCGACACCATCAACGAACGCACCACCATCAGCATCGACCTGCACAATCTGCAATATAGCGGGGGCAAAATCATGGACCCCACCAAGATTTTCATGCTCACGCTGCGCTGCACCAAGGCAGGCACGCTCCTCATCGACAAGGTGTTCCTGACCAACGACGACGCGTATGCACCCACAGGCATCCTGGACGTGGCTACCGATGAGCGCACGCCCCGCTCCGTCTACTCCCTGCAAGGCATCAAAGCCAGCAGCTGGAACCAACTCCGACCCGGCATCTATGTCGTCGATGGGAAGCTGGTAAGAAAGCCTTAGGTGCGTCTAATCCACGTGCTGACTGCAGTCAACCATATCGTTGACTACAGTCGGCAATATAGTTGACTGGAGTCGTCCATATGGTTGACTCCAGTCAGCGTTTAGAGAGAGAACGCCTCAAGGTTGGTTCAAGCGCCCCTCTCGGTTAGTTCAAGCGTACTTCTCGGTTAGTTCAAGCGCACTTCTCGGTTGGATGAAGCGCACTTCTCGATTGGTTCAAGCGCACGTCTCGATTGGTTCAAGCACGCCTCTCGGTTAGTTTGAGCGCTCCTTCAGATGAGATAAGCCTAACTTTTCAGAGCTTTCCTTTGGATTTGTCAACAAAAGATTGTACCTTTGCAGACTGAAACCAAACAAAAAATAACTACAGCCCCAGTATGAAACACATTGTTCTGACTACAGCGATGCTTGCTTTCGCCCTATGTCTGCAAGCAAAAGACGACGTCAAAATCAGGCGTAACCAAGTAGGCCACTACCCCAAGCAGGAGAAGGTAGTAGTCGTAGAAGGAGCCAACCCCGCAGGCAAACTGCGCGTAACGACACCCAGCGGCAAGACCCTGAAGCCGAAGGTGACGCGCAAGGCCGTGTCGCCCTGGTCGGGCAAGACGCGCTACATCGTAGACCTGAGCACGCTGACGGAGACGGGAACCTACCAGCTGACCCTGGGAAAGGAACAATGCAACCTGCGCGTCAGCGAGCGGCCCTTCCACGATGTGGCCACAGCATCGCTACGGCTGTTCTACCTGATTCGCTCTGGCGTGCCCATCGAGATGGGGGGCGAATTCTCACGACCGACGGGCCACCCCGACACGAAGGTGCTCGTCCATAACTCGGCAGCCTCGCCCGAGCGTCCGGCAGGCACCGTCATCAACTCGCCATTAGGCTGGTACGACGCCGGCGACTATAACAAATACGTGGTCAACTCGGCCTTCTCCATCGGCATCATGTTTGCCGCCTACGAGCAGAACCTCGACTACTTCAAGCAGCTCTCCACCCGCATTCCTGAGAGCAACAACCAGACGCCCGACGTGCTCGACGAGGTGATGTTCAACCTGAAGTGGCTGTTCACCATGCAAGACCCCTTCGACGGCGGCGTCTACCACAAGCTGACCACCCCTAACTTCGAAGGCTTCGTGATGCCTACCGACTGCCATCAGCCACGCTACGTGGTGGCCAAGAGCGTCACGGCCACGCTCGACTTTGCTGCCGTCATGGCCGATGCCGCCCGTCTCTACGAGCCGTTCCAACAGGACTATCCTGGCTTCTCGGCCCAGGCAGCCGCCGTTGCCGAGCGAGCCTACGAGTGGGCCAAGGCCCATCCGCGTGCTTTCTACCATCAGGAACGGCTGAAAGACCCCGCCGTCAGCACAGGAACCTACGGCGACGGCAACGCATCCGACGAGTTCTTCTGGGCAGCCTCGGCGCTCTACCGGCTCACCAAGAAGCAGCAGTACCTGGACGATGCGCTTCAGCATCAGCCCAAGAACTTCACAGCACCATCGTGGGGCAACGTGATGTCGCTGGGAACCTTCGAGTGGCTCAGCGACCAAGGCCGGCGCATGGGCAACGGCGACCTGCGCGAGAAGCTGGTGTCGCAGCTGAAGAGCTATTGCGACGGGCTCGTTAGCGGCGTGGCCCAGTCGTCGTTCCAGTCGCCCTTCGGCAACAAGCCCAACGACTTCGGATGGGGTTGTCTGGCCGAGCAATGTTGCTGCAACGCCGTAGCCCTGCTCTATGCCGACCGCATGCTGGGCACGCAGCAGTACCAGCGCTACGCTCTGGAGAACGCCGACTATCTGCTGGGCCGCAACGCCACGGGCTATTGCTTCGTGACAGGCTTCGGCGACCAAAGCCCCATGCACCCGCACCACCGCATCTCCGAGGCCGACAAGGTAGCGGCTCCCTTCCCAGGCATGCTCGTTGGCGGTCCGAACCCAGGTCAGCAGGACAAGAACGACCTGAACGGACAGACCTATCCCTCGAACTATCCCGACGAGTCGTATGCCGACGTCATGCAGTCGTACGCCTCCAACGAGATTGCCATCAACTGGAACGCATCGCTCGTAGCCATGCTCTGCTGGCTCGACGCCATTCTTTAATTAATCACATTACAGCACACTAAACAATTAGATGAAGCGTATCCTCCTCATTTCTCTACTGACGGCCGTATCGCTCTGTACCGTAGCACAAACGGAAAACAGACGACTCGCCATCAGCGGACAAGTGATTGACTCCGACCTGAAAGAACCTATGGTGCAGGCCACCATACAGCTATTCGTAGCGGCCGACAGCACCTTCGTGGGCGGCACCGTATCCGACACCAAGGGTCTCTTCAGCATCGAAGCTCCCGCCAACGGCACCTACAAGCTGAAAATTTCGTCGATAGGATTCCAGACCCTCGAGCGCGAGGTAACGCTCCGACGCTATCAGAACCAAGAACTGGGCCGCCTGCTCATGTCGGCCGAGACGGTCATGCTCAAAGAAGCCGTCGTCACAGGACGCGCCGCCCAGGTCATCGTGAAGAAAGACACCCTCGTCTACAACCCAGAAGCCTACCGCACCCCTGAGGGCTCGCCCATCGAAGAGCTCATCAAGCGAATGCCTGGCGCCGAAGTCGACGAAGACGGCAACATCACCATCAACGGCAAGCAAGTGAAGAAGATACTGCTCGACGGCAAGGAGTTCATGCTGGGCGACGTGGAGACAGCCCTGAAGAACCTGCCGGTAAGCATCATCCAGAACGTGAAGTTCTACGACCAGCAGAGCGACCAGGCACGCATCACCGGCATCGAGGACGGCGACAAGGAGACCGTGCTCGACTTCACCGTCAAGAAAGGCATGAACCGAGGCTACATGACCAACCTCGACCTGGCCGGCGGCACCCACCACCGTTACGCCTCGCGAGGCATGGGAAGCGCGTTTACCGACAAGACCCGCTTCGTGCTCATGGGCAACCTGAACAACAAGGAGGAGAACGCCGGATGGTGGAACCGCCGCGGACTGAACGCCAACAAGATGCTGGGCACCAACCTGAACTACGACGACGGCAAGAAGCTGAAGGTTGACGCATCCGTGCGCTGGAACCACCGCGACGGCGACAACGCCAACGAGAACACCAGCGAGAACTTCTACAGCCAGGAATACCAGACCTTCTCCAACAGCAACTCGCGCAACCTCTCGCGCAGCAACAGCTGGAACGGCAACATACGCCTGGAGTGGAAGCCCGACACGCTGACCAACATCCTGCTGCGAGCCAACGGCAGCTACTCGACCAACGACGGACTCTCAGGCTCTAACGCCGCCACCTTCTCGGCCGACCCCTACCTCTACACCACCGACCCCCTCACAGCCGAAGGCATCGCCGAAATGAGCCGACGCCAGTTCATCGTGAACAACAACCGGCAGGCGGGCCTCAGCTACGGCAAGAACAAAAACGCCTGGGGCATGCTGCAACTCTACAGAAGACTGAACCCCAAGGGACGCAATATCACCCTGCGCGTCGAGGGCAGCGCCGGCGACAACCACAACCGCAACGTGAGCAACAACGAGGTGCACCTCTACAAGGTGAAGAAGCAGAACTCCGACCAGGACTCCACCTACTTCACCGCCCGCTACAACACCACCCCGTCAGACAACAGCGGCTACGTGCTGAACGCCACCTACAGCGAACCGCTCTGGAAGGGCGCACACCTGCAGACAAGCTACGAGCTGCGCTACAACCAGAACAAGAGCGACCGCAAGACCTACGACTTCAGCCACGAGCCCACCAACATCTTCGCGGGCATCGCTCCTGAGTATCGCGAATGGGACCCCTGGCTCTCGTCGGTCTACGACAACATGGACAGCTATGTGGACAGCGCCCTGTGCCGCTACTCCGAATACAAGAACTACACCCACAACATCCGCCTCACCCTGCGCTACTGGAACGAGAAGTACGACTACAACGTGGGCTTCCTCATCCAGCCGCAGCACTCCAACTACATCCAGAACTACAGAGGCATCTACGTCGACACGGTACGCAACGTGACCAACTTCACGCCTACCATCAACTTCCACTACAAGTTCAGCGACCAGAGCAATCTGCGCCTGCAATACCGAGGCGACACCCAGCAGCCCGACATCACCCAGCTGCTCGACATTACCGACGACTCGAACCCGCTCTACATCACCCAGGGTAACCCCGGCCTGAAGCCGTCGTTCACCAATACGCTCAACGTCTACTATAATAACTATATAAATAGGTATAAGCGCTCGGTGGTGGTCTATGCCAACTACCGCAACACGCGCAACAGCATCGCCAACCTCGTACGCTATAATGCCGAGACTGGCGGAAGCATCTCGCGACCGGAGAACATCAACGGCAACTGGAATGCCGACGGCGGCTTCAACTTCAACACCGCCCTCGACTCGGCAGCCCACTGGAACGTGGGAACCGACACCCGTCTGCGCTACAACAACTACGTGAGCTACGTGGCCCAGTATCACGCCGACGCCGAGAAGAACAAGACCAGAAGCATCTCCCTGAACGAGCGCCTGAACGCCAGCTTCCGCAACGACTGGCTCGAGGTGATGCTCGACGGCAACGTGAACTATCAGCACTCGCGCAACGAGCTGCAGCCCAACGCCAACCTCGACACCTGGCGCTTCAGTTACGGCGGACAAATCATGCTCCGGCTGCCGCAGGGCTTCGAAATCACCACCAATCTCCACGAGAACAGCCGCCGAGGCTACAACGACCCCTCGTCGAACACCAACGAGCTCATATGGAACGGTCAGATATCAAAGACCTTCCTCAAGAGCAAGACGCTCGTCGTGGCCCTCAACTTCTACGACCTGCTGGGCCAGCAGAGCAACTACGAGCGCTGGGTGGGAGCCACCGGCCGCAGCGACACGCGCTACAACAGCATCAACTCCTATGCCATGCTCCACGTGCGCTATCGACTGAACATGTTTGGCGGCAAGGTCGACACCGAAGGCCGCTACGACAAGAAGTGGGGCAACCGCGACCGCCGACGCTAATTGATAAACGCAATACATATTAACAACTAATTACTACTTATGAAAAGACTACTCAGCATCGTGTGCTGCATGCTTATGGCAGCAAGCAGCTTCGGACAGCAGGCGTTAGGCCAGCGGCCACGCGTGAAATCGCCCGTGGTCAACAGCGATGGCAGCGTGACGTTCAACTTCTACGACCCGTCGGCACAACAGGTGAGCGTGACGGGCGACTTCGACGAAATACGCAGCCGCACACTACCCATGACAAAGCAGGACAACGGCGTGTGGACGGTGACCACCAGCCCCCTCGCCCCAGAGCTCTACTCCTACAGTCTGACCGTCGACGGCCAACGGTTCATCGACCCAGCCAACAGCTACGTCAACCGCGACATCTCGACGCTGAGCAACATCTTCATCGTCACCAAGAGCAACGACGACAAAGGCCACCTGTATCAGCCGAACAACGTTGCCCACGGCACGCTCAGCCGTGTATGGTACGACAGCCCGACGCTGGGACAGCAGCGCCGCATGACCGTCTACCTGCCTGCTGCCTACGACGGCAAGCGCAGCTTCCCCGTGCTCTATCTGCTCCACGGACACGGAGGCGACGAGACTGCCTGGGGCGACCTCGGACGCACGTCGCAAATCATGGACAACCTGATAGCCGAGGGCAAAGCCACACCGATGATTGTCGTGATGCCCAACGGCAACCCCACCTGCAACGCCGCTCCCGGCTGGTGGCATGAAGGCATGTACACCCCCGACGGCAACGCCTTCAACCAGCGCGGTGCCAAGGCCACGATGGAAGAGAGCTTCATGGACATCGTCAACTACGTGGATGCCCACTACAAGACCATCCGCAAGCGCGAAGGCCGCGCCGTGACAGGCCTATCGATGGGCGGTGGCCACACCTTCGGCATCTCCCGGCTCTACCCCGACGTGTTCGATTACTATGGACTGCAGTCGGCAGCTGCCCGCATGCAAGCCGGCAATGCCCAGTTCGACGAGCAGATGGCGCGCCTCTTCGCCTCGAAGCCCCGCCTCTACTGGATTGCCATCGGCAAGGACGACTTCCTGCTGCAGATGAACAACGACCTGCGCAAGTACCTCGATGCCCACCACTATACGTATGAATACTACGAAAACGACGGTGGCCACATCTGGCGCAACTGGCGCATCTACCTCACAATGTTCGCCCAGAAGATATTCAAGACAAAATAAAGTAATTAATGAAAGACATGAAAAAACTACTGCTTTTAACTATGATGATGCTGCCACTTGCGCTGACAGCACAACCCATTGGCTGGGCTTCGGTTGGCGGTGTGACCGATGGCGGAAACGGCGAGCAGCCCACCATCGTCACTAACTACGACGAGCTGCGCCACGCCCTCGTCCAAAAGGACTCCACACGACGCACCATCTACCTGAAAGGACGGATTGAAGTGCCGGGCCTGCTGCGCGTGAAGAGCGTCAGCAACAAGAGCATCATCGGTCTGCCAGGCTCATCGCTGGTCAACGACCGCTATACGCTCGCCAAAGACTCGACAGGCATCCTGATGCTCGACCGCTGCCGCAACATCATCCTGCAGAACATCACCTTCCTCGGCCCCGGCGCCTTCGACCGCGATGCCAACGACAACTTGATTGTGTCGCGCTCCGAGCGCATCTGGGTTGACCATTGCGACTTCCAGGACGGCATGGACGGCAACTTCGACTGTAACAGCGGCTCCGACCTGATTACCGTCTCGTGGTGCCGCTTCCGCTATCTGAAGCAGCCGTGGCCCAAGCTGGCCGACGACACCAACGACGACCACAACAGCGACCATCGCTTCAGCAACCTCTGGGGTTCGAGCGACCGCGAAGGACCGCGTAGCGAAGGCCGTCTGCGCACCACGTTCGACCATTGCTGGTGGGACGAGGGCTGCGTGGCCCGCATGCCCTTCGTACGTTTCGGAAAAATACACCTGCTCAACTGCCTTTACGCCAGTAGCGTGGCCACGGTCTATGTGCAGTCGCGCTTCCGTTCAAACGTACTGGCCGATGCCTGCGTCTTCGTCAAAATGTCGAAGAAACTGAAGCTATTCCAGACGCCTTCCTCGAGTCGGCCGGAATACCAGGACTACAACATCCGCTTCAGCAACTGCCTGGGTGCTGACGACCTGGAGCAGCGCCACGGCGATGCCGACTATTTCACGCCGCCCTACAAGTACCAGCGTCAGGCTGCCAGCGATGTGGCGGCTACCGTGAAGGCCGGTGCAGGAGCAACACTTTCCACCGATAAAAACCTTCCCCAATGATGCTCTACATCATGCAGCTCATGGACGGACTGCGCAAGGACTGGGACGTACGCTATCCCATGGACGAATGAGTCATCCAGCTAACTATTTACCAACAACAATAATCCTATGAAGAAAAAACTGACAATCATCGTGCTGGCTGTCGCCTTTTCGCTGACGGCAGCCGCACAAAATCATCGCCTCTGGTACAGCCGTCCCGCCAGCCATTGGCTCGAAGCGCTGCCCGTAGGCAACAGCCACTTGGGAGGCATGGTCTACGGAGGTACCGACACCGAGGAAATCCAACTGAACGAAGAAACCTTCTGGAGCGGCTCGCCCCACGACAACAACTCGCATGAGTCGCTGCAATACCTGCCGGAGGTGCGCCGCCTGATTTTCGAAGACAAGGAAGGCGAGGCCGCCAAGCTGATTGACCAGCACTTCGTCAAAGGGCCTCACGGCATGCGTTTCCTGCCCCTCGGCTCGCTGAAGCTGAAGCTGGGCCACAACGACGTGCAGCAATACGAGCGGGCGCTGAACCTCAGCGATGCCACCGCCACCACCTCTTATATATATAAAGGTGTGAAGTATGAGCGCACCGTCTTCGCCTCGCAGGCCGACAATGTCATCATTGTGCAGCTGAAGGCATCGAAGAAGGGGGAACTTGAGTTTGACATTCATTTCACCTCCCAGCTGCAGAACAAGGTGTCTACCGTTTCCGAGCAAGAGGGCATCAGCGGAAAAGTCAATGAACTGGTTGCTGTTGTCGACGGCGTGGAGCAGGAAGGCATCAAGGCTGGACTGAAGGCAGAGTGCCGCGTCATGGTAGAAACCGACGGCGAAGTGGAGCGTGAAGCCGACAAACTGAGCGTAGACGATGCCACCACCGCAACGCTCTACATCACAGCTGCCACTAACTTCGTGAACTACAAAGACGTCAGCGGCAATCCCGTGAAGAAGAACAACGAGACGCTGGCCCGCATCAAGGGCAAGCGCTACAAGCAGTTGCTGGCCAACCATATCAAGAAGTATCAGGAGCAGTACAACCGCGTGCTGCTGACGCTGCCGAAGTCGGCCAACTCCAACCTGGAGACCGACAAGCGCGTGGCTGCCTTCGAGCAGGATGCCAGCGACCTCGACCTGGTCTCGCTGATGATGCAGTACGGACGCTATCTGCTCATCTCGTCGAGCCAGCCGGGCGGCCAGGCTGCCAACCTGCAGGGCGTGTGGAACGACAAGATGAACGCGCCGTGGGACTCGAAGTACACCATCAACATCAATGCCGAGATGAACTACTGGCCTGCGCTCGTGGGCAATCTGGCCGAAACGCAGGAGCCGCTCTTCTCCATGACGAAGGACCTGAGCGAGACGGGCGCCAAGACAGCCAGCGTGATGTACGGCTGTCGCGGATGGGTGGCCCACCACAACACCGACATCTGGCGCATTGCCGGCCCCGTCGACGGCACCCCCTGGGGCATGTTCCCCACGGGCGGCGCATGGCTGACCACTCACATCTGGCAGCACTACCTCTTTACGGGCGACAAGCAGTTCCTGGCTAAGTACTATCCCGTGCTGAAAGGCGCTGCCGACTTTCTACTGGACTACATGCGCGAGCATCCGAAATACGGTTGGCTGATGACCCTGCCCACCGTGTCGCCCGAGCATGGTCCGCGTGGCAAAGGCACCAACGTCACCGCCGGTTCAACGATGGACAACCAGATTTGTTTCGACGTGCTCTCACAAACCCTGCAAGCCACCAAGATACTGGGAGAAGACAAGGCCTACCTCGCATCGCTGACAGCCTCGCTGAACGCCCTTCCGCCCATGCAGATAGGCCGCTACGGACAACTGCAGGAATGGCTCATTGATGCCGACGACCCCAAGGATGAGCACCGCCACATCTCCCACCTCTACGGTCTCTATCCCTCGAACCAGATTTCACCCTACAGCCATCCCGACCTCTTCACCGCCGCCGCCAACACGCTGAAGCAGCGCGGCGACATGGCTACGGGCTGGAGCCTGGGTTGGAAGACCAATTTCTGGGCTCGCATGCTCGACGGCAACCATGCCTTCCGCATCATCAAGAACATGCTCCATCTGCTGCCCGACGACCGTTCCGCCCGCCAATATCCCGCCGGACGCACCTATCCCAACCTGTTCGATGCTCACCCGCCTTTCCAGATCGACGGCAACTTCGGCGTGTCGGCTGGCATCTGCGAGATGCTCGTGCAGAGCCACGACGGAGCCATCCACCTGCTGCCTGCCCTGCCCGAAGACTGGGCCGAAGGCAATGTGAAGGGCCTGCGCACCCGCGGCGGTTTCATCGTCAGCCAGCAATGGACGGGCAGCAAGCTGCGCGAAGCCACCATCCTGAGCACCATCGGCGGCAAGCTGCGCCTGCGCTCCTATGTTCCCTTGAAAGGTAAGGGGCTGAAGCCCGCCTCGGGCAGCTGCCCCAACCCGCTGTTTGCACCGGCCGAAATCCGCCAGCCGCTGCACTCAAACGAGCTGAAGGACTTCCAAAGCATGTCGCTCCGCAAGGTCTATGAATACGATATCGAGACCACTGCCGGCAGTTCCTACCAATTCAAGGCAGAATAGCCCACCCCCGTTTTGGCCCAAATCGTCCTCCGTTTTGGCCCAAAACATACAGCAATTAGGCCCAAAACGCACCGCGTTTTGGGCCTAAACGTATCTTAACAATGCCATCGCTCCTCCGTTTTATGGCAAAACGAAATGCATTTTGTATCGAAACGTCTCCCATTTTGATACAAAACGCCGTGCGTTTCCATACAAAACGCCCCCCGTTTCGATACAAAACGCAACGACAAGTTTGCCATATTTGCACTTTTTTTATATAAAAAGCTATGAATATGGAGTTTTTTGTGTATTTTTGCAAGCATAAACAAGCAAAAGCAAAAGATTATGAATGCAGTTTCACTCAACAATCTGTGGAGTTACCTACAGGGGCTTTCACTCACAGCGAGCAACCAACGCTGGCTGGGCGAGCGGCTTATTGAGGCTTCAGAAAGCGTGGAAAAGAAGCAACATAAGGCAGAACTCGTGTTTCCGAAGATTCCAAAGGACTATAAGCCGTCGGCAAGGGTGATGGCAATGACGTGCGGCCCACTGCCGAAAGACTTCGACTTGGACAAGGAACTTGATGAGCGTTGGCAGGAATGAGAAAAATGAAAGCATTCCTTTGATGAAACCAGCCGAGTTTTACAGAAAGCAAAAAAATGACAGTCACCCCCCATGCGAGGTGACTTTATTTGTTATATATACCTTGTTTCCACCTAACATCTACAGTCTTCGGCTAAAATCGCATAATAATTAGCACTTTTTTTATTTAAAAACCTATGAATGTGGAGTTTTTTGTGTATTTTTGCAAACGTATAAGGACTATGAATATGAGACGAACGGAAGTTGTAAACCAAATAAGCAAGGCAATCCACAAAGTTGCCCCTACGGCGACAGCCATACTCTATGGCTCGGAGGCTCGTGGCGATGCTCGCAGCGACAGCGACATTGATGTGCTGATTTTGCTTGATGGCGACAAACGTGACCTGAAACATGAGGACAAACTATCAGGGGCACTCTATGACATAGAACTTGCAACGGGCGTCCTTATCAGTCCAATGATAATGCTACGCAAGCAATGGGAGAATCGCCCGTTTAAGACCCCGTTCTACATCAACGTAATAAATGAAGGTATCAGAATATGAGTGAGACGCTTGACGAACAGAGTCGCACCGATCTTGTGAAATACAGGATTGAGCGAGCCAACGAGACTTTGCAGGAAGCACGTCTGCTGGCAAAAGAGGGCTATTACAATGCAGCTTTCAACCGCCTGTACTATGCGTGCTTCTACGCTGCGCTGGCACTGTTTGTAAAGAATGGCATCTCAACATCTTCACATGCAGGGGTGAAGACAATGCTCGGACTGCATTTCGTATCCAAGGGCTTATTAGAGAAGGAACATGGCAAGACCTTCAGCCGTCTATTTGAAATTCGCCACAGCGGCGACTACGATGATTTTGTGTATTGCGACAAGGAGATGGCCGACGAATACACACCATTAGCCGAGGCTTTCATACAAAGAATAAAGGAACTATTAGAAGAAAACGAACAGTAGTAACGAATTAAAATCTAAAACAAGAAACAGAAAGTAACGAGAATGTAAATCGGGATGCAGACCGCACAGGTGCGGCTCGCCCACAAGGGAACGTTTTCGAAAACCGAGTGCAGAGCCGAACTTGTTCAGGCTTTGCCGAGGCCAAGAAAAGGTCGGGCGAAAGCCCAACAAGTAACACGAATCAATAACTAAAAGGATTGTGCGTCGTTCCCGTTCGTACTTATTGGATAAATGAGCTTTTAGCTCTTGGCCTCTCTTCCTGAATACCGCCAAAATATTCATTGCGAGGACAAGTAGACTGAAAGTTCACGTTGATAGGCGTGGACTGTTCTATACTTGCATGCAATGAGGGCCACTTGGCGGTAGCCTAGGAAGAAAAGCATGTTGCGGATGGTTGCACGCCTTTCTTTCGTAAAGTTTTCGAATATGGTAAAAGTCAAGTTGATTTCTGTGGGGAATATCATCTATGAGTTGGACAAAGAAAAAATAGTCGGGTGGAAATCCAAGCTTTTTGAAGTCATGTCCACTATTGACGAATATCCACTGACTGCGGATTCTGACACGTCAGACTGGGGCTACTCCGACACAAATCTGCTCAACAACCTGCCTGCTCAGAATCAAGGCATTTCCACTCCTAACGCTGACATTACGATGTATCTGCTTGATGTGCGTATAGAGGACAACTACATCAGCCGAGTCCTCCCACGAAATCAGATATTGCTGACATTCTATCAGGTAAAAGAGATACTGCGGAGGGAGCATATTCCACTGGAGAATCTTTTGCTGACGCACATATACTACTATGTGATTTTATATAGAATTAAGCAAGGCGCCTGGTTGTCGCCAAGTGATGAAATGCAGTCGCATGACGCTGCGAGAGGCTGTCTCTTCGACTTCTGCGGCGAAAAGGAAGACTGTGTGCGCTCATGCGTGTCACCCACATTATGCCCTTCATGCATCGCCTATTTGCAGAAACATGGTCTGCCTGTCAACGAGGTTAAACAGGTACAGCGTGAATTGAAGCGCATACGCAGAAGGTTCTATGACTCTGCCTGCCTGTTTCTCAACAAGCACCCATACCTGTCGATGCTTTTGACTCTGGCAGGAACTTTTATAATAAGCATTATTGCTAATATCATCATGAAATAAGTTATTAACAGTATCAAATTTTATTAATTATGAAACAAGCAAATTTACTATCATCCATCTTACTACTAATTGCAACGCTTTTCTTTGCGAACAGTTTGCACGCTCAGGACAAAACGCCCTATGCAGTCCTGAGCGAGGACAATACCGTACTAACGTTTTATTACGATGAACTAAAGTCTAAACGAAACGGATTAAGTGTTGGTCCATTTTCTGGATATTCAGAACTTGGTCCAAATTATAATGATTTTCCAAAGTGGTGGTTTGAAGCCAAATCACCTGTAACGAAAGTCATATTTGACGAGTCTTTTGCCAATTGTAATTCATTGACTAGTACGGCATATTGGTTTCATTATTGCCAGTATTTGAAAGAGATTATAGGTATAGAGAATCTAAAGACCGACAATGTGACGGACATGAGTTATATGTTCTTTTGGTGTGGGTTGGAAAGCATCGATCTGAGAGGTTTCAAGACTGACAATGTGACTAATATGGAAGGTATGTTCATGGGATGTCCTTTAACTAGTCTTGACTTGAGTTGTTTCAAGACGGATAATGTGACTAATATGGGCGCTATGTTTGCTGGGTGCTCTGGTTTGACAAGTCTTGACTTGAGTCGTTTCAAGACGGATAATGTGACTAATATGGGCGCTATGTTTGCTGGGTGCTCTGGTTTGACAAGTCTTGACTTGAGTCGTTTTAAGACTGACAATGTGACTAATATGACCGAAATGTTCGAGGGATGTGATTATCTGACAAGCATCGACTTAAGTAGCTTTAATACCATCAACGTTACCGATATGTCAAGTATGTTCTATAGTTGTTATAATCTTAAAAACTTGGACTTGCGTAACTTTAAGACCGACAATGTGACGGACATGAATTATATGTTTAGTGACTGCTATGTCATTACAAGCCTTGACTTGAGTAGTTTCAAAACAGACAATGTAACAAATATGTCATCTATGTTTTGGGGATGTAAAAAACTAGCACACCTTGATCTGAGCACCTTCAATACTGACAAAGTGACGAATATGAATAGAATGTTCGCAGATTGCAAAAGTTTGACCGACATCGACTTAAGCGGCTTTAAGACCGACTGTGTGGGGGATATAAGATTTATGTTCTCTGGGTGTTCTGGTTTGGCAAGTCTTGATGTGAGCAAATTCAATACTGCTAATGTGACGTACATGGGAGGCATGTTCTCTGGCTGCTCTGGTTTGACAAGTCTTGACGTAAGTAATTTCAATACCGCTAATGTGACAGACATGAGTTCTATGTTCTCTGGGTGCTCTGGTTTGACAAGTCTTGACGTGAGTAATTTCAAAACTGACAAAGTTGCGGATATGGCAGGTATGTTCGCGGGATGTCCTTTTACTAGTCTTGACTTGAGTAATTTCAAGACGGATAACGTTTATTATATGCGTGCTATGTTTTATGATTGTAATAGTCTGACAAGCCTCGACTTGAGTGGCTTCAAAACAAATAAAGTGTGGGAAATGGACTTTATGTTCAATAAATGTTTAAACTTAAAGAAAATCTATGTTGGTGATGGTTGGTCGAAAGCATCTTTGAAAGGAGGTGAATCAATGTTCAATGACTGCGCCAGCCTAGTTGGCGGAGCCGGCACAACGTATGATGCCAATCATACTGACAGCGAATATGCCCGCATTGACGGTGGTCCCGATGCTCCCGGCTACTTCACTTATAAGAACCCGATGGGAATCCTGAACGTTACGAAAGACCGCCAAATGCCTTCTGCCATTTATAATCTCTCTGGCAGCAAACTAGCACGTCCGCAGAAAGGCATCAACATCATCGGTGGGAAAAAGGTCATCGTCAAGTAGAATCGACAGATACATTGCTTCATTCATATTGATAAGGAAGAATCGTGGGTTCATTGATTCTGACAATAAGACAACGAGCGGGAAGCCAAGACCGACTTCCGTCGGTCTTGGCTTCCCGCTCGTTGTTTTCGCGTTTTCTAAGAAATCTTGCGTAATCGTCTGCTATCTGGAAAATCTTTCGTACCTTTGCAACCAGTAAACAAACGGGCATGAAAAAAACGGATTCATCACCAGCACCTGAATATCTGGGAGAGGAACTACCGGGACTGCGGTGCAAAGATACAAAGATTTATGGAACTGACCAAACAATTTCTGGAAAATCGCGATTAAGCGAGAGTCATGCAAGTTGTGGAAGTGCTCCTTGATAAATTACTCCTATAACGAGTCACCTCGCGGTCGAGTGCGCCTAAGTTTTCGAGGAAACGATGCTCGCTATCGTGGAGTGGCATCTGCTTTCAGTTTCGCAATCTGATCGGCAATGCTCAGTGGCTGTTTGGTATAGATGTTCATATCGTCGTAAAATAAAAGACCCGCCCTGGTTCGCTGGTCTACGGGAAGCGTGGCGGATTCTGTCGGTGCAAAGATAGTGCTTTTGGCTGGATTGGCCAAACTTTTTGAGCAATAATTGCTCCTATAAGGGTGATTTTATTGCAAATGGCGCAAAAAAGCGCAAAAAAAAGACGATTTAAGGGCACGGGCGAAAATCATGGATTTTCTCCGTGCCGTGAGTATATAAATATCTTTATTTATTTTTCAAGCAAGTATCTTTTGCAGTTGCTACTTCACTTCCAACTGACAGGGAGAGAGCGGGAGGCCCTCTTTCGAGAATACGTTGGCACGCAGGGGGTTGTTCTTCCAGGCGTAACGTAAGGTCTTAGGAGCTGCGATAGACGAGGAAACGACGATGCGCGTGCCCTGTCCTGTGGCCTCAGCATTCTGATATTTGCCGTCGGCACCTGCCAACTCGAACTCATAGAGCGTGCCGTCCTGACGCAAGGGCTGGTCGAGCGTGAGCACAACGCGGCTGCCTTCGGCCACTACCGACACCACCTGAGGGGCAAGCGGCAGCTTCTTGTTCCACAGCATGTGGTCGAAATTGCGGGCAATGCGCTGGGCCACCTCCTGCTTGCGCAGCGGATGGATGTCGACGGTCTCACCCAGGTCGATGATACACGCCAGTTCGGTGTTAGGCAGTTTCTGAGCCGTCAGCCGCTGTGCCTCGCGCACTTGGCTCCACCCCGTATTCTGCGGGCGGTCGCTGGGGTCCATGAAGTTGGCCAGCTGAACTACGACGAAAGGCATGTCGGGACTGCGCCAGAGCTGTCGCCAACCCGTGATGAGGTGGGTGAGATAGCGCTCATAGGCCAGTCCGTCGCCCGTGTTCGACTCGCCCTGATACCACACCATGCCCGACAGGGCGTAGGGAGCAAGGGGATAGTGCATGGCATTATAGAGCACGGAGGGCAGGTTCTGACCGCCAGCATCGGCCGAGGGGCACTGCGGCATGCGCTTTCCTTCGTGGAGTCGCCACTGCTCAGAGAGCGCAATCTCGGTGCCGTCGTCGAAGATGAGCTTATAAGGCTTTTCGGGAATGAAGTGTGGCGCCCCGCCCTTGGTGGTGAAGCGCACGGTGAGCGCATTGCGACCGGCCACGAGCACTCCGGCAGGAATCGTGTAGCGGCGCGGCGGATACTGATAGCCGGTAGAGCCTACCTGACGTCCGTTCACGTAAGTCTGGTCAGCATCGTAAAGCGTTCCCACCAGCAGACGGCATGCCTGACCAGCATGAGCTGCGTCGACCTCCACATACTGCCGAGCCCAGAAGGAGCCGGTATAGCGGAAGTCGCGCGTCAGGTTGACGCTCAGCTGACGTCCGTCGGCAGCACGGCTGAACACATTCTTCAGTTCCCACTGACTGTCGTCGTAGCTCAGGGCGGCGAAGTTCTGAGCAAAGCCAGGGTCGGTATCGTTGAGCATGCGCTGCCAGCGGTTCTGGGCACGCCCGTTGGCTTGCTGCAGCGAGCGCACCATCTCGTCGTCCTGGAAGAACTGCGTGCGCTGATATTCCTGCGGATAGTATTGTTTCAGCGTGTCGGCATCGAGCCATGCCTGTATCGGTGTGCCACCGACGCTGTTGACAATCACGCCCTGGGGCACCATGGTCTTCTCGAACATCTCGCGTCCCAGGAAATAGCCTACAGCAGAGAAGAGCCAGGCATTCTGCTTCGTGACGGGTTTCCAGTTGATGGGCGTGGGCCGAATGTCCTTCTTCGGACCGTGAGTATCGGTGTCGGTCTGCACGCGGAACATGCGGATTTGCGGATTCTCGTAGTCGTCAATCACCCGACCGTACTGCGGGTAGACGCGTTCGATGGTGACGTCGATGTTCGACTGACCCGAGCAGAGCCACACATCGCCAATGAGCACATCGGTGAGCACGATGGCTTCACCTCCTTGCGAACCACTCTCAATCTTCAAATCGAAAGGTCCGCCCGCCTTCTGTTGCGGCAGCATGACCTGCCAACGGCCTTGGGCATCGGCAATGGCTGTATATACCTTTTTCTTAAATGTAACATTCACCGTTTCGCCGGCATCGGCCTGTCCCCAAACAGGAATGGATTTTCCACGTTGCATGACCATGCCTGACTGAAACAACTGCGGCAGCACGACCTTAGCGTCTGCCGACCAAGCGCTGAAGAGCGCAAGTAGTAATAGGAATAGTTTTCTCATAACAAGGGCAAAATTAACCATTTTCCGCTAAAAAAGGCATCTTTACAAAAAGAAATATGTCTCAATGAAACATTTTGTTAAGCATCTGAAACATATTCGTACGTTTATTTGGAGAAAAAACATTACTTTTGCATTCGAAAACATTAAAAACAAGACAAAGCAATGGCTGATAAAAATTTGAACGAAGAAAAAGGCTTCTACAAATTGTCATGGCTGCAGCGCATCGGTTTCGGTTCGGGCGACCTGGCACAAAACCTGATTTTCCAGACAGTAGCGTGCTACCTGATGATTTATCTTACTACAGTGCTGAAGATCAATCCCGCTTTCGTCAGCGGACTGATTCTCACGGTTCGACTCATTGACTGTTTCTGGAGTCCTGTAGTGGGGCGCTATATCGACAATAGAAATCCGAAAATAGGCAAGTATCGTGCTTACCTGCTCTACGGTGGCATTCCTCTTACGGTGGCTGCCTGCCTATTGATGCTTCCCCAAGCAGCAACGTGGTCGATGGCCATGAAGATGATCTATGCCACAGCCAGCTACACCGTGCTGAGCATGATTTACTCTGTGGTGAACATCCCTTACGGCTCAATCATGGCAAGTATGACCCGCGACAACGACGAGGTGCTGATACTTACTTCCACACGTATGGTATGTGCAAATATCGGTCAGATTGTGGTGCAGGCTGGCTTCCCGATAGGACTGGCCATGTGTGTTCACACCGCCATTGACTGGAATCAGGCCACATTCATGGCCATTGGCACTATTCCCGCATTCATCATCCTGCCCTCTTTGCCCATTCTGAAGAAATGGCTGGGTAAGAAAGGTCTTTACTATACGCTGCTGGCCGTCGGCCTTGTTGGTTTTGCCATCTTGTTCACCGTTGGTAAATTCTTTGATGTCGAGAAATACAATGCCATCGTGCAAGTTGCGAAGGTGATGACCGGCGTAGGCCTGCTCGTAGGCTCGCTGATGTGGGCACTGGTTCCTGAGGTCATCACAGAAGCAGAGTATCGCACAGGCAACAGACCTGCAGCCACGGTCAATGCGCTTGCCGGCGTTGCCTTCAAGGCAGGCTTCTCGATTGCCGGATGGATTACGCCTCTGGTGATGGGATGGATTGGCTTCAACTTCGCTACCGAAGAGTCTGCGTTGGCAACCGACCCCATGGCATGGTTTACGGTAACGTGCATTTTCGCCCTCGTCGGTTTTGTGCTTCTGATGCTTTGCTTCATGGGCAGTAAGGAGAATATCACCACGACCCCCGACAAGCCCGTTTCCTTCGGCGAGATGTGGCAGGAGTTCAAGGCAAGCAAGTGTCTCCAGTTGGTTCTTTGCATCTTCGTCGTCGTGTTCCTGGCATCGTTCATCAGCGGACCGGTGAACGCCTATTACCCGAAGCTGGCCAACTACTCTGAGATTGCTCAGAATGCCATCCTGTGGTTCACCTGCATCATTCCCGCCATGCTCCTCGTTGTCGTAGGCTACCTGGTTTACAAGTACCCGCTCACTGACGAGAGACTGGACGAGATTAACAAAGAAATTGAGGCACGCAACAGCAAATGATGAATAAAAGCGTGAAGATACTTATGCTCTGCATGGCCATGCTGCCGCTGGCAGCCATGGCCCAAGGGCTGAAGGACGCCATCGGAAAATACGCGCTCATCGGAGCTGCCGTCAACCAATGGCAGAGCGATGGACAGGTGCCCGAGGCCACGAAGGTGCTGAAGGAGCACTTCAACTGCGCCGTGGCCGAAAACTGCATGAAGAGCGAGACGCTGGCCCCTGCCGAAGGAATGTTCGACTTCCGCGTGGCTGACAAGTTTGTCAAATACTGCGAGCAGAACAACCTGAAAATCATTGGCCACTGCCTGGTATGGCACTCACAGGCCCCCGACTGGTGGTTTACGGCCGGCTACAACGCCAGCCCCGCATCGAAGGAGCTGCTGCGCGAACGAATGGTGAAGCACATCAAGACCGTAGTAGGCCACTTCAAAGGGCAGGTGCACGGATGGGACGTGGTGAACGAAGCCATCGAGGACGACGGGTCGTTCCGCAAGTCGCCGTTCTTCAACCTCATGGGCGAGGAGTTCATCGAGATTGCTTTCCGTGCAGCCCATGAGGCCGACCCTGATGCCGAGCTCTACTATAATGACTACTCGATGGCCGGACAGGCCAAGCGCGAGGCCGTTTGCCGACTGGTAAAGAAGCTCAAGGCCAAGGGACTGCGCATCGACGGCGTGGGCATGCAGAGCCATAATGGCCTGGACTACCCCAACCTGGCCGAATACGAAAAGTCTATCGACGCCTTTGCCGCCTGCGGCGTGAAGGTGATGATTACGGAGCTCGACGTCAACGTGCTGCCCAACCCGCAGCAGTTCGGCGGAGCCGACGTGGCACAGAACTTCGAATACCAGCAGAAGCTGAACCCCTACACCAACGGACTACCTGCCGAGAAGCAGCGCGAGCTGGATGCCCGCTGGCTCAGCCTGTTCAAAATCTACTATAAGCACCGCTCGCAAATCAGCCGCATCAACCTGTGGGGCATCAGCGACGGTGGCTCATGGCTCAATGGCTGGCCCATTGCCGGACGCACCAACTACCCGTTGCTCTTCGACCGCCAGTACCAGCCGAAACCTATTGTCAAGGAAATCATCAAACTGTATCAATAAATAAAAAAGAAAGATATTATCATGGCTAAACTACCCCGTTACCTTTTCCCAAGTGACTATATGGCCGACCCTTCGGCCAACGTATTCAACGGACGCCTCTACGTCTATCCCTCACACGACTGGGATGCCGGCGAATGTTTCGACGATGACGGCGGACACTTCCAGATGAAAGACTACCACGTGCTGTCGTTCAACGATATTGAGAACGACGAGGCTACCGACCACGGCGTGATTCTCAGCGTAGAGCAGGTGCCCTGGGCAGAGAAGCAGATGTGGGACAACGATGTGATTGAGAAGGACGGCAAGTACTACCTCATCTTCTCGGCCAAGGCCTACGACGGCGTGTTCCGCCTCGGTGTGGCTGTAGCCGACAAGCCCGAAGGCCCATTCGTGCCACAGGAGCATCCCATCCGCGGTTCTTTCTCCATCGACCCCTGCGTGTTCAAGGACGACGACGGACAAATCTATTGCTACTTCGGAGGCCTCTGGGGCGGACAGCTGCAGTGGTGGAGAGCCATCCCCAACGGACAGGCTCCCGTTGCCGGCAAGTATGGCGATGACAACAAGCTCATCGACCTGGGTCCGGCTCCCGACCACAAGACCCAGCTCTTCGCACAGCCCGACGCTCCCGCACTGCCCAGCCTTGTGGTACGCATGAGCGACGACGTGCTGCAGTTTGCCGAAGCTCCGCGCCCCGTCGTAATCGTCGACAAGGACGGACAGCCGCTGAAGGCCGGCGACCCGCATCGCTTCTTCGAGGCATCGTGGATGCATAAGTACAACGGAAAGTACTACTTCTCCTATTCTACTGGCGACAGCCACTTCCTGTGCTACGCCATCGGCGACTCGCCCTACGGCCCGTTCACCTATCAGGGTGTCATCCTCGATCCCGTCGTAGGATGGACCACTCACCACAGCATCGTTGAGTACAAGGGTCAATGGTATCTGTTCTACCACGACTGCGTACCCTCTAACGACGTCACACACCTGCGTTCACTCAAGGTGCAGCGCCTTTTCTACAACGAGGACGGCACCATACAGAAAGTAATGAATGAGTAATCAAGAACTCATAAGCACCTACTATGAAGCCCATCGGGACGAACTGCTCGCATTCGTGAGCAGTCGTCTTTGTGGTGCCGACGATGCCGAAGACATCGTGCAGGAGGTGTTCCTGCGACTGTTGACGGGCACTCGTCCCATCACAACGATCACCCTGCCGTCGCTCGTCTACACCATTGCACGCAACCTGGTTTTCGACTACTACCGCCGACGCCAGTCACGCGAGGAATATGAGCACGTTCTCGTGCACTCATCGCAGGTAGAAGACGAACTCGAATCGGTGCTCTCGGCACGCGAAATCACCGAGCAGATGGAGCGAGGACTGGCTCGTCTGCCCGAGAACTGTCGCGAGGTCTACCGAATGCACATCTACGGCGGCATGCGCGTCAGCGAGATTTCGCAGTCGCTGGGCCAAGGCTACAAGTCGGTGGAACACCGATTAGGATTAGCCCGCAAGGAAATCAGAAAATACTTAAGACACATATCATGAAGCGAACAGCCTACGTACTTCTTTCCATCATTTTTAGTTTCCTGTCGTTCAGCCAAGCTTCGGCCGAAGACGGTAGCCGCCTCTGGCTGCGCTATCCGCTTGTGAAGAAAGCCACCGTCAAGGGCGACGACGGCATTGCCGCCCAGCTACTGCGCGACTACTACACGGGACGGCAGGTGACACTCACCATCGACGCTACGATGCCGGCCAACGACGGCTACCGCATTGAGGGCACTGCCGACGACCGCCGCATCTGTTCCAACAGCTCGACCGGCCTTATCTATGGAGCCTGTGCGCTGCTGCGCGGCGAAACAGGGGCATCGGCACCCGCCTTCAAGTACCGCATTCTGAACCACTGGGACAACCTCGACAGCTCGATTGAGCGCGGCTATGCCGGCCACAGCATCTTCTGGCACAAGGACATGAGCTTCGACAGCGAGCGCATTCGCCAGTATGCTCTGGCAAATGCCAGCATCGGCATCAACGGCACAGTGCTCAACAACGTGAATGCTTCGCCGAAGATGCTTACGCGCGCGTATATTAATAAGGTAAAGGAGATAGCCGACCTGTTGCGGCCTTACGGCATCCGCGTCTACCTCTCCGTAAACTTCGGCTCGCCGAAAGCATTGGGCGACCTGCCCACTGCCGACCCGCTGAACGCGAAGGTGCGCCGATGGTGGCAGCAGAAAGCCAAGGAGATCTATCAGTTCATACCCGACTTCGGTGGTTTCCTCGTGAAAGCCAACTCCGAGGGGCAGCCTGGTCCTTTCGACTATAACCGGACGCACGCCGATGGTGCCAACATGCTGGCCGACGCACTGAAGCCCTACGGAGGCATTGTCATGTGGCGCTCATTCGTCTATGGCGCTAAGCACAAAGGCGAAGACCGCGTGAAGCAGGCCGTATCGGAGTTTGCAGAACTCGACGGACAATTCCGCGACAACGTGATCTTGCAGTCGAAAAACGGTCCGCTCGACTTCCAGCCCCGCGAGCCGTACGCCCCCATCTTCGACAACATGCGACAGACACGGCAGATGGCCGAGTTGCAAATCACGCAGGAGTATCTGGGACAAAGCGTGCACATGGTCTTTCTCGCTCCTATGTGGAAAGAGTTCTTCACCTACGTCAACCCCTCGAAGTTAGAAGGTATTGCCGGCGTAGCCAACATCGGCGACGACACAAACTGGTGCGGACACCACTTCGCCCAAGCAAACTGGTATGCTTTCGGACGCCTGGCATGGAACCCCTCGCTCTCCTCAAAACAGATAGCAGAAGAGTGGCTGGCACAGACATTCTCTACCAACAATTCGCAGCTCATCAGCATGATGCTCCGCAGCCGCGAGGCCTGTGTAGACTATATGATGCCGCTCGGACTGCATCATATCTTTAAGTTCGACCACCACTATGGCCCGGAGCCCAACGGTTTCAAGGCCAACTACCCCATTGAGTGGTGCCCCGTCTACTACCATCAGGCCGACAAGAACGGTATTGGCTTCGACCGCAGCAGTGCCGGCAGCAATGCCACAGCACAATATCGCGAACCTTACTGCTCACGCTACGACAACATCAACACCTGTCCTGAGAACCTGTTGCTGTGGTTCCACCACGTGCCTTGGACACGCCGGCTGAACAGCGGACGCACGTTGTGGGAAGAGCTTCAGTTCCGTTATGCGCGTGGCGTGAACGAGGCGGAAGACTTCCATGCCATCTGGCAGCAGGCAAAGCCCATCATCGACGAACAGCGATGGAAGGCCGTCGATGCCAAGCTGAAAGAACAGGTGCAGAATGCCCGCGAATGGCAGAAGACCTGCACAGACTACTTCCGCACCTTTGCCGAGAAGCAGTAAGCAGCCTGTAATCAATACAGAAAAGGCAGAAATTATCATTATTAAGATAATTTCTGCCTTTTTGTTTGGTGATTTCGCTATTTTTCGCTACCTTTGCACCCGATTTCCAAAAGTCGGCATAGCTCAGTTGGTTAGAGTATCACCTTGACATGGTGGGGGTCCTTGGTTCGAATCCAAGTGTCGACACAAAAAAACGAACGACCAAATGGCCGTTCGTTTTTTATTGTCTGTTCTAAAGCGATGCGCTTATTCCGTCATCATCGTGGAATAGCGTACAGTGAGCGTAGGGCTGTACGTGTTCAGCAGAATGAGTTCCACCGTTCCCTTGTCGTTCTTGTAGAAAGCATCCTTGTGCAGGTCGCCACTATGACGCATGTTAGGCCATCCGAACTCCTTCTCGAACTCGTCGTGCAGCTTCTGCCACAGATTACTTGTAGAATCGTTGTAGGTAGCCACATAGTTTTCAAGAATGTCGCTAATGGTATCGTTCTGATGATAGATAGCCACAGAGAAATTACGAGCAATGGTATCGGAAAGCACATAACGGTCTTCATACTTATTAGTGTCAAGTGCCAGACCTTGCATCTGCAGAGAGTCAACCATCTGCTTTGCCGACATACCCATCGACATGCCTCGATAGTTCAGATACTCGCGCTCACCGGAGCAAGCGCCCATCATCATGGCAACAGCCACAAACATAAAAACTAACTTCTTCATCGTTTTATTGGTTTTTAGCGTTACTATTACTTCACATTACCTACCTTTATCAGGTATTCACCAATCTGAACGGCATTCAGCGCAGCACCCTTACGGATCTGGTCGCCCGAAAGCCAGAACGTCAGTCCATTCTCGTCACTGAGGTCCTTACGAACACGGCCAACGAAGACGTCGTCCTTGCCAGCCGTCTCAAGCGGCATGGGGTATGTAAGCGTCGAGGGATCGTCGACGAGCGTACAGCCAGGAGCAGCAGCAATGGCCTTCTGTGCCTCTTCCACGCTGATGGGGCGCTCCGTCTCAATCCATACAGACTCTGAATGAGAGCGCAACGAGCTGACACGGACACACATGGCCGAGCACTTAGCGTCGGTGTGCATGATCTTCTGCGTCTCGTTGTACATCTTCATCTCTTCCTTCGTATAGCCATTGGGCTGGAACACGTCAATCTGCGGAATGACGTTGTAGGCCAGCTGGTGCGGGAACTTCTTGATTGTCTTCACCTCGCCCGTCTCTACCATCTCCTTGTACTGCTGCTGCAGCTCTGCCATTGCGGCGGCACCAGCTCCCGAAGCGCTCTGATACGACGATACATGTATGCGCTTGATGTGGCTCAGCTGCTCCAGCGGCTGCAGCACAACCACCATCATGATAGTGGTGCAATTGGGGTTGGCAATGATACCACGCGGACGCTTCAGCGCATCTGCCGCGTTGCACTCAGGCACCACCAGAGGCACATCGTCGTCCATGCGGAAAGCACTCGAGTTGTCAATCATCACGGTTCCATACTTCGTGATGGTCTCGGCAAACTCCTTCGACGTGCCTGCCCCTGCCGACGTGAAAGCAATGTCGATGTCCTTGAAGTCATCGTTATGCTGAAGAAGCTTCACGGTGAGCTCCTTACCACGGAAAGTGTACTTAGTGCCTGCCGAACGTTCAGAACCAAACAGGACCAGTTCATCCATCGGAAAATTTCTCTCATCGAGCAGGCGCAGGAACTCCTGGCCTACAGCGCCCGAGGCGCCCACAATTGCTACTTTCATCTTACTTTTTTCTATTTAAATCCGTTATTTGGGTGCAAAATTACAAAAAATCCGCGTAATCCGCATAATCCGTGCCAAAAAATTCGTATCTTTGCAGTCAGAATGACACTATTGGCTGCATACTTCCACATCACCGACCCCACGCTGATTTTCTTCGTGGTACTGCTGATTGTGCTTTTTGCCCCGATTGTCATGAGCAAACTGCGTATTCCCCACATCATCGGACTGGTGCTGGCGGGAATCGCCATTGGCAAATTCGGGCTCAACATCCTGGAACGCGATAACTCCTTCGAGCTATTCGGACGCGTAGGACTCTACTATATCATGTTCCTTGCCGGACTTGAGATGGACATGGAGGGCGTAAAGAAGAACACGCGCAACTTCCTCATCTTCGGACTTCTGACCTGTCTCGTACCGCTGTTGCTCACCTATGTCATGGCAATCTTCGTGCTTGGCTATTCGCCTGCTGCCTCGTTCCTCTTGGGTTGCATCATGGCATCCAACACGCTCATCGCCTACCCCATCGTTGGGCGCTATGGCTTGCAGCGTAATCCCAGCGTCTCGCTCAGCGTTGGCTCTTCCATGATTGCGCTCCTGCTGGCGCTGGTCATGGTGGCAGCCCTCTCAGCCTCGTTCAGCGGCGACGCCAGCATCTGGTTCTGGGTTCTGTTCGTGCTGAAAATCGTGGTATTCTGTACTGCCTCCGTCGTTCTGATACCGAAGCTGACGCGCTTTTTCCTTCGCCGCTACAGCGATGCCGTCATGCAGTACATCTTTGTCATGGCCATCATGTTCCTCAGTGCGGCCTGCTCCGACCTCATCGGACTCGAAGGCATCTTCGGTGCTTTCCTTTCCGGCCTTATATTAAATAGGTATATTCCGCAGGTGTCGCCGCTGATGAACCGCATCGAGTTCATTGGCAACGCCCTTTTCATTCCCTATTTCCTGATTGGTGTGGGCATGCTCATCAACATCCGCCTGCTGGGAAGCCTCAGCGTGGTGTGGGTAGTGCTGCTTATCGCCTTCTTCGGAACCTTTGGCAAAGCAGTGGCGGCCTATCTGAGCAGTCTGATTTTCCGTCTGCCATTGTCGTCGGGCAACATGATGTTCGGACTCACTTCGGCTCATGCTGCAGGCGCTATTGCCATTGCCATGATTGGTCGCAATCTCGAAGTGCTGCCCAACGTCCCCCTCGTCAACGACGACATGCTCAACGGAGTGGTCATCATGATACTTGTGACGTGCATCATCTCGACCCTGATGACCGAACATGCCGCCAAGCAAATCATCCTCAACGACATGGCTCACCTCGAGCAAGCACTTCCGCAAAGCGACGACGAGAAGATTCTGCTCTGCGTGAAATATCCTGAGATTGCACCGCAACTGCTCGACGTTGCCATCCTGATGCGTAACCATAAGCTGAACCGCGGCATTGTAGCACTCAATGTGGTCTACGACGACGAGCATGCCGCCAAAGGACGTGAGCAGGGGCTGCGGCTGCTGGAACAGCTGCAACGACAGGCCAGTGCCGCCGAAGTTCAGATGCAGACCCAAGTGCGGCTGGCCACCAACATTGCCAACGGCATCAAGCATGCCTTCCGCGAGTTTGCGGCCTCAGAAGTTATCATGGGGATGCACGTGCACACCGACGTGAACCCGAAGTTCTGGGGCGAATTCATCCAGAGCCTCTACAACGGTCTGAACCGCCAAATCCTGCTCATCCGCTTTGTGCAACCCCTCGCCACACTGCGCCGCATTCAGGTGGCCGTTCCCTCCAGGGCAGAGTTCGAACCGGGCTTCCGCCGCTGGTTAGAGCGGCTCAGCCGCATGGCTGGCAACCTCGATTGCCGCATTCAGTTCCACGGCCGGCAGGAGTCGCTTGAGCTCATTGCCGAGTACATCAACAACCTGCACCCTTCCGTGCGGGCCGAATACACCCCGATGGCCCACTGGAACGAGCTGCCACGCCTGGCCGAGAACATTGCACCCGACCACATGTTTGTCGTAGTTACAGCCCGTAAGGGCACTATTTCCTATAAGAATGCACTGGAACGCCTGCCCGACGAGTTGCAGAAGCATTTCTCTGGCAAGAACCTCATGATTGTATTCCCCGACCAATATGGCGACACGAAGGAAGACCGCATGAGTTTCACCGAGGCCCAGCACCACGAAGAGAGCAGCATCTACGACCTCCTGCTACGCTGGATGCACCGCAAAAGCTCCAGGTAAGTGCTTATGCCAGCCTCCCGGCCACAACCAGTCCCAGTCCAATCCACTCAAAAAAATGATAGACATCACCAACATCACCAAGAGTTTCGGCTCGCTTCAAGTGCTCAAGGGCATCGATCTCCACATCGACCGTGGCGAGATAGTCAGCATCGTAGGTCCCAGCGGTGCCGGTAAGACCACCCTGCTACAGATCATCGGCACGCTCGACCGCCCCGACACGGGCACTGTCTGCGTGGATGGTATCGATACCACCACCCTGTCATCGAAGAAGTTGAGCGACTTCCGCAACCGCCATCTGGGATTCGTGTTCCAGTTCCATCAACTGCTGCCAGAATTTACGGCCATTGAGAACATCATGCTTCCGGCCTTTATCGCCGGCACCTCAAGGCGTCAGGCCAAGGAGCGCGCTCAAGAGCTGTTGCAGTTTATGGGACTGACCGACCGCGCCACCCATAAACCTGCAGAGCTTTCGGGAGGAGAGAAGCAGCGCGTGGCTGTGGCCCGCGCCCTCATCAACAATCCCGCCGTCATCCTGGCCGACGAACCCAGCGGCTCACTCGACAGCCAGAACAAGGCCGAACTTCACCAGCTCTTCTTCGACCTGCGCGATAAATACGGACAGACCTTCGTCATCGTAACCCACGACGAAGGCCTCGCCACCATCACCGACCGCACCATCAAGATGAAGGACGGCCTGCTGGTTGCAGCAGAGCCTCAGCCCGCCCCAGCAGAAACACAGCCAACCCCAGCAGAACCATGATAAAAATAGGAACCTACAACACTCTGCGCATTACCAAGCGCGTAGACTTCGGCCTCTATCTCGACGGTGGCGACGAAGGCGAAATCCTGTTACCTACCCGCTATGTGCCTCAAGGTGCCAACATCGGCGACGAGCTCGAAGTGTTTCTCTACTTAGACCAGGACGAGCGCATCATTGCCACCACCGAGAAACCGCTGGCACTGGTGGGCGAATTTGCCCATTTAGAGGTGGCATGGACCAACGAATACGGTGCTTTCCTCAACTGGGGACTCATGAAAGACCTCTTCTGTCCCTTCCGCGAACAGAAACAGCGCATGGAACGCGGCCGGAAGTACATTGTATATATCAAGGAAGACGAGGAGAGCCACAGACTGATGGCTACCGCCAAGGTCGACAAGTATCTGTCTGACGAGCATCCCACCTATAAGCATGGCGACGAGGTGGACTGCCTAGTATGGCAGAAGACGCCGCTAGGCTTCAAGACTATCATCGACAATCGCCACCAAGGGCAGCTCTACGATAACCAGATATTCCGCAGCCTGACGACGGGCGACCGTCTCAGAGCCTATGTAGACCACGTGCGCCTCGACGGGAAGATAGACCTTACGCTACAGCCCACCGGCCACCAGCATACACTCGACTTCGCCGAAGTGCTGCTGCGCTATCTCTATGAGAACAACGGGCGCTGCAACCTGGGCGACAAAAGCGATGCCGAACTGATCTACGACCGCTTCAAGGTGTCGAAGAAAGCCTATAAGCGTGCCATTGGCGACCTCTACAAACGCCACCTCATCGTCATTGAGGAAGATGGCATCAGACTGGTCTGAATACCCCCTAAAGCACCCGGAAACGCTCTATCAGTTTCTTGCGGAACGAACGGCCCACACGAACATAGTCGACCTTGTCGAAAGGCGGATAAAGATAGCAGATGTTGTCCTTCACCTTCATCAGACAGGTAATGTTGATGATGTAGGTCTGATGCACCTGCACCAACTGCGGGTCGAGTGCCACCAGCATCTCGTTGGTCACGTTGCGCTTCAGCTTGATGGGGTGCGCCTGATTGGCCACAACCACCTCCCATACCCGCTGCGAGTGGTTATACTGGAACACGCCGATATCCTGTATCTTCACCAGCTGAAAGTCGACGGTGTTCAGATAGAAGAGGAAACTGCCGTCAATCTGCCGGATAATACTGTTGCCATGCAGATGGTGCGGATTAGCCTTCTCGGCTATCAGACGCTTTATCACCATCTGCAGCTCGTCGTCCTTGACGGGTTTCAGCAGGTAGTCGAAAGCATTGTTACGGAAAGCGGGCAACATATACTTTTCATACGAAGTACACATGACAACGTAGCACCATAGTCCTTGTTCCTCCATACGCTCCAGGAAGTCGATGCCGCTCATGTCGGGCAGCTCTACATCGAGGAACAGCAGGTCGGGTTTCTTTGCTTTCAGTAGTTCCAAAGCTTTGGTCCCATCGTTGGCCACCCCAACAACCTCTATCTCACTGTAGTATTTCAGCTTGTCGGTGAGCACGTTAATAGCCAGTTGTTCATCGTCAACGATGATGGTCTTAATTTTTCTCATAGTCTATAGTTTTGTGGTCTATAATTCTGATTTCTCTGGGAATGAGCAGCGTAGCCTCACAGCCTTGCGTCTGTCCCTCGTTATTGGTAATATTGTGTATCTGGAAGTCCATGTGATGGCGATTGTACTCATTGAAGATGGCGATGGTCTGCCGCAGAATGGTCAGGCCGATGCCCGTGGAGTTGCCGGTGACGGCACGGTAGTCGAAGCCGCGTCCGTTGTCGGCAACCACAATCTCCGTCTCCTGTTCACGGGCGTCTACCTTGATAAGCAGATGACCTTGGCGGTCGATTCCACGCATGCCATGCTTCACGGCATTCTCCACCAGTATCTGCACAAACATCGAGGGGAGCAGGATTCGCGACAGTTCCTCGTCGCCAGGGCCTTCTACCTCGAAAGTGAAGTCCATGCCTTGCTGCTCTACATCGACGTAATGGCGCACGAACTCCAGCTCCTCACGCAACGTAATGAGCGTATTGCCCGACACGCTGAGATTTGCACGAATCAAGTCCACCAGCTTCATCAGCTCGTTTTCCTCGGCCTTTCCGACCCTGCTGATGTGGCGGTTGATCACATTGAACACGAAGTGGGGCGAGATGCGGTTCCTGACGTTGGCCAGTCTCAGTCTCAGCATGTCGCGCTCTGTCTGCAGCCTTCGCCGGCGGTTCATCATATAATAGTAGAGCATGAGCAGCAGAATGACGGCCACCAGCACGAGCACAAAGACATAGGCCGTCCGTGTCTCCACCTTCTGTTCCTCGATGGCCAGCTGCTGGTGCAGCCGGATGGTATCTTCGCTCAGCAGCATCATGTGTTCAATGGTCTGCATGCGCTCACTACTCATGGTTGCCGAGTCCTGGCTCTGGTCGAGTTCTTTCAGGATGCGCAGGGCTTCGGCGGTCTGTCCCATTGCCTCATAGTAGTCGCCCAGATACTTGTAGCGTATGTCTTTCATGCCCGGTTCCGGCGCTGCGAAGTCGCGCTCCGACTCAAACAGCTGTTGCAGCTGCAGTCGCTGGCCTGTCTGGGCAGCCAGTCCGATACGAATACTGTGCACGTAGTAGATAGCGGCTTCCACGTGATGCTGTTCGAAGAAGGGCTGCACCTGGTCCAGACACTGCTTCGATTCCTCCAGACGTCCTAAGTTCAGATACACGTCGGCCATGTTGAGCTTGCACAGCTGCATGTCGAAGCCGTCGCCGACGCCAGTCTGTTCGAGCAGCTGTTTCAGTTGTTCAAACTGCCGGAGCGCCTGTGGGTAGTCATGGCGGAAGTAGAAGTAGTTGCCGTAGTTGTTCAGGAAGTAGAACTTCAGGTTAGGCGGCAGCACGTCGTAGTGCTCATTTACCATCTTATAATAGGCAGCGGCACTGTCGTAGTCTTTCAGGCAGACGTAGATGTGACCCAGTCCCAAATAGAGCGATGTCTTTACTTCGATGTCGGCCTGCAGCGAGTCGGCCAGGTAGATGGCGTGCCGATAGCAGTGCGCTGCCTCGGGCAGGTTGTTCTTGAGCGCGTAGGCATCGCCCAGATTGGCCGTCAGACTGATGAGCGGAATCACATGGTTACTGCCGCGCAGCGCTTCATAGGCCTGCTGATGCAGTATGATGACGCTGTCTGACTGCTGGCGGAAGTGCTGATAATAGACGGCCTTGCTCTCCAGTGCCATCCCTTTGACGACCTGCAGCTGTGGCGAAGGCTCGTTGCGCCGGCAGAAGTCGAGCGTCCGTTCGATGTAGGGAAGCATCGAGTCGGGCGTGGTGGTCAGGTAGTAGTATTTGGCTTTCCGCTCGTAGTAGGAATAATAGGTCAGCGAGTCGGTGGCGGCAGCTATTCCGCTGTCAATCAATGCGAGTGCTCGCGGTGAGAAATGCTTGATAGAATCATCGAGACTAACCAGTGCCGCATCAAGTTCCTGGTAGGCGTTCTGCCTTCCATCGTGACAGGCTAACAGTGTCAAACATCCCAAAAAGGACATCAGTATCTTAGTAGTTAATCTCATTGTTTTCATTTATCGGCTTTGCAAAAATACAAATTTTTCCGCACATAACGTGTACTTTCCGCTCACCTTTCGACGAGTTTTGGAGTATTTGGCTGAAAAACATGAGCATTTGATATAACCACCTGACGGTTAGCAGCAAAAACAACAACAGAAAGGGCGCAAAGATTCGCTCTTTGCGCCCTTTATCGGGATTGACAGCACGCGCTGTCTTAGAATTCTGCGCTCTTCGGTGTACGCGGGAAAGGAATGACGTCGCGGATGTTCTGCATGCCTGTGACAAACAGAATGAGGCGCTCGAAGCCGAGACCGAAGCCGGCATGCGGGCAGCTACCCCAACGACGCGTGTCGAGATACCACCACAGGTGGGTCTGATCCATCTGTCGACGCTCCACTTCCGACATCAGCTTCTCGTAGCTCTCCTCACGCACGGAGCCGCCGATGATTTCGCCAATCTGCGGGAACAGCACGTCGGTGCCCTGCATCGTAGGCCCAGGAGCAACCGCTCCCTTGTAGCCCACCGAGCCGCCGTCGGCCGTATCCTGGTTCTGCTTCATGTAGAACGACTTGAAAGCACGCGGATAGTCGGTCATGATGACCGGCTTCTTGAAGTGCTCCTCTACGAGGTAGCGCTCATGCTCAGAAGCCAGGTCGTCGCCCCAGTTGCAGGGGAACTCAAACTTCTTGCCGTTCTTGATGGCCTCCTGCAGGATGTTGATGCCTTCTGTATAGGGCAGGCGCACGAAGGTTTCCTTGAGCACTCCTTCCAGACGGGCAATCAGCGTCTTGTCAATCATCTGGTTCAGGAAGGCCAGGTCGTCCTTACAGTGGTCGAGTGCCCAGCGCACGCAGTATTTGATGAAGTCTTCCTCCAGGTCCATCAGCTCTTCCTGGTCGATGAAAGCCACCTCAGGCTCTACCATCCAGAACTCTGCCAGATGGCGCGGCGTGTTGGAGTTCTCGGCGCGGAAGGTGGGACCGAAGGTGTAGATGGCACCCAGTGCCGTTGCACCGAGCTCGCCTTCCAGCTGTCCGCTCACGGTGAGACTGGTCTGCTCGCCGAAGAAGTCGTCGTCGTAGATGATTTTTCCGTTCTCATCCTTCTTCAGGTCGTAGAGGTTCTTCGTCGTCACCTGGAACATGTTGCCGGCTCCTTCGCAGTCGCTGGCAGTGATCAGCGGCGTGTGGAAGTAGAAGAAACCATGCTCATGGAAATAGGTGTGAATGGCCATCGCCATGTTGTGGCGGATGCGCATCACGGCACCAAAGGTGTTGGTGCGCAGACGCATGTGGGCATTCTTGCGCATGGCCTCAAACGACTGGCCCTTCTTCTGCATGGGATAGTCGTTGCCGCAGAGTCCGTACACCTCCAGGCTTGTGGCCTGTATCTCCGATGACTGTCCGGCACCCTGGCTCTCCACCAGCGTACCCACGGCGCAGATGCAGGCACCCGTCGTCATCTGCTTCAGCAGTTCCTCATCAAACTTCGTCGGGTCTACCACCACTTGCACGTTCTTGATGGTCGAGCCATCGTTCAGTGCGATAAAGTCGACGGCCTTGCTGGAGCGATGGGTTCTCACCCATCCTTTCACGCAGACCTCTTTGCCATAGTCCGTGCTTTTCAGCACGTCAATTATCTTTGTTCGTTTCATATCGTTGTCCTATTACTCGTAAGCTCCCATGCGCAGACGGTCGACCTCGTCCTCGGTGAGGTAGCGCCAGTCGCCGCGACGCACGTTCTTTTTCGTCAATCCGGCAAACTGCACGCGGTCGAGCTTGGTCACCTTGTAGCCCAGGCTCTCGAAGATGCGGCGCACGATGCGGTTCTTGCCCGAGTGGATCTCGATGCCCACCTGCTTCTTGTCTACGGGGTCGGCATAGTCCACGGCGTCGGCCTTGATTTCGCCGTCTTCCAGCGTGATGCCCTCGGCAATCTGCTGCAGGTCGTGAGCCGTCACATTGTGGTCGAGCGTTACATGATAGATTTTCTTCTTCAGGAACTTCGGATGCGTGAGCTTCGAAGCGAGGTCGCCATCGTTCGTAAGCAGCAGCACGCCCGTCGTGTTGCGGTCCAGACGTCCCACAGGATAGATGCGCTCAGGGCAGGCGTTCTTCACCAGGTCCATCACAGTCTTACGCTGCTGGGGGTCGTCGCTCGTGGTCACGTAGTCCTTGGGCTTGTTCAGCAGCACGTAGACTTTCTTCTCGAGCGTCACGGGTTCGTCGTGGAACTTGACCACATCGGTGCGCATCACCTTCGTTCCGAGCTCGGTCACCACCTCGCCGTTCACGGTGACAACACCTGCCTGGATGAACTCGTCGGCCTCGCGACGGCTGCAAACGCCGGCATTGGCCAGATACTTGTTCAGGCGGATGGGCTCATTGGGATCGTAGTTCTGCTCCTTGTACTCAATGCGCTTCTTCATCGAGTACTTGCTGTTGGGATCGTAGTCGGCCGTGCGGGGACGGAAACCGCCCTGACGCTGCTGACCGTAGCCGCCACCGCGCTGCTGATAGCCGCCCTGCTGACGACCGAAGCCGCCGCCACGCTGCTGATAGCCGCCCTGCTGACGACCGAAGCCGCCACCGCGCTGCTGATAGCCACCCTGCTGACGACCGTAGCCGCCACGCTGCTGATAGCCACCCTGCTGACGGGGCTGATAGTTCGACTGGTAGCCACCCTGCTGCTCGTCGCCCTCCTGGTTATTGTAGCGGGGACGATAGCCACCCTGCGGACGCTGCTGACCGAAGCCGCCACGCTGCTGATAGCCACCATTATTATAGTTGTTCTGACGCGGACGATAGCTGCGCTGCGGAGCCTGCGACTGCAGACTGGCACCGAAACCTTCCGGACGGAAGCCGCCCTCATCGTCGTTGCGCTTGTTGAAGCTGGGTCGTTCGTAACTTTGTGTGGGGCGCTGTCCTGAATGGATGCGCGGACGCGGTGAACGTCCTACCGGACGGAACTCGCGCTGGTAGCCCTCACGGCCACTCTCCTGATGCTGCTCGGTGTTGGTTTGTTGCAGCTGGTCTTGTTTTTTCTCGTTCTCGAAATCCATAATTCTTTCTCTGTTATACCTTACTTATTTATTATATAATGAAAACATTGAGGCATCACGCCCCTTCTAAATACTTATTCTGCCTTGCTGGTTGCTCACCAGGCCATGCCTGTGTAGTTCCACGGCGTAATGGCCATCAGCTCCGCCTTCACGCTGTCGCTCACGTCGAGCGTCTGAATAAACTCGTGAATGGTCTGCTCGGTCATCTTCTGATTCGTACGCGTCAGCGCCTTCAGCGCCTCGTAGGGATGAGGATAGGCTTCGCGGCGCAGGATGGTCTGAATGGCCTCGGCCACCACGGCCCATGTGTTCTCCAGGTCCTCGTGCAGCTTCGCCTCGTTGAGTATCAGCTTGCGCAGCCCTTTCAGCGTGCTCTGGAAAGCGATGAGCGAGTGGCCCATCGGCACGCCCACGTTGCGCAGCACCGTAGAGTCGGTGAGGTCGCGCTGCAGACGGCTCACGGGCAGCTTCCCTGCCATGAACTGCAGGATGGCGTTCGAGATGCCCAGGTTGCCCTCCGAGTTTTCGTAGTCGATGGGGTTCACCTTGTGAGGCATGGCGCTGGAGCCTACCTCGCCGGCCTTGATTTTCTGCTTGAAGTACTCCATGGAGATGTACATCCAGAAGTCGCGGTCCAGGTCAATCACGATGGTGTTGATGCGGCGCATGGCATCAAAGATGGCGCCCAGCCAGTCGTAGTTTGAAATCTGAGTGGTCCACTGCTCGCGCTCCAGTCCCAGCTTCTCGCTCACAAAATGGTCGCCGAAGAGGCGCCAGTCAATGTCGGGATAGGCCACGTGGTGGGCATTGTAGTTGCCCGTAGCACCGCCGAACTTGGCCGTCACGGGCACATCCTTCAGCGAGCGCAGCTGCTCTTCCAGGCGGTAGACGTAGACCATCACCTCCTTGCCCAGGCGTGTGGGCGAGGCAGGCTGTCCGTGGGTCTTGGCCAGCATGGGCACGTTCTTCCATTCCTCGGCATAGTCGTTCAGCTGCTCTATGAGCTCCTCGAGCAGGGGAATGTACACCTGCTCCAGTGCTTCCTTGATGCTCAGCGGAACACTGGTGTTGTTGATATCCTGAGAGGTCAGGCCGAAATGAATAAACTCCTTGTAGGGCTGCAACGAAGCGGCTGCTTCCTGCTCAATCTTGTCAAACTCTTCCTTGATGAAATACTCCACGGCCTTCACGTCGTGGTTCGTCACCTTCTCAATGTCTTTCACGCGCTGGGCCTCGGCAGGCGTAAAGTTGCGGTAGATGTCGCGCAGACGTTCAAACAGCTCCTGAGGGAAGTCCTTCAGCTGCGGCAAAGGCAGTTCACAAAGCGTAATGAAATACTCTATCTCCACGCGTACACGATAGCGCACCAGTGCATATTCTGAAAAATACTCGGCCAGCGGCTCGGTCTTACTCCTGTAGCGTCCGTCGATTGGTGAGATCGCGGTCAGCAAACTTAATTCCATGCTTTCTTCTTATCGATAATATAATCCAATTGGGGATGCAAAGGTACAAAATAATTCATAATTCATCATTCATAATTCATATTTATTTCAACCTTTCACGTGCTTTTTTTGATATTTAACAAAAAAAGGAGCCTCGCTTGCGAGACTCCTCTGCGTGGGCGTTGACGGATTCGAACCGCCGACCCTCTGCTTGTAAGGCAGATGCTCTGAACCAACTGAGCTAAACGCCCTTGTGCTTACCCTTCGGTTTTTTCGTACTTTGCTGAACCCTTTGTGGGCGTTGACGGATTCGAACCGCCGACCCTCTGCTTGTAAGGCAGATGCTCTGAACCAACTGAGCTAAACGCCCCTACCTCTCGGTAAGCGGGTGCAAAGGTACTGCTTTTCCGCGAAATATCCAAACTTTTCGCCTCTTTTTTCGCTTTCGGGAGCGTAAAAGTATAATTTGGTGCAAATGGAAAAGGCACTGACCCCACCCCTGCCCCTCCCCTACTTTAATTTTGCAGATTGAGAAGAGAGTCCTTACAATCTCTTAAATATTTTAACGTTCAATATATGAAGAAA
>CACXYH010000002.1 GCA_902771785.1 uncultured Prevotellaceae bacterium
TTTTCCATATTTGCATAATCTTTAAAAATGAGTATGCAAAGGTAGAAACTTGTCAGAAGAGCTGCAAGGCGTCAAAGCGGATACGCTTACCACTTTTCCCCCAAAAACATGACCGAATATGACCGAAAATGACAGATAGTTTTGTGGTTATTCCGTTAATACACAGCCATTTATACGCAAAATATGACAGATGACCGAAGAAATCAAATTTCTCAAAATAAAAATAACCTAACATGATGACTTTTGCCTATGAAAAGCAAATGAGCTGTTTAAGCAAAGACATGGCATGCAAGAGTTTTTAACGACAATTCTTTTGCCAAGTCAGCATTTTATGCTACCTTTGCAACTGAATGTTGAGACACAGCGTGATTCTGCTTTTGTGCTGCCTGCTCGCCATGGTTCCCCAGGTGCAGGCACAGACTGCGACAACACCCGATATGGGGCAGTTGCAGAAGGAGATGTATAGGCTCTTTCCTACCCGCAATACCGATGAATTCATGAGCGTGACCGAACGGCTGAAAGAGGCTTCGCTGAAGGCGGGCGACGAGAAGCTGTTCTACCGCACATGGGCGAACCAGGCCACCTTTGCCTTCGCGAAAATCAGCCGCGAGCGGGGCATAGAGATAGCCAAGGCCATGAACGACTATGCCCAGGCGCACGACAGCAAGCGGGGCATCTACTACGCATCGGTGGTAAACGCCTCGCAGGCGGCTACGCTCAGAATGGAGAGCGAGGCCGAGCAGCTGTTTCTGAAAGCCATCGAATACAAACAGAAGTACTTGCCCGACGTCGATGCGTCGGCTGCTTATCTGGGGGCAGCCAAGGTCTACGTCAACATGAAGCGGCGCGACAAGGTGCTGGAGATGACTGACAAGGCGCTGGCTGAGCCCAACATAATTGGCTCGTCGGTGGTGGAGGCATGGGCCTACCGCTGCATGGCGGCCATCATGGGCACTGGCGACCGGCGCGACGAGCTGAACGCAGCCTACAACGAATGGAAGAAGGCAGAAGAGAAATTCGGCTACACATCGAACCTTAGCAGGCATATCGAAACGTATCATGCGCAGGTGAACGGTGACTACCAGAGAATGCTGGAACTGGCAAAGGAGGAGAAGTCACCCTTGGAAAGAAACAAGCTGATGGCCCACGCCTACGAATGGCTGGGGCAATGGCAACAGGCGCTGAAATGCTACAAGGAGTATAAGCGCACAAGCGACTCCATCAACAATGACCAGGTGCGCAATCTGTCGACGGCACACACACTGCAACTCGACGTGATACGCGCCGAAAGCGAGGCCAAAGACCTGCGACTGACTAACCAGGCCCTGCAACTGGCACAGGCACAGGAGGAACTGGAACACCGGCGACTGGAAGACGAGGCCACGAGCCTGACGCTGAAGAACCGCGACATGGAGCTGAGGAACGCTGCCATGCGCATGCAGAACGACAGTCTGGACCGACAGGCACAAATGCTGAAACTGAGCGAATACCGGTCGCGGCTGGAAGCACAACAGCAGGCCGAGCATGCCCACCACGTGGCCATGGCTGCGGCGGCGGCAGTGGCGCTGCTCGTCATCGGGTTCATGGCCTTCTACCTGCATCGCCGGCAGCGGCAGATGAGGACGCTGCGCCAGGCCTACGACCAACTCGAAGAGGTGACGGCCCACAAGGAACGCATGGAGAGCGAACTGCGCATTGCCCGCGACATTCAGATGTCGATGGTTCCGAGAGTGTTCCCGCAGCTGAACGGCGTCGACCTCTACGCATCGATGACGCCAGCCAAGGCTGTGGGCGGCGACCTCTACGACTTCATCGTGAAGAGCGACAGCATCACCTTCTGCGTGGGCGACGTCAGCGGCAAGGGCATTCCGGCATCGCTGTTCATGTCGGTGGCCGTCAACCTGTTTCGCAACGTGGCCGAGGAGGGGTTCCCACCCTACTACATCGCCACGCGCATGAACGAGACGCTGGCCAAGGACAACGAGAAGGGCATGTTCGTCACCATGTTTATTGCGCAGGTCGACCTGCACACGGGCCGCATGGACTTCTGCAACTGCGGCCACAACCCGCCCGTGCTGATCAACAGTCTGGCATCGACGGGCGCCGAGGCGGCATTCATCGACATGGAGCCCAACGCTCCGCTCGGCCTGTGGCCCGACCTGGAGTTTGAGGGCGAATATATTGAGAACATCAACGGGCTGACGCTGTTTGCCTATACCGACGGACTGAACGAGGCCGAGAACGCACAGCAGGAGCAGTTTGGCGAAGAACGGCTGGTGGAGCTGCTGCAGCAGCATCCCGACCTGAGTGCGCAGGCCACCATCGAGAGGGTGAGCCAAGAAGTGACGGCATTCGTAGGCGACGCCGAACAGAGCGACGACCTGACGATGTTCTGTCTGAGAATTAACACATAAAACAAAACGAATAGAGAGCATGAAGACTTTTATCAATGTGGAGGACATCGGCGACCTCCGTCAAGCACTCGCCGAAGCACAGGAACTGAAACAGGAGCGCTTCAAGTATCAGCATCTGGGAAAGAACAAGACGCTGATGATGATTTTCTTCAACAACTCGCTGCGCACGCGCCTCTCAACGCAGAAGGCCGCGATGAACCTGGGCATGAACGTGATTGTGCTCGACGTGAATGCCGGTGCCTGGAAACTGGAGACGGAACGCGGCGTGATCATGGACGGCGACAAGAGCGAACACCTGCTCGAGGCCATTCCCGTCATGGGCTGCTACTGCGACCTGATTGGCGTGCGCTCGTTTGCAGGGCTGACCGACCGCGAATATGACTATGCCGAAACTGTGCTGAAGCAGTTCATCAAATACAGCGGACGACCCGTCTTCGCCATGGAGACAGCCACCGTGCACCCCCTGCAGGCGTTTGCCGACCTGATTACCATCGAGGAGTACAAGCAGTCAAAGCGGCCGAAGGTCGTCCTCACCTGGGCTCCCCACTGCCGTGCGCTGCCGCAGGCCGTGCCTAACTCGTTTGCCCAATGGATGAATGCGGCCGACGTAGACTTCGTGGTCACGCATCCCGAAGGCTACGAGCTCGACCCGAAGTTTGTGGGCAATGCCCGCGTGGAGTACGACCAGAGGAAGGCGTTCGAGGGTGCCGACTTCATCTACGCCAAGAACTGGAGCAACCCGGGCGTGACGAACCCCGAGGACTACGGAAAGATTACCTGCCGCGACATGTCGTGGACGGTGGACACCGAACACATGGCGTGGACGAACCAGGCTAAGTTCATGCACTGCCTGCCCGTGCGCCGCAACCTGATTGTCACCGACGACGTCATCGAGAGCCCCGACTCTATCGTCATTCCCGAGGCCGCCAACCGCGAAATATCCTGCTCCGTAGTCATCAAACGCATGCTCGAAGCCCTATGATCTCATTTGAATGCGACTACAACAACGGGGCGCACCCGAAGGTGTTGGAGGCACTTGTCAAAACGAATGGCGAAATAACCGACACGTACGGGTTCGACCGGTACAGCCTTTCGGCAAAGGAGAAAATACGCATGGCGTGCGAAGCGCCCGAGGCCGACATCTTCTTCCTGGGCGGTGGCACGCAGACCAACGCCACGGTGATTGACGGTATGCTGCGCTCGTTCGAGGCGGTGGTGACGGTAGAGACGGGCCACATCGCCGTACACGAGGCTGGAGCCGTGGAGCACAGCGGACACAAGGTGATTACGCTGCCCTCGCACGACGGACGACTGGACGCGACCGAGCTGGACAACTGGATGCAGGTGTTCGATGCCGACGAGAGCCGCGACCACGTGCCGCAGCCGGGCATGGTCTACATCTCGCTGCCTACGGAACTGGGCACGCTCTACAATTCGCAGGAAATCGACGCTATATATAGAATATGTGAGAAATGGCAACTGAAGCTCTTCATCGACGGAGCCCGGCTGGGCTACGGCATTGCCGCGTCGGAAGGCGACATCACCCTGCCGTGGCTGGCCCGCCATTGCGATGCTTTCTACATCGGCGGCACGAAGGTGGGCGCGCTGTGCGGCGAGGCTGTAGTGTTCCCTCAGGGCAATGCGCCGCGCGGTTTCTTCAGCCTTATCAAGCAGCATGGGGCGCTCTTTGCCAAGGGACGCCTGTGCGGCGTGCAGTTCGACGCGCTCTTCACCGACGGACTCTACCTGAACATTGCGCAGCACGCCATCAGCATGGCACGCAAGCTAAAGGAGCTTTTCCGGGAGAAAGGGCTGCGCATGTACATCGACTCGCCCACCAACCAGCAGTTCGTCGTGCTGCCCAACGAGCAGATGCACCAGCTGGAGCAGCAGGTGCAGTTCACGCACTGGGGGCCTTTCGATGCCGACCACTTCATCTGCCGCTTCGTCACCAGCTGGGCTACGAAAGAGGAAGACCTTGCTACGCTGCGTAGCATTCTATAACAGACGACAACAAAAAAACCGCTCGTGCCTTTTCTACTACACAAGGCACGAGCGGTTTTTTCTGTTTTTATGTACTACCCTATTTCAGCACGCCCAGCTCCTTGCCTACCTTGATGAAGGCAGCAATGCAGCGGTCGAGCTGCTCGCGGTTGTGGCCTGCCGAAATCTGAACGCGAATGCGGGCCTGACCCTTCGGCACGACGGGATAATAGAAGCCAGTGACGTAGATGCCTTCGTCCTGCATCTTGGCTGCGTAGACCTGCGAGAGCTTGGCATCGTAGAGCATGACGGCGCAGATAGCGCTCTGCGTGGGCTTGATGTCGAAGCCGGCCTTGAGCATCTTTTCGCGGAAGTACTCGACGTTCTCCACCAGACGGTCGTGAATTTCGTTGCTCTCGCCCAGCATCTTGAACACCTCGAGGCTGGCACCGATAATGGCTGGAGCCAGCGAGTTGCTGAACAGATAGGGACGCGAGCGCTGGCGCAGCAGGTCGATAATCTCCTGGCGGCCCGTGGTGAAGCCACCCAGGGCTCCTCCAAACGACTTGCCAAGCGTGCCCGTGTAGATGTCGACACGGCCATAGGTGTTGAAGAACTCGCTCACGCCGTGGCCCGTTTGTCCGACGACTCCGGCCGAATGGCTCTCGTCGACCATCACCAGGGCATCGTATTTCTCTGCCAGATCGCAAATCTTATCGACGGGAGCCACGTTGCCATCCATCGAGAACACGCCGTCGGTGACGATGATGCGGAACCTTTGTGCCTGAGCTTCCTGCAGACAGTGCTCCAGCTCCTGCATGTCGGCATTGGCATAGCGATAGCGCTTGGCCTTGCACAGACGCACGCCGTCGATAATCGAAGCGTGGTTCAGCGCATCGCTGATGATGGCATCTTCCTCGGTGAAAAGCGGCTCGAACACGCCGCCGTTGGCATCGAAGCATGCTGCATAGAGAATGGTGTCGTCGGTCTTGAAATAAGCTGAGATGGCAGCCTCGAGCTCCTTATGAATGTCCTGCGTGCCGCAGATGAAGCGCACGCTCGACATGCCGAAGCCCCTTCGGTCCATCATTCGTTTTGATGCCTCGATAATGCGTGGGTGGTCTGACAGTCCCAGATAATTGTTGGCACAAAAGTTAAGCACTTCTTTCCCCGCCACCTGAATGGCAGCCCGTTGTGCACTCTCAATGAGTCGTTCTTCCTTGTAGAGTCCTGCCTCTCGAATCTCGCTCAGCGTCTGAGCAAGATGGTCTTTCATTTTTCCGTACATAGTAAATTAGATTTTTGTTGTATTTACGATGCAAAGATATATAAAATAATTGGAATAGACGTGTTTTTCTGAAAAAAACGCTAAAATGATGGTTGAATGAAATAAAATGCGTAACTTTGCAGCTGATATGCAATACACGCTGAACATCAAAGGGAGGCTCATGGAGCTGACGGAGCCACAGGTGATGGGTATTCTGAACGTAACACCCGACTCGTTCTATGCAGCAAGCCGGGCTGAGACGAAGGAAGCCATTGCTGAGCGCGCCCGCCAGATTGCAGGCGAAGGCGGCACCATCATCGATATCGGTGCCTGCTCCACCCGCCCCGGTTCGCAACCTGCCTCGCAGCAGGAGGAGACCGAACGGCTACGGATGGCATTGCGCGTGGTCAGGCTGACGGTCCCCGATGCAGTCGTATCGGTCGACACGTTCCGCCCCGACGTTGCCCGCATGGCGGTCGAAGAGTTCGGCGTAGACATCATCAACGACGTGAGCGAGGGCTCAACAGAGATGTTTCGCATGGTGGCTCGACTGGGCATTCCCTATGTGCTCATGTCGGTGCAGCCCGACCTGCGACAGACGCTGCTCGCCTTCTCGCAAAAGGTGCAGCAACTGCGCGACCTGGGGCAGAAAGACATCATCCTCGACCCCGGCTTCGGTTTCGGCAAAACCTTGGAGCAGAACTACGCGCTGCTGAACGAGCTCGACAAGCTGCTGGTGATGGAGCTGCCCGTGCTGGTAGGCGTTTCGCGCAAGTCCATGATTTACCGCCTGCTGGGCATCAGCCAGGCCGAAGCGCTGAACGGCACCACCATTCTCAACACCATCGCGCTGACCAAGGGCGCCAGCATCTTGCGAGTGCACGACGTGAAAGAGGCCGTTGAGTGCTGCCGGCTAACCACCCAGACAAGCCTGTCCGCCTCATCGTCAGATAATAGAAACTAACCGCCAAATAAAGATGTTCTTCGAATTCGGACTAAAAGACATTATCGACATACTGCTGGTAGCGCTGATGCTCTACTACATCTATCGTCTGATGCGCGAGTCGCGCTCGCTCAACGTGTTCGTGGGCATTCTCATCTTTATCATCGTCTGGCTTTTCGTATCGCAAATCCTGGAGATGCGCCTGCTGGGAACCATTCTCGACAAGCTCGTTTCCGTGGGTGTCATAGCGCTCATCGTGCTCTTCCAGGACGACATCCGCAAGTTTCTATATAACCTGGGTGCCCACCAACGCATGCGAACCTTCCTCCGTTTCTTCACGTCAAAGCGCACCAGCGAGCGTGAGCAGGCCACGCTGAAGAAGAGCATCATGCCGATAGTGATGGCATGCATGCAGATGTCGAAGGGAAAGGTGGGAGCACTCATTGTGCTGGAACGCAACATGAGCCTCGACGACATCGAGGTGACGGGCGAGCCGGTCGATGCTGCCATCAACCAGCGCCTCATCGAAAACATCTTCTTCAAGAACTCTCCCCTTCACGACGGAGCCATGATCATTGCCCACCAGCGAATCAATGCCGCCGGCTGCATACTGCCAGTGAGCCACAACCTCGATATTCCCAAGGACTTGGGACTGCGCCATCGCGCCGCTCTGGGCGTGTCGCAGGAAACCGATGCCCTGGCCATCGTCGTCAGCGAAGAGACAGGCAGCATCTCGATTGCCCTCAACGGCGAGTTCCGCCTCCGCCTTTCTGCCGAAGAGCTTGAAGGCATCCTGACAACAGAGATGAACACATAGAACAAATTTGTTTAACAACTATCATATTTAAAAAGAACAAACTATGGATTTATTAAGTCAAATCGTTGCGCGCGCTAAGAGCAACAAGCAGCGCATCGTACTCCCCGAAGCTGAGGAGGAGCGCACATTGTGTGCCGCCGACCGTGCCCTGGCCGACGACATCGCCGACATCATTCTCATTGGCAACCCCGAGAAAGTTCACGCCCTGGCTAAGGAGAAGGGCCTGACCCACATCGACAAAGCCACCCTCATCGACCCCGAAAACTATGGGAAGAGCGAAGAGCTGGCCGAGAAGCTGGCCGAAATCCGCAAGTCGAAGGGTATGACCATCGAGCAGGCTCGCCAGCTGGTGAAGAATCCGCTCTACCTGGGCTGCATGATTATCAAGACCGAAGGAGCCGACGGACAGATTTCAGGTGCCCTCTCAACGACGGGCGACACCCTGCGTCCTGCCCTGCAAATCATCAAGTGCGCTCCTGGCATCACCTGCGTCAGCGGTGGTCTGCTGCTCATTTCGAAGCAGAAGCAGTATGGCGAGGACGGTGTGCTCGTGGTGGGCGACGTGGCTGTCACGCCGATGCCCGATGCTGCCCAGCTCTCTCAGATTGCCGTGTGCACAGCTCAGACCGCCAAGTCGGTGGCTGGATTTGCCGATCCTCGCGTAGCTATGCTGAGCTTCTCGACGAAGGGCAGCGCCAAGCACGAGGTGGTCGACAAGGTGATTGAGGCTACTCGCCTGGCCAAGGAGCTCGACCCGAGCCTGAAGATTGACGGCGAGCTGCAGGCCGACGCCGCCCTGGTTCCCTCGGTAGGTGCCAAGAAAGCCCCCGGCAGCGACATTGCCGGCAAGGCCAACGTGCTGGTATTCCCCAACCTCGAGGTGGGCAACATCGGCTATAAGATGGTGCAGCGCCTGGGCGACGCCATTGCTATCGGCCCGATTCTTCAGGGTATTGCCCGTCCCGTGAACGACCTTTCGCGCGGCTGCTCTGTCGACGACATCTACTACATGATTGCCATCACCGCCTGCCAGGCTATGGATGCCAAGAAGTAACCCCCTCCCTGACCCTCCCCGAGGGGAGGGAATATGATACTTAAAAAATAAATAAACCAAATAAAAAAATGCCCCTTTAACCTCCAAGGCAACTACTCCTCCCCCTCGGGGGAGGCCGGGAGGGGGGTCTCTATTATGAAAATATTAGTATTAAACTGTGGTTCCTCGTCTATCAAGTACGCGCTGTACAACATGGACGACAAGAGTGTAATGACATCAGGCGGTGCCGAGCGTGTAGGTCTCGACGGTTCCTTCGTCAAGGTGAAGCTTGCCAATGGTGAGAAGAAGCAGATTATGCACGACATTCCCGAGCACACCGAGGGCGTGAAGTTCATCTTATCGCTGCTCACCGACCCCGAGATAGGCGTGATTAAAGACCTGAAGGAAATCGACGCCGTGGGCCATCGCATGGTGCATGGTGGCGAGAAGTTCAACAAGAGCGTGGTGCTCACCGACGAAGTGCTGAAGGCTTTCGAGGAGTGTTCCGACCTGGCTCCGCTTCACAACCCCGCCAACCTGAAGGGCGTGAACGCCGTGAAGGAGCTGATGCCGGGCCTGCCGCAGGTGGGCGTCTTCGACACCGCCTTCCACCAGACCATGCCTCCCAAGGCCTATATGTATGCCATTCCCTATGAGCTGTATGAGAAGTACGGCATCCGCCGCTACGGCTTCCACGGCACCAGCCACCGCTATGTGTCGCAGCGCGCCTGCGAGTTCCTGGGCATTCCCGCCAAGGGCACGAAGATGGTGACCTGCCACGTGGGTAACGGCGGTTCGATTGCTGCCATCGTCGACGGCAAGTGCATCGACACGTCGATGGGTCTCACCCCCCTCGAGGGCCTCGTCATGGGCACCCGCTCCGGCGATATTGACGGTGGCGCCGTGACCTTCATCGAGAAGAAGCTGGGACTGGACGCCGACGGTATGTCGAACCTGCTCAACAAGAAGAGCGGCGTGGCCGGTCTGACGGGCGGTTCGAGCGACATGCGCGACGTTGAGAACGCCGCCAAGGAAGGCAATCCCCGTGCTCAGCTGGCTCAGGACATGTACTTCTACCGCATCAAGAAGTACATCGGTGCCTATGCTGCCGCCATGGGCGGACTCGACGTCATCGTCTTCACCGCCGGTGTCGGCGAGAACCAGATTGGCATGCGCTCCGAGGTCTGCAAGGACATGGAGTTCCTTGGCGTGAAGTTCGACGAGCAGAAGAATCAGGTGCGCGGCGAAGAGGCCATCATCTCTGCCGACGACTCGAAGGTGAAGGTTGTCGTCATCCCCACCGACGAGGAGCTGATGATTGCCACCGACACCATGAACCTGCTGTAAGTAAGGAAAACAGCCGAAAAGGCTCATCCATCACTACGTTTAGGGAAATCCCGACATACATTTCGGGGTTTCCCTTTGTTCATACCAATTATTCTTCATATCTTTGCAGCATCAAAACCAAACAAAACGAAAAGAAAGGGTACAATTATGAAGAAGCTCTACACAATGCTGGCCATGATGCTCATGGCACTGGCCTTCGCCTCGTGCGAGACCGATGAAGATATCGCCTACACCCTCGAAGGTACCTGGAAGGGCAACATGCACATCAACTCTGAGTGGGACGGACGCTACTACAACACCACCTACTCGGAAATAACCTTCCTGAAAGATCCCTACAGCTACAGCAGCGGCACGGGCTACTGGGTCGACTACTACTACAGCGACGCACCTTGGGACTATGTGGCTAACCACATCAGGTGGACGGTGAAATATGGCGACATCGAAATCTACTTCGTCGAGGAGGGCACCACGATGATTATCCGCAACTACCACCTCTCAGGCGGACGCTTCACGGGAACCATCTACGACAGTGGCAACGTGGTTAAATTCGATCTCTACCAGACCACGCACCCCGACTACAACAGCTATCGCTGGGGCTACAGCGCATGGGGCTACGACCCCTACTATTCGCGCAGCATGAACAAGGCCGACGGCAAAGCCACAGCTCCTGCAGCACCACGGCGCTTCGTCAATCCCGAAGCAAAATAAGAAAAAAAAGAACCTCTCCCGGTCAGCTGCTGGGAGAGGTTCTTTTTTTATCTCAACACGTCTTTCTTCTTCCACTCTACCACCTTGCCGAACTGGGCGAGGCGCTGCAGGTTGGCCTGCTTCTTGGGGCCAATCACAAAGTAGACGCGCGGCTGCTTCTGGATGTTCTTCTTGTAGAAGTCGGTCATGTCGCTCGCCGAGAGCGTGGGCACGAGCCGTGCCACCGTGGTGTTCGGGTCGGCCTGATAGCCCAGCATGCGATAGTTCGACACGAAGTTGGGCAGTTGGCGGAACGAGGGATAGCCATTGTTGACGTCGTTGACAATCTCCTGCTTGGCAGCCTCCACGTTCAGCTCGTTGAGGGGCATCTGCGTCATGAGCGAGTCGAGCACGCTGAGGGCCTGCAGCGTTTTGTCGGCCTGCGTGCCCAGATAGGCTATGTAGCACGAAGGGTAGTCGGGGTGTCGCACCCTGTTGGGTGTAAGGTCCTGCCCGCCCGTCGAATAGGCCATGGAGCGGAACTCGCGTATTTCCTGGAACAGCACCGACGACATACCACCGCCCATGTACTGACTCCACAGCTTGAGTTGGGCCAGCTCCTGATCGGAGAGGTTGCCTTTCAGACTGCCGACGGCGCCCACGTAGGTCTGGCGCGACGACGGCATATCGTAGAACACCACCATCGGCTCCTGATGCTCCTGCGCGCGCTGGCTGTTGTCGGGCGTTGCATGCTGCGGAGCGGCCAGCGGCAGGTAGCGACGGCAGAGCGACGCCACATCGGCCGACGAGCGTAGTCCGCTGTAGAGCACGTCGCAGGGATAGCGGCGCAGCTCGTCGAACAGGCCCAGTATTTCGTCGCCCGTCAGGCGGTTCACCTCCTTCACGGTGGGCATGCGCAGGTATTCCGACTGGTCGCCCACCAGTAGTTTCATCATGACCATCGAGAGCACATCTTGGTTTTCGCGTCCCAGCTGCCGGTGGCTCAGTCTCCATTCGCTCTTCAGCTCCTTCGCTGCCTTCTCGTCGGCCTTGAGGTGCGTCAGCACATGGCCCAACAGGCGCAGCGAGGGCTCCAGCTGCGAGGCCAGTCCGTGCAGCGTGAGCATGAAGAAGTTGCTGGAGCTCTGCACGCCGAAGGTGGTGCCCATGTGCTGCCAGGCCTCGCCCAGCTGGTGCTTCGTCAGCGAGTCGGTGCCCAGCTTGCCGATGTAGCCATCGAGCAACTGCTGCAGCGGCTCATTGCGCTCGCCCTTGTGCCACTTCAGCGAGAGCGTGAAGAGGTCGTTCACGGGGTTGTCGGCACGGTAGAGGGTGAAGTTGGGCGTGGTCGTTGTCTCCACGTCGCGGTCGAAGTCGATGAGCCGTGGGGCGCGCGCGGCCACAGGCAGCTGCTCCAGCTCGCGGGCATATTGCGACTGTTCCTTGGCGTGAGGGGGCACCACGGGCTTATAGTTGGGCTGCGACACCCGCTCCTTGGGATAGGAGCCGAACTTCTTCACGCCGCGCAGGTATTCGTCGTTCTTCAGATAGCGCTGGGCAACGGCCACGACATCGGCCTTGCTGATGTTCGCGATGCGACCCACCTGCGCCCGGTAGTCGTCCCACGTGCGACCTTGCGAGAACAGTCCCACCAGCAGCTGGGCCCGTCCTTCGAGCGTCTCCAGCTTGTCGGCCTCGCTGCGCAGCAGGCTCCGCTTCAGCTCTTCCAGCCGCTGGCTGCTGAAGTCGCCTTGCTTCACGCGCTCTATCTGCTCCCAGCACAGGCGCTCCACCTTCTTTTTCGAGCCGAAGGGAATCTTGGGAATAGCCAGCAAACCTACGAGGCCTGCCTCGTTGAACGCGAAGCGTCCGCCCTGAGCCTCCATCAGTTTGTGGGCCGTACGCAGCGAGTCGAGCATGCCCGTCTCGTTGTCGTTCGACAGTAGGCCCGTGGCCAGCTCCAGGGCGTAGCTATCATCGTCGCGGTCAGCGGGTCCACGGAACAGCAGTCCCACAATCTTCACGAGCGGAATGTCCAGCTTCAGCCTGAACGTCTCGCCGCCGAACGGCTTCAGCGCGGGCAGCTCCTGCCGTGCCACTTCGCCTTGCGGCAGACGCCCGAAGGTGCGCTCCAGCAGCGGTTCCAGGCCCTCGGCCGTCAGGTCGCCACAGAGCACCAGCCCCATGTTGCCTGCCACATAATACTTACGGAAGAAGGCTTCCATGTCGGAGAGTCGCGGGTTCTTCAGGTTCTCCGTGCTGCCAATGATGGGATACTGGTAGGGATGGCCCTCAAACACCTTTTCCAACATGTGCTCCATGGCACCCGTCATCATGTCGTCGGCAGCGCGGTTCTTCTCTTCGTAGACGGTCTCGAGCTCACCCTGGAAAAGGCGGAACACGGGGTTCAGCATGCGCTCGGAGTTGAGCCAGCACCACTGTTCGAGGTACTGGGGCGAGAACACGTTGTGATACTCCGTGACATCGTACGACGTCGAGGCATTGAGCGCCGACCCGCCGTAGCGCGAAATCAGGCGGCTGAACTCGTTGGGGATGGCATACTCGGCAGCACGCTGGCTGAGCCGGCTGATGTCCTGCTGAATCTGCAGGCGTGCGCCGGCATCGCTGGTCTGCGACAGCTCGTTGTACTTCGCCGAGATGGAGTCGAGCCACACGCGCTCCTGCCCGTAGTCGGTGGTGCCAATGCGCTGCGTTCCCTTGAAGAGCACGTGCTCCAGGTAGTGGGCAATGCCCGTATTTGGGCAGTCTTTCGCACCCGCTTTCACCACCAGCGCCCCATACACTTTGGGCTGCGTATGGTCTTCGTTGAGCCACACCGTCAGTCCGTTCTTCAGTTTCAGCTGTTTCACTTCCGTTGCCTTCGCCTGCTGAGCCTGCCCGTTGAGCACGGCCAGCAACAGCAAGGCAACACTTACTATGTACCTTTTCATTGCGTCTGTTATTGATATACGTGGTGCAAAGATACCCTTTATTTCCTAAACTGCACGCATGAAAACAGAATTTAAACTATTATTCCTCGAATTTTAGTTAATATTCCAAGAATAATAAGCCCATCTGATGCTTCCTTATTCGTAACTCTGGCTTCGTCGAAGTTTCTTCGTATCGGCAAAAAAAGGAAGAATTCTTTTGGTATGCTCCCGACTTTTCGTAACTTTGCCACTCTGTGTGGCGAACTTACTCGACACTCGGAAGAAAAAAACAAATGTGTTTGTTTTGTTCTTCGCTCGTTTATTCGTAATTTTGCAGGCAAAACTAAAGACTACGAAACTATGATGAAACGAATTCTTTTGCTGACGCTGGGCGTACTGACAGCAGGGCTGACGGCTCTGGCCGACGGACAACTGCCTATGCGGCTGTGGTACGAACGGCCTGCTGAGTACTTCGAGGAGTCGCTGCCCATTGGCAACGGCAAGCTGGGAGCACTCGTCTATGGAGGTACTGACACCTGTCTGGTACAGCTGAACGACATTACGCTGTGGACGGGCAAGCCCGTCGACCGCAACCTGGACCGCCAGGCACATGAGTGGATACCGCGCATTCGCGAGGCGCTGTTCAACGAGGACTACCGGCTGGCCGACTCGCTGCAGCTGCACGTGCAGGGCCCCAACTCGCAGTTCTACCAGCCCTTAGGCGAACTGAGGATTATCTCGACGACGAAGACGACAGGCACAAGCAACTACCGGCGCGAGCTGAACCTCGACTCGGCAATCGTGAGCGACCGCTTCACTTGCGACGGCGGCAGCACGGCGCGCGAGTTCTTTGCCTCGGCTCCCGACAAGGTGATAGCCATCCGGCTGCGCGGCCGCATCGACTGCCAGCTGCAGCTGTCGTCGCTGGTACCCCACGAGGTGAAGGCCACGGCCGCCCAGCTCACGATGACGGGCCACGCTACGGGCCCGGCCACGGAGAGCATCCACTTCTGCACGATGCTGAAGGTGCAGACCGACGGACAGGTGGAGGCCGGCGAGGCGTCGCTCAACATCAGCCACGCTACGGAGGCTATCATCTACATCGTCAACGAAACCAGCTTCAACGGCTTCGACCGCCACCCCGTGAGCGAGGGGGCTCCCTACATAGAGCATGCTGCCAACGACCTATGGCACCTGCAGAACCTGAGCTACGACGAGCTGCGCAGCCGACACGTGGCCGACTACAGGCAGTACTACGACCGCCTGCACCTGACGCTGGGCAAGCCGACGCAAGCCGAGATGGAACGGCCCACCGCACAGCTGCTGAGAAACTACAAGGGCGACTCGCGCTATCTGGAGACGCTCTACTTCCAGTACGGACGCTACCTGCTCATCGCGTCGAGCCGCACGCCAGGCGTACCCGCCAACCTGCAGGGGCTCTGGGCCCCTCACCTCTGGTCGCCCTGGCGCGGCAACTACACGGTGAACATCAACCTGGAGGAGAACTACTGGCCGGCCTTCGTGACCAACCTGGCCGAGATGGCGACACCGCTCGACGACTTCGTGGCCGCGCTGGCTGAGAACGGACAGCACACGGCACGCAACTACTACGGCATCGGCCGCGGATGGTGCAGCAGCCACAACAGCGACATCTGGGCCATGACCAACCCCGTGGGAGAGAAGAACGAGAAGCCTGAATGGGCCAACTGGAACCTGGGCGGCGCGTGGCTCGTGCAGACGCTGTGGCAACGCTACCTCTTCACGCAGGATGCCGACTACTTGAAGCGGGTCTATCCGCTACTGAAGGGAGCGGCCGACTTCTGCCTCGACTGGCTCGTGGAGCGGAACGGCGAGCTCATCACCGCGCCCAGCACCTCGCCTGAGAACGAATACGTGACGGACCGCGGCTACCACGGAATGACCTGCTACGGCGGAACGGCCGACCTGGCCATCATTCGCGAACTGCTGCTCAACATGGTGGAGGCAGGCACCCTGTGCGGCGACGACGTGGCTCCCTACCGCGAAGTTCTCGCCCGCCTGCATCCCTACACCATCGGCAAGGACGGCGACCTGAACGAATGGTACTACGACTGGCGCGACTACGACCCGCACCACCGGCACCAGAGCCACCTCATCGGCCTCTATCCGGGCAACCATATCAAGGAGGAGGCGCTGCTGAAAGCCTGCGAGCAGACGCTCCTACAGAAGGGCGACCAGACCACGGGCTGGAGCACAGGCTGGCGCATCAACCTCTGGGCTCGCCTGAAGAAGGCCGACCAGGCGTTCCACATCTACGAGAAGCTGCTCACCTACGTCTCGCCCGACAACTACAAAGGCCCCGACCGACGCCACTCGGGCGGCACCTACCCCAACCTGTTCGACGCTCATCCGCCCTTCCAGATCGACGGCAACTTCGGCGGAACGGCCGGTGTCTGCGAGATGCTCCTGCAGAGCCAATGCAGCGGGCAGCAGCCCCACGCCACCATCGAGCTGCTGCCCGCCCTGCCCACCGCATGGAGCGAGGGCAGCGTGAGCGGCCTCTGCGCCCGCGGAGGCTTCGAGGTGAGCATGGAGTGGGCGGCAGGTCAAGTAACGAAAGCGACGGTGCGCGCGAAGAAAAGCGGCACCGTCACCCTCCTATATAATCATAAGGTGAAGACGCTGAAGCTGAAAGCCGGACAGACGAAGCAGGTCAAAGGCTAAGGCTGCGTGAGGCTTCGCGCTTCTTATTGTATCACGTAGGTCTTCCCTGCCTCGGTCTTCAGGTCGTAGAGGTAGGTCTTCCTCAGCGCGGGCTGGCCCATTTGGGCCTCGCTGCTGATGACGGGCCGCGGCGTCTGGGCCAGCTGGAAGAGGGGGTTCGGGTTCACGCCCTTGGCAGCCTTGAGCCCTTTGGCCTTGAGCGGCTTGTAGGAACGCAGGCGCAGGTTGCCGCCCAGCTTCGAGCGGACGACGGTCTTCGTGGGCTGACCACCCTTCCACTCCATGTCTACCTCGAAGCCTCCGCGGGCCACCAGACCCTTGACGCTACCCTCGCTCCACGCAGCGGGCAGGGCGGGCAGCAGGAATACGAAGCCGTCGTGGCTCTGCAGGAGCATCTCGGCAATGCCTGCCGTGCAGCCGAAGTTGCCGTCGATCTGGAAAGGCGGATGAGCGTCGAACAGGTTAGGATAGGTGCCGCCCCGCTGCTTCACCGTTCCAAAGATGAGGAACGTGTCGGCCGTCAAGGTCAGTTGGTCCTTGATGAGCTTCAAGGCGTGCTCGCCGTCGAGGAAGCGAGCCCATGAACACACTTTCCACCCCATGCTCCATCCTGTCGACACATCGCCACGAGCCGTGAGCGACGTGCGTGCGGCCTGCCACAGCTCCGGCGTGCGGTAGGGCGATATCTGGTTCGAGGGGTAGAGCCCGTAGAGATGGGAGAAGTGGCGATGGTTGTCTTTGGGGTTGTCGACATCCTCGAGCCACTCCTGCAGCTGTCCCCAGCGGCCTATCTGCATCGGGGGGAGCGAGGCTATGAGCGACGCGAAGGAAGCGGCGGGCTGAGTGCCGGCGTCGACAGGCTGGCCGAGGGTCTTTGCTGCCATCTGCACCTCGTTGAAGAGTTCGAAGAGTATCTGGTTGTCCATCGTCACGCCGGCATCGATGCAGGCGCCGCGGCCCTGCGCCGCATTCTCGGGCGACACGCCTGGGCACACCACGCTATAGCCATACTTGGGATGCTTCACCAGCGTCTGCTCGAAGAAGCGGGCGGCCTCGCGCATGGTGGGGAACACCTGGCGCAGGAAGTCCTTGTCGCCCGTATAGAGGTAGTGCTCCCACAGGTGGCGGCAGAGCCAGGCGGCTCCCGTCTGCCACATGCCGCTCGAGGCACGGTCGACGGGCCCCGTGATGCGCCACTGGTCGGTGTTATGGTGCAGCACCCAGCCGTCGGCGCCATACATGTCGCGTGCGGTCTGGCGTCCCGTCTGGCTCACCTCGCCGATGAGTCGGAACAGGGGGCCGTTCAGCTCTGTGAGGTTCGTCGCCTCCGAGGGCCAGTAGTTCATCTCGAGGTTGATGTTGGTGGTGTACTTCGAGTCCCACGAGGGGAAGAGCTTCTCGTTCCAGATGCCCTGCAGGTTGGCAGGGTTCATGTTGTCGGGCTGCGACGAGCTGATGAGCAGGTAGCGTCCGAACTGGAAGTAGGTGGCCACGAGATAGTTGTCGGCGGCCGAGGCAAACTGCTCCACGCGTTTGCTGGTGGGCAGCTGCGGATAGCGGTCGCCACCCAGTTGCAGGCTCACGCGGTCGTAATACTTCCTGTAGGCAGCGATGTGGTCGGCCCGCAGCTGGGCGTAGCCCTTCTGCATGGCTCGCTGCAGGCGTTGTGACGACTGGCTGACTTCGTCGCCCGTGATGTCGTTGTAGCTGACGACGTTGGTGCCTACTGCCAGATAGAGCGTAGCCTCGTCGGCTCCCTTGACCGATACTTGTCCGTCGGCTCCGTCCACCTGTCCGCCTTTGGCGTCGACCGCCATTCGTCCCATGAAGCGCACCTTGCCCTTCAGGTTCTCGTGCTTCGAGCTGACGCCGGTCAGGTAGGCGGTAGCTGGGGCTTCGGTTCCCGTCAGCACGTTCTCGTGGGGCGACGTCATCGAGGCCGTGAACGAGAGCATGCCTGGACGCGAGGCCGAGAGATGGAGCACCACCACCTTGTTGCCGTCGAGCGGGGCGAAGACCTCGCGCCGATACTCCACGCCGTCGACCTCGTAGCGCGTCACGGCCAGCGCCTCGCCCAGCAGCAGCTCGCGCTCGTAGCGACTGTAGCGGGCGTGGCCGGGCATGGCCACGTAGACGTCGCCGAAGGGCTGGTAGGGCATGCCGCAGTTCTTGCCGGCGCCCACGGGCATCAGCTTCTCGGTGGCCAGGTCCTGCGCCTCCTTGTAGCGTCCTTCGAAGATGAGCTGGCGCACCTTGGGCAGGTATTCCTTGGCTTCAGGGTTGACGACCTGGTTGGGCTGTCCGGCCCATATCGTCTCCTCGTTCACCTGCAGATGCTCTACGGCCGGTGTGCCGAAGACCATTGCGCCCATGGTGCCGTTGCCCACGGGCAGCGCCTGGGTCCACGTCTGGGCGGGACGGGTGTAGTGCAGACGATAGTCCTGCGCCCTGGCGGGTAGCAGGGTCAAGGCGAGGAGCGCCGTGATGAGGGTTGCTTTCTTCATAGCTTCTGTATTGGGGGTGTGTGGATGGGGGCTATAGTTTCGTTCGCAGCTGGTCCTCGGTCTCGAGCGTCACCTTGCTTTCGTCGATCATCGAGCGGTCGAGGCCGAACACGTCGGCAAAGAAATCGTAGACGGCCTGTCGCTTCGAGGGGCCGAAGTCGTGGCGCTCGGCGGGCAGATGCACGTTACGCACCTTGTCGGCGGCGCCGTAGAACGAGAAGATGCGCTTGATGAAGGGGAATTCCAGCTCGGGCGTGGTCGACGTCCAGTCGCCTCCGTCGCTCACCAGGAGCAGGGGCTGCGGGGCTATGAGCGCTGCCAGCTCGGCCTCGCAGGTGCCGCCGCCAGCCAGCTGTACGGGCATTCCGCTCTCGCAGGGGCAGCCGCCGTCGAAGTGGGAAGCCACGTGAACGACGGGAGCCGAGCAGGTGATGCGGCGGTCGAGCAGGGCCAGCAGCACGGTGTGGGTTCCTCCGCCGCTGCCGCCGTTGGCGGCCACGCGGGTGGTGTCAATCTCCTTGGCGCGGTTGGTCAGCATCCAGTCGAGCAGCTTCAGTCCGCAGGCGGCCTGATAGATGTGGGCACGGGCCGAGTGATGGTCGCCCACTTCCTCCTTCGACTGCGAGTAGCCGTAGAGGTCGAAGTCTACGCAGATGGCTCCCATGCGGGCCAGCGTGGCCAGACGCTGCTGCTCGTCGTCGCGATAGCGCGAGGGCCAGTGGCCGTCGGGGCATACGATGAGCGGCTTGTGCCCCTTCTTCAGCGACGTGTAGATGGTGCCGAAGACGTGCTGGCCGGGCGTAAGCTCCAGGCAGATGTTCTGCGTGGTGTAGCCGTCGTGCTTGCGAACCTTCGAGAGGATGGGCTTCCCGCCCTTGACGCACGAGTCGAGAAACGAGTCGATCTCCAGCCGCTGGCGCACTTCCCTGCGCAGCACCTCGCGGCGCTGCTCCCACTCGGCCTTGTCCGAGTACTTCTTCGCGAGCCAGTCGAGCATCTGGCGACCCTCGTCCTCGTGGCGGCGCGGATATTCGTAGAGCTTAATCTTATAGAGGTTGCCCGTCTGCTTCCACCAGTTCCAGTCGAAGTGCTTGCAGATGTTGTCGAGTGTCTGCTCGAGCGAGTAGGGCCTGATGCGGAAGTCGGCATAGGTCAGCTGCACGCCCGCCGTGTCGACGTTGGCGTCGAACTTGAACCTGACGCCGAAGCGCTGGGCCACATCCTTCATCACTTCGCTCACGGGCCGACTGTACTTCGTGGCGTATGTCTGTGCCTGAGCGCCCACCGAGGCCAGCAATCCAATGGCGAGCCCCAACAAATAACCTTTCTTCATTGTTCTGATACCTTATTTATATTAGGACTGCTGAAGCCGCGAAATGTCGTCATTCCTGCCGAAGCTGCATGCAGGAGGGTGGCCGAAAAGGAGTTGCCGACGCTGGAAAACTTATCGTTGACGGCCGTCAACCATATTGCCGACTGCTGTCAACCATATCGCTGACTCCAGTCAACCATATCGCCGACTGCAGTCAACCATAGCATAGGTGCCGCATGAAGGGTGCATAGGCGGCACTTCAACAACGGAGAAACGGCACCTCTTGTAGGCCGACGAGGCACCTTTAAGACGCAGAAGCGGCACCAACAGGAGCGAGAAGCGGCACCTCAAGAACGCCCGCACGGCACAAAAGGCCCGTCAAAGCGGCCCACAGGCCCTCAGAACTGACGACAAAACGCGTGGCCATCAGTCTTATAAATAATTAATAAGGTATATATAAGCAATGAAGAAACTATTGTTTTTGTTGCTCTGCCTGGCAGCCACAGCGTCGGTGCAGGCAGGGAAGCCGTGGGAGAACGGCAAGCTGAAGGTATCAGACAATCAGCGGTTTTTAATGCATGAGAACGGACAGCCCTTCTTCTGGCAGGGCGAGACGGGGTGGCTGCTGCCCGAAAGGCTCGACCGCGCCGAGGCCGACTACTACCTGCAGCGCTGCCGCGAGGCCGGCTACAACGTGGTGCAGGTGCAGGTCATCGACGGCGTGCCCGCCTACAACATCTACGGACAGCCCTCGCACCCGCTGCCCACCGCCAAGGCCCAGGGCTACGGCTACTGGGACCACCTGGACTACATCGTCCGCCAGGCCGAGCAGAACGGCATCTACATCGGCATGGTGTGCATCTGGGGCGGGCTGGTGAAGGCCGGACTGCTGAGCGTCGACGAGGCGAAGAAGTACGGCACGTTCCTCGCCAACCGCTATAAGGACCGCCCCAACATCATCTGGTTCATGGGCGGCGACATTCAGGGCGACGTGAAGCCCGAGGTGTGGAACGCCCTCGCCACCAGCATCAAGGCCATCGACAAGAACCACCTCATGACCTATCACCCACGCGGACGCTACACCTCGGCTCGCTGGTGGAGCAAGGCCGCGTGGCTCGACTTCCACACCTTCCAGAGCGGACACCGCAAGTACGGACAGCGCATGGGCAACGCCGACTACCCCATTCCCGACAATACTGAGGAGGACAACTGGATGTACGTCGACTCGACCTGGGCCTACAAGCCCCTGAAGCCCGTGCTCGACGCCGAGCCCTCGTACGAAGACATTCCCATGGGCCTGCACGACAAGAAGGAGCCCCACTGGCAGGCCTGCGACGTGCGCCGCTATGCCTACTGGAGCGTGTTCGCCGGCAGCTGCGGCCACACCTACGGCCACAACGCCATCATGCAGATGCTGAAGCCCGGCTACCCCACCAGCTACGGCGACGCCGGCGACGTGAAGACGTGGTATCAGGCGCTCAACGACCCCGGCTTCAACCAGATGCAGTACCTCAGCCAGCTCATCCTCACGTTCCCCTACTTCGAGCGCGTGCCCGACCAGAGCATCATCCAGGACAACGGCAAGCAGTATGAGCGCCTCATCGCCACGCGCGGCGCCGACTATCTGCTGGTCTACAACTACACCTCGCGCCCCATGAAGCTCGACCTGACGAAGATTTCGGGCCAGAAGAAGCGCGTCTGGTGGTTCAACGCCGGCACGGGTGCCCTGCGCTATCTGGGCGAGTACGACAGCAAGGTGCTCACCTTCCGCATGCACAAGCAGGGCTTCGGCATAGAGGACGGCGTGCTCATTGCCGTCGACGCCACCAAGAACTACCTGCAGCCCGACCAGCTCCAAATCGCCGACCGCACCCTCTCCGGCAAGGCCCGCGACCTGAACGAATAGCCGCCCAAGCAACCCATAACACAAGAATAAGACGATGAGGAAGACTACACTACTGATGCTACTGCTGCCCACCTGGGTGATGGCCAAGGTCGGAGTGACCAACCTGGCCGTCGAGGGACTGCGCAGCCCCCTGAGCATCGATACCGACAAGCCACGCTTCTCGTGGCAAATCACCAGCGACAAAAACGACGTGCGACAGACCGCCTACCAGCTTGCCGTGAGCAACGAGCAGGGCAGCGAGGTGTGGAACTCTGGCAAGGTGAGCAGCAGCCAGCAGCTGTGGGTGCCCTACACGGGCAAGCAGCTGACCGGCGGACAGCAGTTCACGTGGCGCGTCAAGGTGTTCACCAACAAGGGCGAGACCCCCTGGAGCGAACCCCACCACTTCGGCATCGGCCTGCTTAGCGAAGCCAAGTGGAGCGGCTACTGGATAGGACTGGAGCAGCTGCTGCCCGGCGAGGAGCGAGGCTTCCACACCCGCATGGCCGCCCGCTACCTGCGCAAGGAGTTCCAGCTGAAGGACAAAGCCGTCAGACGGGCAACGGCCTACGTGGCCGGACTGGGCCTGCACGAGTTCTACGTCAACGGACAGCGCGTGGGCGACGGCGTGCTGCAGCCCGTACCCTCCGACTACCGCAAGACCATCTACTATAACACCTACGACGTCACCTCGCTGCTGAAGCCCAACACTTGCCTCGGCATCGTGCTGGGCAACGGCCGCCTCTTCCCCATGCAGCAGCATAAGCCCTACAAGATTCACACATTCGGCTTTCCCAAGTGCCGCATCAACATCGACGTGGAGTATGCCGACGGCACCAGGCAGCGCCTGCAGACCGACGACAAGGGCTGGAAGGTGACCGCCAACGGACCCATCCGCGCCAACAACGAGTACGACGGCGAGGAGTACGACGCCCGCCAGGAGCTGCACGGCTGGAGCTGCGTGGGCTTCGACGATGCCGACTGGCTCCAGGCCGAGCGCACAGACATTCCCCAGGCCTACCTGCGGGCGCAGATGACCGAGGGCATGAAGGTGCTCAGCCGCCTCAAGGTGGAGCATCGCAACGGTATCGTAGACGCAGGCCAGAACATCGCCGGCTGGCTCAACGTGAAGGTGCGCGGGCAGAAGGGCGACACCATACGCATCGTCTACGCCGAGAAGCTCAACGCCGACGGCACCCTCTATCGCGACAACTTCCGCAACGCCCGCTCTACCGACGTCTACGTGTGCAGCGGCAACGAGGGCGAAGGACGCTGGTGGCATCCCACCTTCGTCTACCACGGCTTCCGCTACGCCGAGGTGCAGGGGCTGAAGAACGCCACCGCCAGCGACTTCGAGGCCGAGGTGGTGGCCGACGCGATGACCACCATCGGCACCTTCGAGTGCGCCGACACCACGCTCAACAAGGTGATGCGCAACGCCTGGTGGGGCATTCTCGACAACTACAAGGGCATGCCCGTCGACTGTCCGCAGCGCGACGAGCGCCAGCCCTGGCTGGGCGACCGCACGGTGGGAAGCCTGGGCGAGTCGTTCCTCTTCCAGAACGAGCGCCTCTACACCAAGTGGATGCGCGACATCTGCGAGGCACAGCGCACCGACGGCTGCATACCCGACGTGGCCCCCGCCTTCTGGAACTACTATAGCGACGACGTGGCGTGGGCATCGGCCCTGCCCTTCACGTGCGACATGCTGTGGAGGCAGTACGGCAACCGTCAGGCCATCGACCAGTCGTATCCCTACATCAAGCGCTGGGTGCAGCACATCGTCGACGAGTACGGCCGCGACGGCATCATCTACTGCGGCAAGTATGCCGACTGGTGCGTGCCGCCCGAGAAGCTCGAGCTCATCCATTCGCAAGACCCCGCCCGCCAGACCGACGTGGCGCTCATCTCTACCGCCTACATCATCCGCACCCTGCAGCTCCTGGAAGCCTGGGGATGCGAGCCCGAGCTGTGGCGCCCGCTACGCCAGCAGATGACCGAAGCCTTCAACCGCAAGTTCCTCAACGTGCGGCGCGGCACCTCGCCACGGCCCGGCCACGTGCTCTACCCCGACTCCGTGTTCTACGGCAACAACACGGCCACGGCCAACCTGCTGCCGCTGGCCTTCGGCCTCGTGCCCGACGACTGCAGGCAGGAGGTGGTGAAGAACCTCGTCACCAACATCATCACTACCGGCGGCGGCCACGTCACCTGCGGCGTGATTGGCATCTCGTGGCTGCTCCGCACGCTCAGCGACAACGGCTTCAGCGACGTGGCCTACCTGCTGGCCACGCAGAAGAGCTACCCCTCCTGGGGATACATGGCCCTGAACGGAGCCACCACCATCTGGGAACTCTGGAACGGCGACAAGGCTAACCCGAAGATGAACAGCGGCAACCACGTCATGCTGCTGGGCGACCTGCTCACCTGGTGCTACCAGTACCTGGGCGGTCTGCGCCAGACCGACGGCCAGGCCTACGGCCACCTGCTGCTGAAGCCCGCCTTCGACATACAGAACTGCGAGTGGGCAAACGTGAGCTACGACACGCCCTACGGCAAGGTGGTAAGCCGGTGGAAGAAGACGTTGCAGCACGTCAACTGGCACATCGAGGTGCCCTGCAACACGACCGCCGACGTGTGCCTGCCCGACGGAACGACGAAGACCGTCGGCTCGGGCAGCTACGACTTCAGCGTCGGGCAGCCCACCGCCTCGCCCGCCATCGTCAAGGACGAGTTCCTCTACGACCGCACCTACTTCCCTGAGGCTCACGCCTCGACCATTGCCGAGCTGAAGAACGGCGACCTCGTGGCTGCCTACTTCGGCGGAACGCACGAGCGCGACCCTGACGTGTGCATCTGGGTGAACATCAAGAAGAAGGGACAGCAGGCCTGGAGCGCTCCCATCCTGGCGGCCGACGGCGTGCTCTCGCTCGACGACCCGCGTGCCGCTGAGGCCGGCCTCTCGGGCATGAACGCCGAGACCACCCCCGCCGCCAAAGGCCCCATACGCGCTACAAGCTGGCCGCAGACGGCCAACGCCGGCATGGCCGACGAACTGAACTACGACTACCTGCGCAAGCAGACCCGCCTCGCCGGCGTGCCCGCCACGCTGAAGCGCAAGTCCTGCTGGAACCCCGTGCTCATGGATATGCCCAACGGCGAGCTCTGGCTGTTCTTCAAGATAGGCTCCAGCGTGGGCGACTGGACGGGATGGCTCTGCAAGTCGACCGACGGCGGACGCACCTGGAGCGACAAGGAGCCGCTGCCCAAGGGCTTCCTCGGCCCCATCAAGAACAAGCCCGTCATCGTGAACGACCGCCTGCTCTGCGGCTCGTCGACCGAAGGCAACGGCTGGCGCTTCCACATGGAGATACTCGACCTGAAGACCAACGACTGGAAATACGTAGGCCCCGTCGAGTCGACCGTGGCCACGAAGACCGACGACAACCAGCAGCACCCCATCGACTGCATTCAGCCCTCCATCCTGAAGCTGAAGGACGGACGCCTGCAGGTGCTCATGCGCACCCACAACGCCCGCCTGGCCACCTCGTTCAGCAGCGACGGCGGCGACACGTGGACGCCCGTCACGCTCTCGGAGGTGGAGAACAACCAGAGCGGCACCGATGCCCTGACGCTGAAGGACGGCCGCCACGTGCTCATCTACAACAACTTCGAGACGCTGCCCATGACCAAGAAAGGCCCACGCACGCCCGTCTCGATAGCCCTGAGCAACGACGGCGAGCATTGGCAGCACGTGCTGACGCTCGAAGACTCGCCCATCGACCAGTACTCCTATCCCGCCATCATCCAGGGCAAGGACGGCAAACTGCATTGCGTCTACACCTGGCGGAGGCAACGCGTGGCCTACAAAGAGATTGACTTGAAGAAGATAAAGTAACAAACGTACGCCCCATGAAACTCGAAAGAACAGTCATGACGTTACTATTGGCAGGCTTCGTCGGGGGCCATGCGTTGCTGGCGCAGCGCGTAGGCATCGTGACGAGCCGGCAGCCGTCGGTGCGCGAACAATATGCAGCCGAATATTTACAGAAGAAGCTCGCGGCCCTGGGCTACGACGCACAGCTGGGCCGGAAGGGCCAGCACCGCATCGTGCTCGCTGAGGGCAGCGACACCGCCCGCACCCGGAAGGAGGGCTACACCCTGACGCCCGCCAAGCGGCAGACCACCATTGCCGGCAACGACGGCTCAGGGCTCATCTACGGTTGCGTGGAGTATGTCGACCGCGTGGCCCACACAGGCTCGCTGGTGCTCGACTCCGTGGTCGAAGAGCGGCCGGAGATGGTGCTGCGCGGCGCCTGCATCGGCTTGCAGAAGACCACCTACCTGCCCGGCCACGGCGTCTATGAGTATCCCTACACGCCCGAAAACTTCCCATGGTTCTACGACAAGCAGCAATGGGTGGAGTATCTCGACATGCTGGTAGAGAATAAGATGAACTCGCTCTACCTCTGGAACGGCCACCCCTTTGCCTCGCTCGTGAAGCTGAAGGACTATCCCTTCGCCCTGGAGGTCGACGACGAGACGTTCCGCAAGAACGAGGAGGTGTTCTCCTTCCTCACCGAGGAGGCCAACCGCCGAGGCATCTTCGTCATCCAGATGTTCTACAACATCATCCTCTCCAAGCCCTTCGCCGACCACTACGGACTGAAGACGCAAGACCGCCATCGCCCCATCACGCCCCTCATCAGCGACTACACCCGCAAGTCGATTGCCGCCTTCATCGAGAAGTATCCCAACGTGGGACTGCTCTGCTGCCTGGGCGAGGCCATGGCCACGGTCGACGACGACGTGGAGTGGTTCACCAAGACCGTCATCCCCGGCGTGAAAGACGGTCTGCAGGCACTCGGGCGCAGCGACGAACCGCCCCTGCTGCTGCGGGCCCACGACACCGACTGCAAGCGGGTCATGGAGGCAGCCCTGCCGCTCTACCAGAACCTGTACACCATGCACAAGTACAACGGCGAGAGCCTGACCACCTACGAGCCGCGCGGACCCTGGACCAAGATACACCAGGAGCTGGCCGCGCTGGGCTCTACCCACATTGAGAACGTACACATCCTGGCCAACCTGGAGCCCTTCCGCTGGGCGTCGCCCGAGTTCGTGCGCCGCACCGTGCTGGCCATGCACGACACCCATCACGCCAACGCCCTGCACCTCTATCCCCAAGCCAGCTACTGGGACTGGCCCTACACCGCCGACAAGCTGCCCAACGGCGAGCGCGAACGCCAGCTCTACCGCGACTGGCTGTGGTACAAGACCTGGGGACGCTACGCCTGGAACAGCCGGCGCGACTTCACCGAGGAGGGCAGCTACTGGGACTACTGGCTCAGCAGCTTCTACGGCATGCACGGCACCGCCGCCTCCGACATTCGCCGAGCGCTCGACGAGGCAGGCGAGATAGCCCCCAAGCTGCTGCGGCGCTTCGGCATCACCGAGGGCAACAGGCAGACGCTGCTGCTCGGCATGACCATGGCCCAGCTCGTCAATCCCTATAAGTTCACTATCTACCCGGGCTTCTACGAGAGCTGCGGGCCCGAGGGCGAAAAGCTCATCGAGTACGTAGAGCGCGAGCACAAGCATCAGCCCCACGTGGGCGAGCTGCCGCTCGACATCGTGAGACAATGCCAACGGCATGGCGACGCAGCCGTGCGCAACATGGAGAGTGCTGCGCGCTGGGTCACGGAAAACCGCGACGAGTTCGAGCGTCTGCTCAACGACATGCGCTGCTACCAGGCCTTTGCCAACTTCTTCGCCTTCAAGGTGCGCGCCGCCGAGAAGGTGCTGAACTACCGATGGACGAAAGACCTGGCCCAGCTGGAGGCTGCCGTGCCCCTGCTGCAGAGGTCGATAGACCATTACCGCCGGCTCACAGACCTCACCAAGGACACCTATCTCTATGCCAACTCCATGCAGACCGCGCAGCGCCGTATCCCCTTCGGCGGCGACGGCGGCAAGATGAAGACCTGGCAGGAGCTGCTTCCCCGCTACGAGGCCGAACTGGCAGCCCTGCAGAAGAACATCGAAAAGCTGAAGCACCCGGCCGCACAGACCGACCTGCTGATAGTGCCTGCCAAGCCTGCAGCCGTGCTGTTCGCTTCACAGCAGCCGTTGGTCACCCTCGAGAAGGGTGCGGTGGTCTTCGAGAAGCGCCCCGACACGTCGGTCGACTCGCTGGCTCCCGAGCTGGTGGGCCTGCAGGCGCTGGTGCTCAACCGCGACACCACGCGCATCACGGGCACCACGCTCCGCTTCGAGACGGCCAAGCCCGTGCGCCTGCTCGTAGGCTTCTTCCAGGACGACGACCCCAAGTGGGCCAAGCCGCCGAAGCTCGAGACCGATGCTACCGGCAACGAATACGGCCAGGCAGAGCCGCTGCTCACCAACGCCATCAGCATCGTGCAGATGCCGAAGGTGAACATTCACCAGTATTCGCTGCCCGCCGGCCGCCACGAGCTGCGGCTGCCCAAGGGCATCATCATGGTGGCGGGCTTCACCCAGAGCGTCATCCAGCCACGCGACTGCGGCCTGAGTGGCCCCTCGAGCGAGGTCGACTGGCTGTTTAACTAAAACCACACGCACCACTCATCAGCATTGCCCATGACGAAAAGAACAACCCTTACCGCTCTTCTGCTATGCCTCATGCACGCTGCATGGGGCATCGAGAAGAGCGTGCTGCAGGCCGTCTACGACGAAGTGAAGACGCCCTTCAAGTATGGCATGGTCGTTGCACCTGCCGACAACCACCACAAGATAGACTGCCCCACCGTGTTCCGCGAGGGCAACAAGTGGATGATGACCTACGTCGTCTACAACGGAAAGGACGGCACCGACGGGCGCGGCTACGAGACGTGGCTCGCCCAGAGCGACGACCTGCTGCACTGGACCACGCTGGGGCGCATCCTGTCGTATAAGGAAGAGGGCTGGGACATGAACCAGCGCGGCGGCTTTCCGGCCCTCATCGACTGGACGTGGGGCGGCTCCTACGCCATGAACAAGTATAAAGGGCGCCACTGGATGACCTACATCGGCGGCCACGGCACAGGCTACGAGGCCGTGCGCGAACCGCTCAACATCGGCATGGCGTGGACCGACGGCGACATCAGCAAGGCCCATGAATGGCAGAGCGCTGAGCAGCCGCTGCTCAGCATCGACGACAAGGACGTGCAGTGGTGGGAGAAGCTGGTGCAATACAAGAGCACCATCTACGAAGACCCGCAGAAGAAGCTCGGCAAGCGCTTCGTCATGTTCTACAATGCCGGCGGCGTCAACCCCGCCAACGACCTGAAGGCCGAGCGCATAGGCATCGCCCTCAGCAACAACCTCAAGAAGTGGAAGCGCTACGGGCAGAACCCCGTCTACTTCCACGAGGCCCCGGGCATCATCACGGGCGACGCACAGATCGTAAGGATGGACAGCCTCTACGTCATGTTCTACTTCTCGGCCTATAATCCCGCCCGCCGCTATAATGCCTACAACACCTTTGCCGTGAGCCGCGACCTGCTGCACTGGCACGACTGGGAGGGTCCCGACCTCATCTTCCCCACGAAGCCCTACGACGACATGTTTGCCCATAAGAGCTACGTGCTGAAGCACGACGGAGTGGTCTATCACTTCTACTGTGCCGTCAATCAGGCAGGCCAGCGCGGCATTGCGCTTGCCACGAGCACCCCCATGGGGCGCAGCAGCGTGTCGTTCCCCGCCCCCGAGCCCTCGGGACGCCGCACGCTCACCTCCCTCAACGACGGCTGGAAGGCGCAGATCGTTCAGCGCTCAGAGCCGGGAGTGCAGCGCCAGGAGAACGTCAGCCTCCCGCATAACTTCGACGACTACTACGGCTACCGCCAGCTGCGCCACGGCAACCTGCACGGCTCTGCTATATATAATAAGGTGTTCACGGCCGAAAAGCACGACGGCAAGCGCTACTTCCTGCAGTTCGAGGGCGTCGGCACCTACGCCACCGTTACGCTCAACGGCAAGCAGTATCCGCGTGAACTGGTGGGCCGCACGGTGTGGACGCTCGACATTACCGATGCGCTGCGCAGCGGCGAGAACCGACTGCAGGTGCTCGTCGACCATCCCGCCATGCTGACGGCGTCGCCCTGGGTGTGCGGCGGATGCTCGTCGGAGTGGGGCTTCAGCGAGGGCAGCCAGCCCTTAGGCATTTTCCGCCCCGTCACGCTCGAAGAGACCGACGAAGTGCGCATAGAGCCTTTCGGCGTTCACGTATGGAACAACGCTGCCTGCGACACGGTGTTTATCGACACCGAACTGAAGAACTACTCCTCAAGGCAGGTCGAAGTAGAGCTGGTCAATAAGTTCACCCTTGCTTCCGGCAAGCAGGTGTTCCGCTTAGCTCTGCCGCTGACGCTGCAGCCAGGCGAGACGAAGACCGTCCGCCAGTCGGCGGCAGTCGCCGATGCCCACCGGTGGAACCTGGACGACCCCTACCTCTATAATCTCTCGACGATGCTCAAGCGTGCAGGCAAGACCACCGACGAGCTGCGCACGCCCTTCGGCATTCGCAACGTCAAGTGGGGTCGCCAGTTCGTGCTCAACGGCAAGCCCGTGTTCATCAACGGCACCTGCGAGTATGAACACCTCCTGGGTGGCAGCCACTCGTTCACGCCCGAGCAGATACGCTCGCGCATCAAGCAAATCAGCAATGCCGGCTTCAACGCCTTCCGCGAGGCCCACCAGCCCCACAACCTGCTCTATCAGCAGCTGCTCGACGAGCAGGGACTGCTCTTCTGGAGCCAGTTCTCGGCACACATCTGGTACGACACCCCTGAGTTCCGCTCCAACTTCAAGCGCCTGCTGGTGCGCTGGATCAAGGAACGCCGCAACTCGCCGTCGGTGGTGCTCTGGGGATTGCAGAACGAGAGCGTGCTGCCCAAGGACTTTGCCGAGGAGTGTTCCGACATCATTCGCAGCCTCGACCCCACCGCTTCGTCCATGCGCCTCATCACTACCTGCAACGGTGGCGAGGGAACCGACTGGAACGTCATCCAGAACTGGAGCGGCACCTATGGAGGCTCGCCCGACAACTACGACCGCGAGCTGAAGCAGACCGACCAGCTGCTGAATGGCGAATATGGTGCATGGCGCACGCTCGACCTGCACGGCAAAGCCAAATACAGCGAGGAGAGCTTCACCGCCCTCCTGGAGAAGAAAGCCCGCCTTGCCGAGAGCGCCAAGGACAGCGTCTGCGGACACTTCCAATGGCTCTTCGTCAGCCATGAGAACCCAGGACGCGTGCAGCCCGACGGCGCCCTGCGACGCATCGACAAGATAGGCCCCATCAACTACAAGGGGCTCACCACCATCTGGGAAGAACCCACGCAAGCCTACTATATGTACCAGCAGCGCTACGGACGCGACGAGGGCGAACCGCTCGCACAGACGGCTGCCGACCGCAACCGCGACCTCATCAAGGGCGCCGAGGGCTATCGCTATGTGGCCCGCATCAACTGCGGAGGCGACAGCTACACCGACAGCTACGGACAGCTGTGGCAGGCCGACGACTCGCTGCTGAGCCACTCGTGGGCGCAAGACTTCGGCCTTCCGGCCTATCAGGCTTCGCAGCGACACCTCACCGAGCCCATCCACGGCACAGCCGACCCCACCCTGTTCCAGTACTTCCGCTTCGGGCGCCACCGCCTGTGGTACGACATTGCCGTGCCTGACGGCGACTACCGCGTGGAGCTTTACTTCATGGAGCCCTGGCACGGCAAGACGCAGCGCGTGGGCGGCGACTACGAAGGCTTGCGCATCTTCGACGTGGCCATCAACGATTTGCGCGTCGTCGACGACCTTGACCCCTGGGCCGAGGCCGGCTATTGCGGAGCATTGAAGCGCGTAGTGCAGGCGAAGGCACGCAACGGCAAGCTGCACATCTCCTTCCCCGAGGTGAAGGCCGGACAGGCTGTGCTCTGCGCCATCGCCGTCGGAACGCGCGACAGCCGCGTTGCCCCCATCCGCATCAGCCCGTCTCAGAAGGCCCACTGGCGCTCACTCGACACCGACACCATTGCCACGCTGCCGAAGGAGCTGCTGCCCCAGAACACCGAGGCGCGCCCCGCAACGGTCTATCAGCCAGAGGCCGACGGCTCGACGTTCGTCATCAAGCCCGGACTCGGTCAGGAGTATGCCCTCCGCTTCCGCTACAAGAACGTGACAGGCCAGCCCATCAAGGCCCGCCTGACGCTCGTCGACTCGAAGAAAGCCGTGCTCATTGACCGCCACATCACCTTCCCGCCGACCCCCAATAAGTTCAAGATGCTCTCCACCACCACCGGCACCCAAATCAATGCGGGCACCTACCGGCTCAGCGTAGAGGGCAAAGACCTGGAGCTGCAGAACGTAGAAATACAATAAGCAATGAATAGAACCTTTCTGACGGGCCTGACGCTATGCCTGGCGCTGGGAGCCTACAGCCAACAGAGACAGCACGACTGGGAAAACAACCACGTGCTGCAAGTGAACCGCGAACCGGCACGCGCCTACTTCATGCCCTTCGGCGAAAAAGCGGGCGACAGACAGCTGTCGCTCAACGGTATATGGAAGTTCCGCTGGACGAAGACACCCGAGGAACGCGTGAAGGACTTCTGGCGCACCGGCTACGACTGCTCGTCGTGGGATGATTTCCCCGTGCCCGCCAACTGGGAGCAGAACGAGCAGCATCGCTACGGCACTCCCATCTATGCCTCGGCAGGCTATACGTTTAAAATCGACCCGCCCTACGTGACGAAGGAGCCGAAACAGAAGTACACCACCTACGTAGAGCGCAACCCTACGGGACAATACAAGCGCACGTTCGTGCTGCCAGCGCTCGAAGGGCAGTACTTCCTTCGCTTCGAGGGCGTCATGTCGGCCTTCTATGTGTGGCTCAACGGCCAGCGCGTGGGCTATTCGCAGGGTTCGATGGAGCCCTCGGAGTTCAACGTAACCCCCTACGTCAGGCAAGGTGAGAACGAAATAGCCATCGAGGTCTATAAGTACAGCGACGGCTCTTACCTCGAAGACCAGGACTTCTGGCGCTTCGGAGGCATTCACCGCGACGTGACACTCTACTGGACTCCCGACGTGAGGCTGCGCGACTATGCCGTGCGCACCACGCCTGCCGCTCAGGGCTATCTGCTTCAGCTCAACCCGCAGTTCGCTGTCAGCAATGGTGCCAACGGGCAAGGCTACCGCCTCGTGGCCATGCTCACGGACGGCCAACGGCTCATGGGCAGCGACAGCGTCGACGTTGCTGAAGTGCTCGACCTGGAGCATAAGGCCGCCCGCATGAACGAGTGGTTTCCGCAGCGCGGCTACCGGAAGTTCGGCAGAATGGAGATGACGGTGGAGAACGTGCGCGAGTGGACGGCCGAGACCCCCTATCTCTATAACCTTCGCCTGCAGCTGCGCGACTCGCTGGGCCGCGTGGTCGAGCAGACAGAGCAGAAGGTGGGCTTCCGCCATCTGCAAATGAGCGACGGACAGCTGCTGGTGAACGGCAAGCCAGTACGCCTGCGGGGCGTGAACCGTCATGAGCACGACCCGCTGCGAGCCCGCGTGATGACAGAGGAACTGATGCTGCGCGACCTGCAGCTGATGAAGGCGGCCAACATCAATGCCGTGCGCCTCTCCCACTATCCCAACGTGCCCCGCTGGTATGAGCTGTGCGACAGCATCGGCATGTACGTCATGGACGAGGCCGACTGCGAGACCCACGGCCTGCGCGGCACGCTCGCCTCGACGCCCGACTGGCACGATGCCTTCATGGACCGCGTGGTGCGGATGGCCGAACGCGACAAGAATCATCCCAGCATCATCTTCTGGAGCCTGGGCAACGAAAGCGGCTATGGCGCCAACCATGCCGCCATGGCGGGCTGGCTGCATGAGTTCGACCCCACCCGCTTCGTGCATTACGAGGGTGCACAGGGCGAACAGGGCAACGACCCACGATGCGTCGACGTGATTTCGCGCTTCTATCCACGCGTCAAGCAAGAGTACTTGAACCCGGGCATCCCAGAGGGAAGCGATGCCGAGCGCGCCGAGAACGCCCGCTGGGAGCGCCTGCTCGAGATTGCCGAGCGGCAGGGCGACCAGCGACCGGTGCTCACCAGCGAGTATGCCCACTGCATGGGCAACGCCCTCGGCAACTTCAAAGAGTACTGGGACGAAATCTATAGCAACAAGCGAATGCTGGGCGGTTTCATCTGGGACTGGGTGGACCAGGGGCTCACCGCCAAGAGTCTCTATGGCGGCGACTTCGCCGACCAGCCCAACTTGAAGGCTTTCTGCCTGAACGGTGTGGTGATGAGCGACCGCTCGGTGTCGGCCAAATACCACGAGGTGAAGCACGTCTACGCGCCCGTGCAGTTCGTACAGCACGGCAACGAGGTCTTCGTCGTCAACCGCAACCACCACACGATGCTCGACAACGAGCCGTGCCGCTATGTCGTATTGGAGAACGGCAAGCCCACCAAGCAGGGACAGCTCACGCTGCCGCGCGTAGCCCCTGGCGACAGTGCCGTCGCAACGCGTCTTTCCGACTATCCTTCTCATAAGGAGAAAGACGTGCGCCTGAACCTGACGGCCCGCGACGTGACCTTCCAGTTCGCCCTCAACGACAACCTGCTGGCGGCAGCTAAGCCCGCCAACACTGCGAACAGCTCGCAGCAAATAGCGTTCGCGCCGGTCCTCTCTGCCTTCCGTGCACCCACCGACAACGACAAGAGCTTCGGCAACTGGCTGGCCAAGGACTGGACCACCCACGGACTTGACACCATCCGCCCCACAAGCATCGGTTCCTCCATTCAGGAACTTCGTCTGAAACAAGGCACCATCCGCATGACTACTCGGCAGGAGGGAACCGACTACACCTTCACCTTCGAGTGCCAGGGCCAGTTGCCCGAGCTGCCCCGACTGGGCATCGTGCTGCAGCTGCCGAAGCAATACAGCCACGTAGAGTGGTACGGACGCGGCCCGTGGGAGAACTATCCCGACCGTAAGGAGGCGTGCCCCATAGGGCGATACCAGTCGACCGTTGCCGATATGTTCACCCACTATCCCCGTCCGCAGGACAACGGCAACCATGAGGATTGCACCGAGGTCGTCGTCCGCACAGGCAAAAACAAAGGCAAGGGGCTGCGCATTGCTGCCGTAGAGAAGCCCTTCTCGTTCTCGGTGCTGCCCTACAGCGCCCGTCAGCTGGCCTCCGTAGCCCACGACTTCGAGCTGCCTGCCACCGATGCCACCTACCTCTACATCGACTGCGCCGTCCTCGGCCTGGGCAACAGCTCGTGTGGCCCTGGCGTACTGAAGAAGTACTCCATCGACAAAGCCAAGACGCACACCCTGCACCTGCGCATTCTGCCGCTGAAATGAGCGTATTTCTACCATCCTGAAGAATAATAGCTAAAATTCTCGGTTTCATGTATGCTGTTCGGAAAATAAGATGTATCTTTGCAACATAAAAATCCAGAACAGTTACTATTATAAATTAAAAGGTATATGAAAAAGTATTGTCTTTTCGTAATCTTCATGCTTCTGTCTCAAATGGCCCATGCCGTCAATGTTGAAATAGACAGTATTTGCTATAGCATCAACCTCAAGACTGGTGAAGCAGTTGTCGTTAGTAATTCTAATCACACTTACGTTAACGATATTGTTATACCCGAAACAATTACCTATGAAGGTGTGCAGTATCAAGTATCGGCAATTGGTGACAGGGCTTTTTTCTGCTGCGACAGAGTTTCGTCGATAGCATTGCCCCAAAGCATCCGATCTATCGGACAAGCCGCCTTTTACCAGTGCCATTTATTAGACTCTGTTTTCATACCCGAGCAGGTCAAAATATTAGAGACCGATGTGTTTGCAGGCTGTAAGAATCTAAGTCGTGTTGTCATGCCCGACGGAATAACCAGCATAGGCAATTCTGCCTTTAATGCCTGCCAAAGGCTAGACTCTCTGGTTCTTCCAAAAATGTTAGAGACTATCGAGGACTGGGCTTTTGCAGGATGCAGCCAGCTGAGCTATGTTGTAATCCCACCAAGCCTAAGTTACGTAGGTCAAGGGGCTTTTGGAAATTGCTATTCATTACAGGATGTGCAAATACCCGACCTTTCTTCATGGTGTAAGATTAAATTCAAGAATAACACAGCCAACCCATTGGCTCTTTCTCACAAATTGGTAATCAATGACGAAGAAATTACCGACTTAGTCATCCCCGAGGATGTTACTGCCATCGGGAGCTATGCCTTCTGGGGATGCAGCAATATAGAATCTGTGACAATAGGCGAACAGGTTAGCAATATTGGGGATTGGGCTTTTGGAGCCTGTACAAAGATTTCATCCGTAACATGCTTTTCGCGCAAGGTTCCTGGTAGCAGCAACCTGTTCGACAAGAAGACTATCGAGAATGCTGTATTATATGTTGCAGCTTCTGTTTTCACCGACTACTCGAATGCAGAGCCATGGAATTTTTTCAAAGAGATTCTCAAGATAGAGTTTCCCAAGCATGTCTTATCATATTACGTCGATGGCGTTTTGTACAAGACCTACACGATGGAAGAAGGAGAGTACATTACACCAGAACCAGTTCCAACAAAGGAGGGCTACACCTTCTCAGGATGGAGCGACATTCCGAAAGTAATGCCGAAGCATGACGTTTCAATCACTGGTACTTTCACATTGACAAGCATTCAGTTACTGTCTGGAGGTATTCAATACACACTGTGGGTAAAGCCCCAAACAGCCGATGTGTCTGGAATTGTTTTTGATGATATTAAAGCCTGTTCAGGGTGCTTGAGCATTCCGGCAACCATATCAAACGACGGTATCGAATATGCTGTCACACGAATTGCCGATTCTGCCTTTGCAGCATACGACAGTTTGGTTTCTGTCACGATTCCAGAGAGCATTACAAGTATAGGCAAGGAAGCTTTCAATGGATGCATGCTTCAGAATGTATCCGTAAGAAATGTGATGGCCGACATCGACGACAGCGCTTTTTCTCCTGCGACCTATAATCATGCCATGCTCTATATTCCTACAGGAAAGTGGATGGATGCGGTGTATAAAGGCTGCCTGTGGCGCTTTATGAATATTCGGGAAACCGCCACAGAAGCCCGTGAGCTGTCACCCCAAAAAGCATATACCCTAATGAATGTGAACAGCTTTGGCTATCTTGTTTATGATGCAGTGAACGATGAAATGAAAACCATCAGCTCATATTATGACGTCGAAGAAACGTCACCTTACAATAGCTGGCAAATAGTTCACGAGAACGGCGTGTATAGCTTATACAACATTGGCGCCAAGAAATATGCCACGCAGAATTCAAAAGGCGAGTTTGTGCTCACGGATAATCCCGCTGCGCTCAGCATGAAAGACGGGCTTAAAGGTATCATCATCGGTGATAATGCCCAGAAGCAGTGGAATTTCGTGCAAAATGATAAAATCAACGTCGATGAAAGTGTACTGGGTATTGAAACGCTGATGGGTGGTAAGAACGACACGCCTGCCACTTATCATCGACTTGATGGAACAAGAACAAATGGCTCACAGCAAGGAATCGTCATCATGAAGTTCAAGGATGGGCGCACCGTAAAAAGACTAAACAGATAGCCTTCGCCGCAAGTAGAACAATCGACGTACTACTACACGGATAGGTTGTTTTTGCATTTTGGCCCAAAACGCCGCGCGTTTTGGGCCAAAATAGTATCCGTTTTGGGCCAATTTGGAATGCGTTTTGGGCCAAAACGCAGCAATGTGTAGTTATTGCGATGTTGCGTTTTGACGGAACAAAAACAAATGGCTCGTAGCAAGGAGTCGTCAGCATGAAGTTCAAGAGAAGTTAAGACTAACTACACAATAACTCACGGAAATGCGCGTTCTATTAGAAAAAACAATCATAAGAACGATGAAAAGAATACTCTTGATACTGGTCGCCGCATGCTGCGGCCTGCAGACGTACGCCCAAAACGAAGTGGGCAGGTGGACAATCATCCCGAAGGTGGGACTGAACTGGGCCAAAACGACCGACCCCGAAATCTACATGGCGGGAACGGGCGGCAACGACGGCAAAGTGAAGGTGGAAACAAGAACGGGACTGGCGCTGGGCGTCGAGGCCGAATATCAGTGGAAGGGGCAGGTGTCGCTATCGGCGGGCCTCGTCTACTCGCAGCAGGGCAGCCGCTGGGCCGACGCGGAAAACGTGTGGAAGAACTACGAAACGAAGGTGGACTATCTGAACGTGCCCATCCTGCTGAACCTCTATCTGATGCCGGGCTTCGCTGTGAAGGCGGGCATACAGCCGGCGCTGCGGGTGCACAACAAGACGACGTTCGACGAAATACTGCCCACGGGCATCACCCAGCGCACGAGCAGCGGCGATGCCGACTTCAAGACGCTGGAGCTGGGCATCCCCATCGGCGCCTCGTATGCCATGGGCCCCGTGCAACTGGACCTGCGCTACAACATCGGACTGACCTATATGCGCAAGCATGGTGAGTACTTTCCCGACAAGAACCGCGTACTTCAGCTGACGGTTGGCTACCGCTTCGAGCTGTAAAGGTCAGACGTTCGAGAAAAATTTAAGCTTAAATTCCTGGGATTTTAGCTAAAATTCCGAGAATTTAAGCTAAAATTTTTGTTTCTTGTATGCTGTTTGGAAAATAAGAAGTACCTTTGCAACATAGAAAACAATAACTATTATGAACATTAAAGAGCTCTATAGCATCTACAAACAGCATCCCTGCATCACCACAGACAGCCGCAACTGCCCCAAAAACAGCATCTTTCTGGCACTGAAAGGCGAGACCTTCGACGGCAACCAGTATGCCGCGCAGGCACTTGAGAAGGGATGCGCCTACGCCATCGTCGACAACCCACAGGTGGTCGACGGCAGTCGGTATATCTTCGTGCAGGACTGCCTGCAGACGTTCAAGGACCTGGCTCGCGAGCATCGCCGCCAGTTCAGCATTCCCGTCATAGGCATCACGGGCACCAACGGCAAGACCACCACCAAGGAACTCATCGCTGCCGTGCTCGGCGAGAAGTTCAACGTGCTCTACACCGAGGGCAACTTCAACAACGACGTGGGCGTGCCGAAGACGCTGTTCCGCCTCACGAAGGAACACGAGATTGCCGTCGTAGAGATGGGAGCCAGCCATCCGGGCGACATCAAGACGCTGGCCGAGACGGCCGAACCTACGTGCGGACTGATTACCAACGTGGGCCGCGCCCACCTGCAGGGCTTCGGCTCGTTCGAGGGAGTCATCAAGACAAAGTGCGAGCTCTACGACTTCCTGCGCACACGCGAAGACGCGCTCATCTTCATCAATGCCGACAACGACTACCTGATTGACCAGATTGGCGACGACGAGGAGATATGGCTCTCGCCCTACTCTACCGACCCCGACAAGCAGTACAGCTGCATCTCGGGCGAAGTCATCGAATGCAACCCCTTCCTGAAGTTCCGCTGGCGCGAACCGCTCATGACGCTCGAGGAGGAAGGACGCTCGACGAAATGGCACAAAGTGCAGACCCACCTCGTGGGAGCCTATAACATTGACAACCTGCTGGCGGCCATCGCCGTAGGCATCAACTTCGGAGTAGACCGCAAGAAGATTTGCCACGCTCTGGAGAACTATGAGCCAACGAACAACCGCTCGCAGCTCATGGTGACCGAGCACAACCGCCTCATCGTGGATGCCTACAACGCCAACCCGTCGAGCATGACGGCCGCGCTGCAGAACTTCCGCCTCATAGAGGCACCCCGCAAGATGGCCATCCTGGGCGACATGCGCGAACTGGGCGACGCATCGGCAGAGGAGCACCGGAAAATGGTGGACCTCATCGGCCAGTGCGGCATCGACGAGGTGTGGCTCGTGGGCAGCGAGTTCGGCAACACCGACTGCAGCTACCGCAAGTTCAACGACGTGGAGGAGGTGAAAGCCGCCATCGCCCAGCAACAGCCACGAGGCTACGAGATACTGATCAAAGGCTCCAACAGCACGAAGCTTTATCAGCTCCCGGAACTATTATAAATATAATAAGGTGAAAGTGATTCGGAAATCAGCACTCCTGTGGACAGTACTGGTGTTGCTGGGATGCACCAGCCACCAGCCATCGCCCTTTGCAGACGAGAATGCCGCCTACTACTGGCGCACCGACTTCGTGCTCGACTCTGCAGAACAGGCATTCATGAAGCAGTACGACATACGCACACTCTACTGCCGCTACTTCGACGTAGTGCTGGACAAGGAGCACGGAGCCATCCCCAACGCCACGCTCACGTTCACCTCGGCCGTGCCCGACGGCATCGATTTCGTGCCCACGGTCTTCATCACCGAGGCATGCATGCACCAGCCCGACGACAGTCTGGCCGTGCGGCTCGTGCGCCGCGTTGTGCAGATGAACGAGACCAACGACGTGAAAGGGGTGAAGGAGCTGCAGATAGACTGCGACTACACACGCCGCAGCCGCGAAACCTTCTACCACTTCCTGGAGCAAGTGCGCGCGGAAGCACGCCGCCACGGCATGCAACTCTCCACGACCATACGCCTGCACCAGCTGTCGATGCCCGCGCCGCCTGCCGACTACGGCGTGCTGATGCTCTACAACACCGGCGACCCGCAACGCTTCGACGAGCGCAATCCTATTCTCGACCTGCGCGACGTGCAGCCCTACCTGCGCCATCTGAACGGCTACGAGCTGCCGCTCTGTGCTGCCTACCCCGTATTCCTGTGGCAGCGCGAGGTGCACGGTGTCTACATTGAGCACACGGCAGAAGCCAGCGAGATACTGCGCGTGAAGCAGGCTGTGGAGCAACGCCGCGACGAGCTGCGCCACCGCATCATCACTTACCACCTGTCAGAAGAAAACATCAACCGCTATAACACTAAAGACTATGAAGCGTTTTATCATCATTAGCCTGCTCTGCCTGGGCATGGGCATGAACAAGGCCTACGGGTGTGCCGGCATGAGCACACACAACTATTATCTGTTCAACGTTACTGGCAGTACGACTTTCCAACAGCGCGTCGACGAAATCAGCCGGAAGAACTGGATTGCCTATGGCGACGGAGCCATCCAGTACGGCTACAACACCGACGAGTTTATTGAGGTAGCCCGCAAAAAGGGCGACCAGCTCATGGTGAGCTATGTGCAGCAGCTAAAGAAATACCTGAAGTGCAGCGACCAAATCAGGTATTCGTGGGACTATCCCACTAAAGAGGAGGTAGCCAAGCGCAACCAGACGCTCACCGCCGTGCGGGCCTATGCACAGTCGAAGCTGGGAACACGCCTGCGCTCGCAGCACGGTCTGCTGTTCATGCGCTGTAACATGCTGCTGAACCGCCACACCGAGAACATCAAGTTCTGGGAGCAGACAGCCAGCAAATATATTGAGACGGTCTATAAGGAGATGATGCAAAACATCTACGCCGGTGCCCTGCTCAAAGCAGGACGCAAGGCCGAAGGTGCTGCCATCTTCGCCCAGCAGAACGACAAGGAGAGCCTTTACACCTGCTACTACAAGGGACGCTCGGCTGCTGCCATCCGTCAGGAATATCAGCGCGACCCCAACTCGCCCGTGCTGCCCTTCCTGCTGCAGGACTTCGTGAACAACACGCAGGAGGCCTACGACACACAGAACAACCTGGGCGAAGGCGGAAAGCTCTTCATTCGCGACATCTCGAAGGAAGAAGCCATGCAGATGTGCGCGCTTGCGCAGCAGGCCGTCAGCGAGGGAAAGACCGAGAACCCCGCCCTCTGGCGCAGCGCCGAAGCCATGTTGCAGTGGTTCTTCGGCAACCGCAACACCGCACTGAAGCTGGCCAACGAGGCCGTAGGCATGAACGGCACGGAGCGCATCAAGGACAATGCCCGCGTGGTGCGCCTCTTTATACGTTCCGACCGCAGCGCTGCCGACAGCAACCTGGACAACTTCCTGGCCGACGAACTGCCGTGGCTGGAAAGCAAAATGAAGGACGACTTCTTCTTTGGGATGGCCTTCGACCGCATCACCACACAGGTACTCGTCAATAAATACACCAAGCGCGGACCCATAGGAACCGCCCTCCTGGCCGCCTATTGCGACATATCGAGCCAGCCGTGGGAAGGCGAAGCCCCGACAGGTAGCAACCAGGACCACTCGAGCGAGTTCTTCTGCCACATCGACAGCATCACTCCGCAGCAACTGCTCGACTTTGCCAGCTACGTGAAGGCTCCGCAGACACGGCTCGAAACGTGGATTGCAAAGCACGTGAAACTCGACAACGACTACGTGAACGACCTGCTGGCCACCAAATACCTGCGTAGGGGCGAATGGCAGAACGCCATCAACAGCCTGAAGAAGGTGCCCCTGTCATACCTGCAGCAGCAGCTCATCGTGCCCTACATGGCACAACGCTCCTACAAGGCACTGCCCTGGGCCGACCCGAAGGATGTGGAAGAGGGCAATCCAGAGAACTATCCCATCAAGAAGAGCCAGAAAATGGAGTTTGCCGAGGAGATGCTTCGACTGGAGAACGGCTACAGTGCCCTTAACGGCGAGCAGCAACGGCAGCGGGCCTTCGACCTGGCCGTGCGCTACTACCAGTCGTCGGTCTATGGCCAGGCATGGTATCTGACCCGCTACGCCAAGAGCGTCTACGACGAACAGCGCAACGACGAGATAGACCGCATGGCCAAGGCAGCACAGTTGCTGGGCGTTGCCAAGCAGAGCACCAACTTCCTGCTGAAGGAAAAGGCCCTCTACGCGCTGGCTTACCTGCCAGACCAACCATGGCTGACGGAGGAGTGGAACGAGAATAGTGGCCAGTATGAGAAGCGACTGCACCGCTCGTCGCGCCAGTATCGCGCACTGAGCGAACTGCTCGCCTTCAAAAAACAAAACGCGACACGCATCAGTCCGTACGTATCGCGCTGCGATGTGCTGAAGCAATTCCAGAAACAGCAATAGGGCTACCACCCAAAGACATTGCGCAAAGCCCACCAGGCCATCACCACGACCAACAAAGTGATGATGGCCTTTGTGTTGTTGATGCGGCGATAGAATGCAGGATAGCGGGTGCGCAGGGCCTCGCCCGTCAGCAGCACGGCTAATAACGGCAGCGAGAGCACCAGCAGGGCATTGTAGCGGAACGCCTGAACGAAATCGAAATGAAGCAGGCTGTGGATGGCACGTTGCGACCCACAGCCTGGACATTTCAAGCCTGTCATCATGAGGAAAGGACACTTGGGAAACACCGCGTGGCGGCTGGGGTCGAACGAAAAATAGACCACGGCCAGCACAAGCACCACGACCACAACCCAGACGAGCTTCCTCATGCCAGACGATTAATGCATAGAACCTGCCAGTCCTGCAAACATCGATGCGAAGAACAGGAAATAGAGCACCCACCAGAGCACGCCAACGCCAATGGCAATGAGCGTCCACTTCTTAGCCTGGGCACTGGCAATCCGGGCAGCAGCCTCATTCCCGCTCTCGAAATAGGCACTCACCTTAGCAGCATAGACAATACCGACAATGCCGAAAGGAAGGCAGCAGAACAGGGTGGCAAGGATAGCTTCAACGAGCCAAGTCTTTGGAATTTGCATATTACTTTTAGTTTTAAAGTTAGACAATCGGCATCCCACGAAGGAGAAACCTGTTAGAATACTGATGCAAAGATATACTTTTTTTGCCATACAGGCAAATTTTTCGTCACAAAATTGCTCGTATTTCATTTTTTTGCAGTACCTTTGCATCCGCTTACGAGCAATCGGGATGTAGCGCAGTTGGTAGCGCACTACGTTCGGGACGTAGGGGTCGGGCGTTCGAGTCGCCTCATCCCGACCAAAAGCAACCGAGTCTCTCGGTTGCTTTTTCGTTGATATAGGTTCATTATGTACGATATAGAAAAGGTGAGAAAGGACTTCCCCATTCTGGGAAGAACCGTCTACAACAGGCCGCTGGTCTACCTCGACAACGCGGCCACCACACAGAAACCACTCTGCGTGCTCGACGCTATGCGCGAAGAATACCTGAACGTGAATGCCAACGTGCACCGTGGCGTGCACTACCTGAGCCAGCAGGCCACCGACCTGCACGAGGCAGCACGCGAACGCGTACGCTCATTCATCAACGCAAAGAAAACAGAGGAGATTGTCTTTACGCGCGGAACCACCGAGGCCATCAACCTGGTGGCGCTGTCGTTCTGCGACTCGCAGATGCAGCAGGGCGACGAAGTGCTGGTGACCGACATGGAACACCACTCGAACATCGTGCCCTGGCAGCTGCAGGCTCAGCGCAAAGGAATCGTCGTGAAGCATCTTCCCATCACAGACAAGGGGGAGCTTTGCTGCGACAACCTCGAAAACTACCTCACGGAGAAGACCCGGCTGCTGAGCCTTTGCCACGTGAGCAACGTGCTGGGAACGGTCAATCCCGTAGAGAAAATCATCAAGATGGCCCACGAAAGGGGCATTCCCGTACTCGTGGATGCGGCTCAGAGCGCACCCCACATGCCGCTCGACGTGCAGCAGATGGACTGCGACTTCATGGCTTTCAGCGGACACAAGATGTACGGACCTACGGGCATCGGCGTGCTCTACGGCAAGGAAGCGTGGCTCGAGAAGCTGCCACCCTATCAGGGAGGTGGCGAAATGATTGATAAGGTGACGTGGGAACGCACCACCTTCGAGCGGCTGCCCTTCAAGTTCGAGGCCGGAACGCCCGACTATGTGGCCACCCACGGACTGGCAACGGCCATCGACTACCTCTGCTCGCTAGGTCTCGGCAACATTCAGGCCCACGAACAGGAGCTGACACGCTACTGCATGGAGCAGCTGCGAGGCATCGAAGGCATTCACCTCTACGGCGAAGCCGAAGACAAGGATGCCGTGGTAAGCTTCAACGTGGGCGACATCCACCACCTGGACATCGGCACTCTGCTCGACCATCTGGGCATTGCCGTGCGCACCGGTCACCACTGTGCGCAGCCCCTGATGGTGCGCTTAGGCATCAGCGGCACCGTGCGGGCCTCCTTCGCTCTCTACAATACGTGCGAGGAAATCGATGCCCTCGTGGCTGGCATACGGCGCGTCAGCCAAATGTTCTGATGCAGCTTAGCCCATACAGAAAAACAAGACGGCAACCCAAGTAAGCTTGAGTTGCCGTCTTGTTGATAGTATATCCCCGCTACAGGGCAGCCTTGCACTTGAGCAGCGCGCTGACGAGCCAGGCGCCACAAACGACGCGCAGCGACAGCGCACAGTCGATGGGGAAGATGGTCATCAGGGCGGCCAGCTGCGCATTGAGCAGCAACAGCGTCTGCCGATTGTCGACGGGACGCTCCAGCACCCTGCTATAATAGCCCGACAGGCGCGTCAACGGACGGCGCACGACCTTGGCCAACTGCATCATTACCAACTCGAACTTCTGCTCACTCACGTTCATCATCATTTCGTTATTCATATCTTCTTTGTTTTATTAGTTATTTGATTCTGGGTGCAAAATAACGAGTTTAGAGTGCACAATAGGTTCACAAACGAAACTTTTTGTGTTAAAAAACGCCGTTTTTGACAATCTTTAACGCATTTAAGCCCGTCAAGAGCCCTGCAACCCAACAGCACCTCACGCAAGTCAACGAGCGTTTTATGGCAAAACGGAGGGCGTTTTGTGGCAAAACGCAAAACAAAGAAAACGGTATTCTACTGAAAAAAGAGCCTATCTGCCGAAAATTTTTGCAGGTTTCGCAAAGATTTCGTACCTTTGCTGCGTATTAATAACCACGTAACGATGCTGAAAAGTCACTACTACGAGGGTCTCGTGGAGGCCGGATGCGACGAGGCAGGGCGCGGATGCCTGGCCGGAGCAGTCTATGCTGCCGCCGTGATTCTGCCGCCCGACTACCAGAACGAGCTGCTGAACGACTCGAAACAGCTCAGCGAACGGCAGCGCTACCAGCTGCGCGACATCGTTGAGCGCGACGCCATCAGCTGGGCTGTGGGCATCGTCGGGCCCGAAGAAATAGACAAAATCAACATTCTGAACGCCTCGATTCTGGCCATGCACCGCGCGCTCGACGGCCTGCAGGTGAGGCCCGAGGCGGTGATCGTAGACGGCAACCGCTTCAAGAAGTACGGCCAACTGCCCCACACCACCATCGTGAAGGGCGACGGAAAGTACCTCTCGATAGCCGCCGCAAGCATCCTGGCCAAGACCTATCGCGACGACTACATGAACAAGCTGGCCGAGGAATACCCACAATACGACTGGCAACAGAACAAGGGATACCCCACCCGCAAGCACCGCGAGGCCATCCGGCAGTATGGCACCACGCCCTACCACCGCATGAGCTACAACCTGCTGGGCACGGGAGAACTGAGCCTGGACTTCAAAGAATAACGACATACATGCGACACGACAAACTGGAACGCGAGCTGAACCTGCTGCTTCTGCTCACCGAGAACCACAACTTTACGGTCAAGGACATCTGCGACCGCATGGGCATTTCGCGTCGCAACCTGTACTACTACCTGGAGTTCTTCCGGCTGGCGGGCTTCAAGGTAGAGAACAACAAACCCTTCTACCGCATTCGCAAGGACTCGCCCTTCTTCCGCAAGCTCGACGAAACGGTGCACTTCACCGAGGACGAGGCCATCACCCTGCGCCGCATTCTCGACAAGACCGGCGACGACAGCGCACAGGTGCAGCGACTCAAGCACAAGCTCGACAAGCTCTACGACCTGGACATACTGGACAATGTGGAGCTGAAAGAGCAGCAGGCCCACATCACCCGCCAACTCTACGACGCCATCAAGGGCCGACAGACGGTGATGCTCGTGGGCTACTCGTCGCCCCACAGCAACACCGTGAGCGACCGCATGGTGGAACCGTTTCTCTTCATGAACGGCAACCGCGAGATAAGATGCTACGAGGTGAAGTCGAAGATGAACAAGACATTCAAGCTATCGCGCATGCAAGACGTGCAGCTGCTCGACCTGCTGTGGAGCCACGAGCGCGAACACCGGCAGATGTTCACCGACGTGTTCATGTTCTCGGGCGAGCAGTGGCTGCCCATCGTGCTGCGCATGGGACGCCTCTCGGCCTCGGTGCTGCGCGAGGAATATCCGCAGACCGAACGCTACATGGAGCCCGACGGCGACAACCACTGGCTGCTGCACATGAACGTATGCTCGTATGTGGGCATCGGACGCTTCGTGCTGGGGCTGTATGACGACATCGAGGTGCTGGAGAGCAACGACTTCCGCGACTACCTGCGGCAGAAAGTGGAGAACATGAGCAAGGACAGACAACAACAATTAATAACCCACTAAAACAACAACAACGATGAAAACAAAGAAATTAGCAATCGTAGCAGCTGCTTCACTCATGCTGATGAGCTGCGGAACTGACTCACTCTCGATGCTGGGCGGCGTACTGGGCGCACAGCCGGGTAACCAAACCAGCACACAGAACAGCGCCACGGGCAGCATTCTGGGCGACATCTTCTCGGCTGCCACCAGCGGACAGACCGTGGGCAACGTGCTGACGAGCGTACTGGGACTCGACAAAATGACGCAGAAAGACCTGATTGGCACGTGGAAATACAGCTCGCCGGGCTGTGCATTCACCAGCCAGCAGCTGCTGGCCCAAGCCGGCGGCGAGGTGGTAGCAACGCAAATCAAGACGAAGCTGCAGCCTACCTTCAACACCGTGGGCATCAATAGCTCGAACACCTACGTCACCTTCAATCAGGACGGAACCTTCACGGCCAGCATCGCCGGCAAGCAATGGAGCGGCAAATACACCTACGACGCTGCCACCAGCAAGGTGACGATGCAGGGACTGCTGCTCAACGTGAACTGCTATGCCAAGAAGAATGCCAGCGGAATAGGCCTGCTGTTCGAGGCATCGAAGCTGCTGACGGTGCTGAAAACAATGTCGGCTCTGAGCGGAAACACATCGCTTCAGACCATTGGCGACCTGGCCGGCAACTACGACGGCGTGCGCATTGGCTTCGACATGAAGTAAGCGGAAAGGCTAAACAGAAATTCTCAGTGAACGGGTGATGCGGCGCTTCAGTTGCATCACCTGTTCTTTTGTGAGCGAGGAGCACTCGTCGAGATGCAGCAGAATGTCGGTGGCCTTCAGGAAGGCATCGCGAATGGCAGGCGACGCATTCAGATACTGCGCCCAGCGACCGCCCTGGTCGGGCTCGCAGTCGAGCGTATAGCGAATGAAATCGTCGTTACACAGAAAGTCGTCAACGGTCATCAGTACCTGCATCTTCAAGTGCTTTAAGTCAAACTTTACACTATAAAGACGCAGGAAGGGCGTGGCTGTAATCAGAAAGTTCAGATGATTTGTGCCGTCTCGCGCAGTTTCAGCATACCGCGATGCACGAGATTGCGCACGGAGTGATAGTTCATGTGCATGATTTGGCAGATGTCTTCGTATTTGCGCTGCTCCAGATAGTAGAGCGTGATGGCCTGCCGTTGCCTGCGGGTGAGGCTCTTCATGAGGAAAGCCACCTGCTGTTGCTGCATGCTGGCATGCTCGCTGACGATGTAGTCGCGCTCAGTGTCGTCGGTAGAGCGGCGCGAGCTGTACTGCTCAATGGGGGTTTCAGAGGTGAACGTCTGCTTGCGGAACTCGTCGAGCAGCTTGTTCTTCAGGGAGATGACCAGATAAGAGCCCAGATTGCGGATGGCGTTCTGGTCGTTGCGCTTGGAGTAGACCTTGACGAAAACGTCGTGAATACAGTCTTTTAGCAGCTCGTAGTCGGCCGTCAGCCGGCTTCCGTAGTTGAAGAGAATGTGCACATACATATCGTACAACTGCGCGAAAGCCTGGTCGTCGCCAGCACAAAAAGCGGCCACTAATTGGGATGTCCGTTCCTTAAGACTTGTTTTCACCATTTTTAGTAGTAAGTAGTTTCTGCTTGCAAAGTTAAATAAAATTCCGACAACACCAAACAAAAAGGCGAGGAAAATCACGAAATCGTTTGAGTTCCCTCGCCTTTTAGCACTAATTGTTATTTTTTCTTCAGCCAGAAGGCCCCTCGGCCCTCGATGGTGGTCTGTCCTTTCACCTCGCGAAGCTTGACCGGACTGCTGTCTACCTTATATAATATATAGGTGCTTTGGTCGGGCAGACTCAGGCTGAGCGGCCCGGCGGTATCCTTATACCACAGCTGGGCGTCGGCACTGGTCATGGAGTAGCAGCCCTCGGTGGCGCTTTTCTGCGGCTGCATGGCTGCCACGCTGCGCAGGAAAGCAGCGTCGGTCACCTGCAGACTGGGGCACGAGCCGCCGGCCATGAGCACGGCCCAGGCCATTTCGGGATACTTCTGGGCGTAGTAGACCACGGCCTTGTCGGGGTACTGCCGCCGGTATTCCGACACGCCCCGATAGACATCGGCAAAGCGAGCCGAGCCTGTGCGGATTTTTCGCTGGTACTGTCGCGGCGCCATGTTCACGCCTCCTTCAGGGGCATAGAGCCCTTTGTTGTGGTAGAACCACTGCTCAATGTCGATGATGTCGACGACTTTCGAGCGCTCAGGGTCTTGCAGAACGGCGTCCTGCACGTCCTTATTGACGCCGAGCGACACGAGCACGCGCTGGCCGTTGCGCTGCTCCCACTCGGCGATGCAGTCGAGCCAGAAGCGTACGAAGTGGAGCGGACCCGTGAACTCCTCGCCAATGGAGTGGATCACGTTGGGATGGTGCTTCAGCGCGTCGAGCGATTGCAGTATGTACTGGCGGTGAAGCTCGCGCAGCTTCGCGTTGCTGACGTCGTAGAACTGCTCGGCGGTGAAGATGCGCTTGTCGCCTGTAAAGGGCACAGGCTCCAGAAACTCCTCGTGGTTGATGTTGTTGGCCGTGCGCCAAGGGCAGTCTACCCAGTGGGCACCGGCCTCCAGGATGTTGTGCTGGAAGTAGTGCTGGTTCATGAGCAGCAGCCCCTGACCGGCTCCCTTCGCGGCAAACTCGTTCAGACGGGCGAAGTACCAGCTGTTCAGTCGGGTGAGGTCGTAGCGCGAAAGGCCGTCCCAGGCATGGCCCTGGCCGCTGCGGGCGAAGGGTTGCTCATAGAAAGGTCCCCACACATCGCCGTTCTTGCGGCGCACGCGCTCGTGGTCGTCGCGGCGCCGGTCGTACCAAAGACCGTAGTTCTGGGCGTAGAGCAGGGTGTGGCTGGCAGCCATCTCGCTCACCACGGAGTCGATTCTGTCGGTCAGACCGCGCCCTTCGGCACCGGGAACGAAACGGGTCAGGGCATAGGTAGCCTTGCGGACAGCCGAGCTACTGAGGCGTCCGTTCCACCAAGGCGAGTTGTGTCGGCCACCCACCAGCAGGGTATTAGAGGCGGCATCAACGAGGCGGCCATCCTTGACGGCAGCCTCCATTGGAGCCGAAGCGGCACTTTGGCCATGCTGAAGCGGCACTTCGGCTGTGTCGAAGGGGCACTTCGACGATGCCGAAGCGGCACTTCGCCTATGCCGAAGGGGCACTTTGACCACGTCGAAGTTCCCCTTCGTCGAAGTCAATGCAGCATCCAGCCGGGCGCTGTCAATCCACTGCTCCATCGTGAGGCGCGGTTGCCAGGCCTCCTTGGCCAACTGCAGCGCCTCTTCGATGGTGGGACTGCTCGTGGCTCCGGTCTTGCGTTCGAGCACACGACACTGCTCCGCGACGTCGCGACCAAGGCGGTCGGACAGCTGCTTTTGGTAGATGCTCCAGGGATTCACGTGCTCGTTGGCCTGCTCGATGATGCCATTGCCCTGGAACTGCGCCCAGCATCCGTAAGCCACGCAGACGGCATCGGAGTCGGGCGAATAGCACTCAATGCCCGAGGCGGTGCTCTGCCAGAGGGTGCTGTTGGCGGTGTTCCAGCCGGCGCCATACTTCTCTAACTCCAGATTACAGAAGCGAAGGTCGTTGCCATCGATGTTGACGCCATCGAAGAGCAGGCCGCTGGCCCACTGGCCAGTGCTGCCACTGAAGCCCAGAGACTCCTTGGTGTCGCAGCCCACAAAGGCATTCGGACCAGGCGCACAAGGGCCGGCCACGAAGTCGTTGATGCCATACTCGGAGTAGCAGCGCTGGAAAAGGGTCTGCCCGCCCATGGTATAGAACGTGCGGCGACGCATGCCGCCCAGCTCTGAGACGGGCTCTTTCGAGATACAATCCTCAACGGTGATGCGCGAACCCGTAGGCTGAACGACGACGGCTGAGCCTGCGAAGTGGCGGAAGTTGACCATGCGCACCCAGCAGTCGCGGGCCGAAGCCACGTAGATGCCGTTCCAGCAGTGGTCTTCGTCCATGGGCAGACTGCGATTATAGTCGCTCTCGAGCGTCAGATTCTCCACTCCCGAGTCGCTGATGCGGCCCGGCCACACATAGCGCAGCACCTTGGCTCCGCCCCAACGGGCGTCGAGGGCAGTAGTGATGGGGGCATTCAGGCTTCCATCGGCCATGACAGTACGGTCCCAACGGATGTCGACGTCGCCGGCATGCCACGCCCAGTAGCCCAGGCGCGAGCCTCCGCCCCAGGTGTCGCAGCCCAGATGCTTGACCCACGCAGCAGGCGACGGACGCCAGACGAGCACCTCGTCGCCGGCCTTCAGGGCCGCACTGACCTTCAAGGCGCCCACCTTCACATAGTCGTCGGCAATGCTGAGGGTGTCGGTGATACGGCGGTCGTTGCGTCCTTCGAGGTAGAGCAGTGCGCCACGGTCGGTGCCCAGCTTGCGAAGAACGGTCTGCTGCTTGCTGGTTCCACGCAGCACCACGCCCGAAGCACTGATGCGCAGGGGCTGAGAAAGCGTGAAGACGCCCTCGCCCAGCAGCACAGCACCGCGCAGGCCCGTCTGCTTGTCGGGCTTCAACGAGGCCACATAGTCGATAGCCTGCTGTATGCGCTCGCTATTGTCGCCATCCTTCCACTCGATATAGACCACGCTCATGACCGACGGAATGGGCACCTCCGACTGGCGATAGCCACAGTAGCTGTAATCTAACGGCAGTGGCTGCGCCAGTGAAGACGCAACCACCATCGAAAAGAGTACCGATGAAATCAGTGTCTTTTTCATTTATTTTGCTTGAGATTTCTGTTTTTCCGTACGTTTCTGCCACGCCTCGCGCTCCTTCTTCAGGTCGTAGCCACGAGCCGAAAGCCAGTTGTTGGTGCGGCCGCGATACTTGTCGAACCAGGCGTGCTTCTGCTTTGAGTCGCCGCCATCCATTGCGAACTCGCGTGCTTCCTTGAGCCATTGCAGCACCTGGGCACGCTCTTCGGCGGTGAGCGAGGGTATCATGTCGCACTGAGCCTTGTAGTCGCGCTGCAAGCGCCCATAGGTCATGCCGTCTTTCACGGCCTCAACACCTGCGGCATCGACGTATTGCAGCAGAGCAGTCTCCAGTTCAAAGTGATGCTTGTAGAGCTCGGCATCACGACGGGCGGCTGCCATCTCGCGGGCTTGGTCGCGCTGCTTGCCCTGCAAAGAGTCCTTGGCAAACTGCATGGCCTTGTCGTACTGCGAATGAATATCGTTCAAGAGGAAGTAGCGGTTGGCAATAATGTTGCGCACAGCTTCGGCTTTCCGTGCGTCGCTGATGCCCATACCGTCGACAATCTTCTGTGCCCTACCCTTGATAGTCTCGACATAGGCAGGGTCCTGCCCGTCGGTCTTCAGCGCCACTTGTGCCTTTACGCTCATGGAGAGCAGCGACAACAGCGCTACACATAGAACTTTCTTCACCATAACCTTACATGAGCTTGCCCTTAGCGGCCAGCGTGTCGTAGTTGTTGTTCATGTTGCGCCAGTCTACTTTACCCTGTGTAGGAATGGCGTTGATGTACTTCTCGATGTTGGTATAGCCGTCGCCATTGCAGTCTTTCACAGCGTCGCTGGCATCGTTGGGATTCAGTCCGTTGGCCAACTCCCACTCATCGGGCATGCCATCCATGTCGCTGTCCTTGTAGGGCTGCCAGTCGCGATACACGGGATAGCCGCCCATCTGGCGCGGATCGGTGATGATGCCCTGCTTATAAGAATCGAGCGGCAGTCGACGATACTTGAAGTAGCCCTGCTCGTCCTGCGACTTGGGGCTCAGTCCCCACATGTCGCCATAGGGATTCTGCTTGACACCGGTCTTCTTCTCAAGCTTGGCCAACTCCTTCTCGTAGTCGGGAACAAAATAAGGCTTGCCCGTGCGCACTTCCTCGCAGATGCGCTGGTCGACGATGTCGCGGCAGGGAACCGTGGCACCGGCGTTCTGCAACACCCAGTCGAAGGCCTTGTCGGCACCCATGATGCTGACGAAAGGCATTTCGAAAGGCTCATTGCTACGCATCAAAGCCAGCTCGGTAGCGTCCATCTCGCCGTCCTTGTCGGCAGTCTGAATGCCGCCTTTCCAGTTGTCCTTCGTGATTTCGGGATAGCCTTCCATGACGTTGCCCACGGCATAGATACGGCCAAACTGCTTGAAGGGGAACAGTCCCTGCGAGCGGCTCTCGCTCTTGATGATGCGATGACCCACGGGAGTATCCTTCGGAGTGAGCGGACCGGGCTTGTAGTAGTTGTTGATGAAGTTCGACATGGTGGAGTATTCACCGCCATCAGCCGTACGATGCACCCAGTTATAGACCACATTATTAATATAGTTGAACACGCCGCCCCAGCCAATTGACGGGTTGCGGCCGGTGTTGTCGGCCCACAGATTGCGCATGAAGGTGGTGTTCTCGCCACCGATAGTCGAGCCGAAAGCATGGTTCCACGTGTCGAGCGCCTTGGCCGAGATGGTGTTCTGAATGGTAACATTGACCGTAGGCGACTTGCGTTTGTCCTTGCCATCATGCAAATCGAACATGTGTCGATAGAACGAAATGTTCTCGTCAAGGCCCCATTCACACGAGCAGTGGTCAATCATAATGTTGCCCACAGGGTTTCCACCGAACGAATCCTCACGGTTCATCACGTTCGTTTCGCCGCGACGGAAGCGCATGTGGCGAACGATTACGTCGTGAGTATCGACCTGGAACGATTCTCCTGCAATAATCACACCGTCGCCAGGAGCCGTCTGACCGGCAATGGTAATGTAGGGAGCACGCACATAGATAGGCGATTTGAGGCGGATGATGCCGCTCACGTTGAACACTACAATGCGGGCACCGCCCTGTTCACAAGCCCAACGGAACGAGCCGGGGCCGTCATCGTTGAGGTTTGTCACCGTAAGCACCTTGCCGCCACGGCCTCCAAAGGTGAACATGCCACCACCCTCGGCACCGGGGAAGGCGGGAATTTTGGCCTGACGAAGGTCGTAGGGACGCGATGCCCAGGGCACGTAAGGACGACCTTCCTTGGCTTCTTTCACCACTATGGGGAAGGCTGCCTGCCATGCAGAGTCGGCATGAGCCTCCCAGCTCTTTTTCATTGAAGCGATTTTCTCGGCAGCTTCACTCGTCAGCTGCGGATACTGAGCACTGGCCGACATCGTTGTCAGCACCATCACAGCAAGAATAGTAAGTCTCTTCATATACTGCTTAATGTTGGTTTGTTTTAGTTACTATTTGACTGATAATAGGACGAATCGTCAAATAGCATGTACTCATAAGCAACATTTTTTAAGTTTCACTCCCACGCAGGTACGAAAAAAAAGGCAGATGTCCCAAAGGACACCTGCCTTTAATCCATATGCTATTCAGCGGAGATTACTTCAGCCAACGGGGGTCACCGGCCATCGTGCTGCTCTGCTTGAAGCCATCAGTCAGGAAGTCACCGAACTCAACAACACCCTGGAAGCTGTTGACAACGGGCTCGTTGGCATCGCCAGTGCTCTCAGCATCTGAGCTGTCAACCAGCTCGTCGTTCTCCATGAACTGGAATGCATTGCCTTCAACAGTCCAAGTGGGATTAGTACCAGCCTGGCCACCGTTAATACCTCTGACGGTCTGACCCTTCTTACCGCAGTCAACGAAGATACAGTTCTTCAGCGTGTAGGCCAGCCACTTCTGGTTGCTCTGACGATGAGAGAAGAAGTTCTTGTTCATAGCGAAATCAACGATGGTGCTGCTGAGGAAGTTGAAGCTCTGAGTTGCATTCTCATCAAGCTCAGTAATCTTCTGACCTCCCTGGCTGCTGTACATCGCCTTAGAAGTAGCAGGAATAGCGAAGAGCGTTGAATTAGAAACTGTCAGGTTCTGAGCAGCGCTACCCTTCGTGAAGTCGAATACGGTAATATCTTCAGTAACGTTGATGACAGAGTTGTTGATGGTGAAATTCTTAATCAGATAGTGCTTACCGGCGCTGTAGAAGAGAGCCTTGTCAAGTGAAGAAACCTGAACATTATCGAAAGTAATGTCCTTGATGTAAACAGCGGTCTGACCCTCAGCGAGCTCAGCAGCAGCAAGCTGTACGAGCGGGTTGTTCAGGCCATCCTCAACCATGAAGTTTACATTCTCTGCAACGAAGTCGGAAGAAATAACGAAACCGGCCTCTTCACCCAGAACGATAGTGGCGGGAGCCTCTGCATTACCCACAAGCTTCAGGCTGCCAGGGACATTAACCAACTGGTTCAGTTCGATAGAAGCGCCGTAGCCAAGCTCAACAGTGCCACCCTTTTCGATAGCTGCAGTCAGGGCCTCAGGAGTATAAACACCCTCGTCGACTACACGGGGAATGGCATTGTCCTCGCTGAATTCGCACGATGTAAAAGAAAGAGCGAGTGCCATAGCGGCAGCACAACTCATCAAGAAATTAATCTTTTTCATAATTCTTTTGCTTTAGTTGTTATTAGTATTTTAGAAAATTATATTCATATAGCGACTGCAAAGATAACAATCTTTTGCAAAAAGACCAAACTTTTCTCGCGTTTTTTGTCTTTTTTGTCTAAATCTTTCCTTATTTGATATCATTACAAACAAAAAAGTGGGCAGGGCACTGCCCTACCCACGTTATGATGAATGACGGAAACTACTCTACAGCCAAGGGGTCGAAAGTTCCGTTATCGCCATTGTTCTCGTAGTCTTCCCATCCGATAGTCTGCTCCAAAGTCTTGTTGCTGCTCTGAATGCCAGAAGAGAAGCCGATGAAATAGTAGCGAGGCAGGAAGTTCATGTAAAGGGCCATGTGATTCGAATCATAGCTATCGCCCTTCTGAGTGCGACGCACAAGATGGGTATCGTACCAATCCTTCAGCACAGCCGTCTGCTCAGACAGGTTGTTTGTACGATAGTCGAGTGGTGCGCAACGCGTTTCGTTCTTCAAGGGGTCGCTGTCGAGTGTAGTGCTTCCTACGTCAAAGGCATCGGCAGTACGCCAAATCACGTTCTCGCGACGCTGGCCGTTCAGCGGGGTGAAGCCTAACCACGTGCAGGTGTTACCACCCCATCCGGTGAGTTTCCACGAAGCAGGAGCACCCGTTATCTTGTCGAAATTAGCACCGCCATCATAGAGCAACCAGCGACGGCAGTCGTCGAAGCGCTTGCCCTCATAGGCCAGCTCTATCTGACGCTCGTAGAGAATGGCCGACATACAAGCAGCCTGGTCTGAGGTCAGATTGGCCTGCAAGCCATAGTTATTGTCGGCGGTATAGCCCACGCGAGCACGAATCTTCTGCAACTGCTCTACTGCCTCATCAAGGTGACCGGCACCGCAAGCGGCCTCAGCAAAGTTGAGCAGCACCTCGGCATAGCGCAGTTCAATATAAGGAGCGGCCGACATGACAAATCCACCATTTTTCGACTCGCTGCTCCAGGCATAGAGCGGACTGCGGTTCACGTCGTAGTCATCAGACTTCTTGCGCACATAAAGGCCTGTATTATTCTTCAGCAGATTGTCGGCAGCATAGCTCTCGCTGCTCTCCACATTGCCCTGGTCATCGGTACTGGTGAACCACACATAGTTCCAGAGTGCATAGTTGGTGCCCTTGTCGTAGCTGGGGTTGTCGGGGTCAGAAACAGTGGGGTCTCCACTATAAGCCCAACGGCAGCCAGGGAAGGCAAACGTGCGATAGAAGCGCGGGTCGCGAGCCACAAAGGGATGCTCGGCATCATAGATAGAATCACTATCTACCAACTTCGTATAAGTGTTGGCAGTAGCAGGAATCTTACCATCAGCCATGGGGAACATATCCATGAGCATGGCTGAAGCACGCTTACCAGAGCCAGTTGTGTTCTTAGGACGTATGCCACGCTCCCAACCATTGTTCTTCGAAATATCGGTACCCTCAGCATGAGTGTTGAACAGCGTCACGAAAACTGCCTCAGGATTGCGGCCAGACTGCAAGAACTGCAAGGCGAAGTCGCTGCCATTGACATTGCTATTGGTGCTGAAGAGACCATAACCGCAAGCGTTAATCGAGTCGAGCTCTGCTTTCATCTGCGTATAAGCTTTGTTCCAACGCTCTGCATCATTACCGCGATTGCAGATAGGAGAAGCCCAGAACAGCAGGACACGGCCTTTCAGGGCAAGGGCTGTTCCCGTTGTGACGCGGCCCCAATTATCACTTTGAGCCCAACCGCCATTCGTCGTGAAGGGTGCAAGCTTGGTGGCAGCCTTGTCAAGGTCGCTCAAAATGAATTCAATACACTTCTGAGTGGTAGAGCGAGGCACTACGGCTCCCTCCACAGGCTCTTGCGGTTCGGTGATGATGGGCACGCCACCATACCACTTCACCATATTGAAAAAGCACCATGCCCGCAGGAAGTATGCCTGTCCGGCCAGTTCATCCTTTTCTTCTTGCGGCAGCGAACTGTTCTCGATGCCATTGATAACGTCGTTAATGTTGCGAATGCGACCCCAGTTAGATTCCTGGATGTTGTTGGTCTGTCCCTGGAAGAAATCGGGAATACCATTGCCACCGCTCATGACGGTCATCTCAGCCTGCGGATCGGTGAAAGAAGTGAAGCCGGTATATTCCTCGGTGTTCTGCGACTGGCTATCGGCAGAACCCGTCGACACAGCTTTCCAAGGCCCAGAAGGATTGTCAGGGCTTGTGTTAGGATTAGGCATAGCCCAACTGTAGATGTCGCTCAGACGAGCCCGAGAGCCTTCGTAATAGTTGTAGGTATCAGTATTCACGTTGTCGTAGTTCTTCTTTTCTTCAAGGAAAGTATCGCTACAGGCTGTGAACATCATGGCAGCAACAAGCCCCATACCCATATATTTAATCGATGTTTTCATAATCATAAGTCTTTTATCCGTTGATGATTGTCGTGTGATGTGTTTAGAATGAGAGGTTCAAGCCCACCGTCCACTTGCGCAGGGCGGGATAGCTTCCGTAACCGCTCCATGTAGCCATGAAGTTGTCGGGATAGGGATTGTAGAAGTCAATCAGGTTCTGTCCCGTAATGTTGATGCGTGCACTCTGTACACCCAGCTTCTTGGTAATCTCGCTGGGAATGCGATAGGCAAGCGTCAGACGATTCAGACGCACACGGGCTGCACTGACTCTCCAGAAGGTCGATGCAATAGCATTGACGCTGCTGTAAGCCAGGTTAGGATATTTGGCCTCCTGATTCTTTGATACGACAACGTTGCCGGCACCATCGCGAATATCTTCGTAGACATACATATCGTCGGGGTTCCAGAAAGCAGGCATGTTGGTAAACTCAATGCCACTGCCCGGCTTCAGGGCCGATGTAGGCAGAACGGTATAGCCGCCCCAGCTACCACTAATCTGTCCCTGCAGCGACAAGCCCTTCCACTCAATGCCAAAGTTGGTAGTCACACCGTAGCGATTGCTATGGTCGGAGATGCGCACCTGGTCATCGTCTTCGTTGACAATGCCGTCAGGACCTTCATAGGTACCGTCGGTAAGCTGTTTGCCACGCACATCTTTATAGATAAGCATACCCGGACGAACCTGGTCTTTCGACTTACCCAGATAAGAAGTGATGTTATACTGGTCAAAGTATTCTTCGATGTCCTGGAACGAACGGAACATGCCGATGCACTGGAGTGCCCACGTTCCGTTGTCGGAACTTCCGTTAGGCTTCACAGCACGATAGATGAACTGGTTGGGCCAGTCGCGCTCTATAATCTTGTCGTCGCTCCATCCGGTGTTGATGCCAATGTGGTACTTGATGTCCTCACCAATACGGTCGCGCCAAGTGAGGCCCAGCTCAAAGCCGTAGCTATCCATCTCACCCTTGTTGAGCGCTGCCGACTGTGTACCGACAGTGGCAGGAATAGACTGGTTATAGTTAATCAGCATCTCGCGGTCGAAGTTACGATACAGGTCGAGGTTTGCATTGAGTCGCTTGTTGAAGAAGCTCATATCGAAACCGATGTTGGTTTTGTACGACTTGTCCCAGTGCACTTCGCGATTGACGGCCGAATTATTCTTATTAATGGTGATGCGGTTGCCAGAGTTCTGGTTGGTACCTTCGCCGAAGACCATACCGCGGTTGGCGTCCTGAGCATAGACCTGCATCCACTGCCATGCAGCAGTATTATCGCGGCCCGTGAGACCGAACGATGCACGGATCTTAAAGAAGTCGACCCAGGGGAATGCTTTCTGGAACCAGTCTTCCTCAGACATTGCCCAACCAGCACTCACCGAGGGGAAGTAGCCCCACATGTTCTCGGGTGCGAACTTCGTAGAAGCATCAGCACGAAGCAGGAACTCGAACAGGTACTTATTAGCATAGGCGTAGTTGATACGTCCGATATAGGAGAGTGAACCGGCCTCACTGCGTGTGAATGTCGTGGTCTTTGAGTCACCGACTGCCGAGTTCGACTGATGGGTTGTGAAAGCATAGGGCTGGTCGACATAGCCATAGAGATACTCCATCTCGGTTTCAGATTTCTCGATTGAGAAGAGTCCGTTCAGATGGTGCATACCGAAGTCGCGGCTATAGTTGACGGTGAAGTTTATCTGATAGTTGTCGGTGCGAGGCATGTTACGCGACAAGTAGCTGAGCGAGCCATTGGCACGTGTCAAGGCACGGAAGTTGCTATCGTCGAGCAGTGCGTCGTAGTCGGTTCCTGCCACAGGTGTGTAGAGGTGGCTGCCACTACCTGAACGGTTCACCATGCGGTAGATTGTATAGTCAGATGCATACTCGTTGGACTTTTGAGTGTTAATGCTCTTGGCATAGATGAATTTCAGTTTCAGTCCTTTCAAGGCTTTACTCCATCCGAAGTCGTATTCCAAGCTACCGTTGATGGTCATGTTGGCAGTCATCGTCTTCCTGTAGTCGCCATTGTTCTGCAACACACTGAAGGGATACTCCTGACTGTCGTCGGTCTTGGTGCCGCTAATACCATAGTAAGCAATGTCGTAGCCACCTACCTGTTCGGGCAAATAGCGCGGACGGGTGAGCAATGTGCGATAGTCATTCTCATCGTTTGAACCGCCAACCTTGACATTCGGTTTCTCCTGTGAACCGTAGTCACCACTTACGTTCAAGTTGGCACTCAGGAAGTTGGTCACCTTCACATCGATGCCGGCACGATAGTTCCAACGATCGTAGTCGAGTCTACCCAGGTTTCCGTCCTGCGTGAAATAGCTGATGCCAGCAAAATAGCTCACCTTGTCAGTAGCACCGCTCACGTTGACGCCATGCTTCTGGGTGATGGCGGTCTCCCAGTACTTGTCGAGCAGGTCGTAGTTCAAGCTCTTCATAGCTTCAAGCTCGTCGAGCTGATAGAGTCCGGTGGTGTGGTTGAGAGAGGTGTTGCGGGGGTCGGCAGCAGCGACAGCATTGTAAAGGCGGCCATAGTCGTAGGCCGAGAGCATGTCGGGACGTGTGGCCTCATCGGCAAAACCGAACGTACCGCTGTAAGAGATACGGGGCTGTCCGAGCTTACCTTTCTTCGTTGTGACGAGGATTACACCGTTAGCAGCACGTGCGCCGTAGACAGCTGCAGCAGCATCCTTCAGTACTGAAATGCTCTCAATTTCGTTGGGATCCAAGTTGTTGAAAGCCTCAGCACCCAGGTTTTGCTGTCCGTTGCCCACCTTAATGTCATTAGGATAGATGTAGCCGTCGATGACGAAGAGAGGCTCTTGAGCCGTACTACCTACTGCCGAGACACCGCTGGCATCGCGAATGTAGAGAGAAGCACGGGTACCGGGTCGTGCCTGTCCGCCCGATACGCTCAGACCGGGGACAAGACCACGCAGTGTGCTAGCCAGGTCGCCGCTCGAGATGTCAAGCACATCGTCCATGGGAACGGTAGCAACAGAACCCGTCAGATGTGACTTCTTCTGCGTGCCGTAACCAACGACAACCACTTCGTCCAGTTTAGCATTGTCCTCGCGCAACACGAGTTTACCGCCAGGAGTGACCGTCTGGCTCACATAGCCAATGTAGGTCACCGTAATTTTCTGTCCTTTTGCAACGGTCAACTTATAGTTACCGTCTAAGTCGGTTATGACTCCGTTCTTCGTGCCTTCCACGATGACCGAGGCACCGATGATGGGTTCTCCGCTCTCATCAACCACAGAGCCCGTCACTTGCTGTTCCTGAGCCAGGGCCGGCATGGCAAAAAGCGCCATGACAAGGCTCATACAGAAACTGATGATATGTTTTTTCATACGTCTATTCGCTTTTATTAATTATTAATAAGGTCTACCATGATTTTACTCATACCAACGAGGATCGCCCTGACCGGCGGCTATCTGTGCTGCCGATGGGGTGAAGCTATGGTTTTCAGGGTCAATGCCAGGATCTTCGGTGAGGAATTCGCCAATTGAGGGCACACCAGTCTGGCTGGCACTCACGTCGGCACCATCACGCCAATAAGTATTGTTGTTGATGTTCCACTTGGGATTGTTGCTGGACTGTCCCTTGTTCAGACCCGTCACGAAATTAATCTTACCGCAGTTTACAATGATGCTATTGAGCAGCGTGTAGTTGTACGTTGTCTGTCCGTTGTGATAGTCACAGAAGTTCTTGTTCCAGGCTATGTTGGCCAGTGTACTGTTGGTGATGGTTGTGTAGCGCAACTCGGTTTCGGCAACATCCTTGGGACGTCCGCCATGATGCACGAAGAATTTCTCGCTCTTGGTAGGCGAAGAGAGCGTAGAGTTCTTGAAAGTGAAGTCGGTGACATAGCCTGCCTTGATATAGACGAATGCTGAGGAATTGACAGCATTGCCGCCAAGCTCTATGAAGCAGTTATTGATGGTTAGCGTGCGCAGGTTGTACTTGGTGCTATTCGTTGAAATGAGGCTGGTACCCAGGTTTTGGATGTTGCAGTTCTGGAATACGATGGGCTCCATAACGAAATAGTAGTTGTTGGTACCTATCAGGTTCTTGATAGAATCGTCGGGCTCCTCACTCATGGTCAGAATGCTATGGTTCAAGTCGCTGGCCTCAATGTTTATATACTTCATGCCGAACGCTGCAAACGTGGTGAACGTTGAGCCTTGCTGCATGGTGATATTGGCATAGTTCGTCTTCGACGTAGAGCGCAGCGTTACACGCTTACCTCCAAAGTCAACGGTTTTGCTGACGGTGTAGTTGCCGCCAGGAGCCAGGTCGAAGCAGAGCTCTTCACCCGAGGGATCTTCGGGCAGTGGGTTCTCTTGGAAATACTGATAGAGGTCTGAACCGTCGGGCACCACGCGGAAGGTGGGGCTGAAGCTGTTGAAGAACTTCTCTGTAGTAGTCTCGGCGTCTTTGTTGCCGTTGGACGTGTTGGCCAGTGTGCGGATGCTGAGTCTGTAGTTACAGTCTTCAGCACGCTTTGTGGTCACAGAGCAGCCGTCAATAATACTGTCGACGAGCACTACCGGTGTTTCTGAAGTAATGTCGTAGATCTTCACGTCGTAGCCTCTGGCACCCATGACTGCAGGCCATGTAATGGTTGTCTGCGAACCATCGCTGCTGCCCTGCACCAGAATAGAGTCGGCCAAAGGCGATAAAAGCTGCTGGTTCTTAACCGTTGAGACGAAAGTCTCCTCGTCGTAGCTGTCGGTCGCACACGAACTGAGCATGACGGCGCCTGCCATCATCGTCAGCAGACCCAGCTGCAAATACGTTTTTTTCCGAATTTGTTTCATAAGCATTTATTTATTAGTTTGTTTTTATAGGCTTTTAATAGTATGGTAGAACTACTTTCCTTCCTGGAAGATTTTTTTCAGATAACGCACGTTAGTACCGTAGTTGCCGCGTACGTCGCGGGTATTGCTGGCATTGCGCGAGCGCTCTACAACGAGCCAGCCCGACCATTGCATTTCGTCGAGCGTGCGCTTCACCTCGCGCAGGTCTATGCGCGGATCGCGGTCCAAGGTGACACTATCGGTGAGCGAGGCATGGATTTGGCAGATATTCTGCTTGCCCAACTTCTTCAATTCTGTCGACACGTCGCGATGTCGGTCGACCGCATCCTGCATGTTGAAGTAGATTTTAATGCCTTGGCTATTGATTTCCTTGAGGAAGGCTACGTCATAGTCGGCACTCATAGCCGTGCGTATGCCGATGGTGATGCCGGCCTGGCGGGCACGTTCGCCCATCTCGTGCAGGCGTTTCACCATTTCACGATGCTCCTTCGTTAGCGTGGGTTCCCACATGTGGTCGCTGCCACCTAAGGGCAGGAACACAATCTTCGAACCCATCACGCGCATAGAACTGATGCAGTCCTCGAGCAGTTCCATATAGTTATCGCGCTTCAGCAGGTTCTGTGCAAAGAAACCCGACATAGCCATCGAGTGGACCTTCACGCCGAGCGAGTCGGCCGTACGGCGGAATAATTTCTGCTGCTGGGGGTCGCGCAGCTTGTTGTCGAAGAGCACGCGCTGGCCGAGCGGTCCCATGTCGAGCTCCACGCCGTCGGCACCAATATCCTTAGCCAACTGAAATTCTCCCAGTCTCTGCCGTTTCAGCATCATCCAGTCGCAGGCAGCCACCTGATAGCGTTGCTGTTTTGGCTTTTGTGCAAAGGAGTCAGTTGGCATCAATATAAGTGCGCACGATGCCGCAACGACCACGTTTCTAAATTGTCGTAAGTCCATTTTTAGTAATATTAAAGCGCTTTATATTTAGTTATAACTTAATAGAAAGACGAACAATCGTTTTCCTTGTCATCATTACGACCTAAAAAGATATTCCACTCAAAAAAAGTCACTTTTGAATGCCAAAGTCGGCCTGTTGCTGCTCTACCTCGTGCAACATGCGGGCTCGTTCTTCGTCGCTCAAGGTGGGTTGCGCAGTGTGCTGGGTGTCTATTGCCTTACGGTTTTTCTGCAGTTGAGGTACAAAACACTGAGGCAGTTCTGCGGGCAGGCTCTCAATGTCCAGGTCGGCAGGTGTAGGTGCGTGAGTGCCGGGGTATTGCACCTCAGCGTGAATATGAATGCGGCCTGCCTTGCGGGTAGAACGGATCAGGGCAGGTGCACTTCCCCACTCCACGGCACGTGGATTGGCACCTATGGTTTCGTCGCCTATCAACTCGCCCTCACCGGTAACCGTAAAGCGAATGTTCTCTTTAGCAAGACGGCGTACGTTGCCGTTATCGTCAGTAACCTCACAGACCACAACCACGAAATCCTGTCCATCGGCCACCAGCTGACGGCCCATCTCGTCGACATAGAGACGCAGTTTCGTACTGCGGCGCGACGGCATCTTCTCTTCCCGGCATACAATCTTGCCGCCGACGATACCCTCTGCCACCATTTTCACCGATTGCCACGACTTCTGCGTATAGCTATGTTCGCGCGCCTCGAAAAAGTCCCAGGCATACTTGAATACTACGGGTTGCGAGGGAGCATGGCCTGCCTCATGACGCACGGGCAGCGTCCAGCAGTGTTCACCCTCATACATCGTCAGCCGCACGGAGTCGCAGTTACTGAAAACGGTAACGTCCTTGTCAGAAAACTGTGTCATCTCGTGGGCAATCTTCACCATCGGCTCCGCAGCAGATGGCGACAACGTCACCTTAAACATTGAGAGCGCCGTCTTAGGCTGACGGAAAGCATCGTAGATGCCACCCCAATAGGGGTCTGGGTGGTAGCCGCGCTGATGGTCAAAGGGGTGCCACTGGCAACCACCAATAAACTGACCCGTCGTCTTAAACAGCTCGTCGCAGCTACGGAACAGACTCATGGCCTGTATCAACTGAGGCCGTTCGCCCCACGAGCGCGAGGCGCGGTTCAGGTTGTTATGAGCATACCAGTCGTCGACCAATTCACCAAATTCGCGTGTAAAAATACATTGGCGCGGCTTATCGTCCTTGAAGTCATCGCCAGGCCAACCGTACACCACATCATAGTGCTCAGCCACGCCAGCCGAATGAACATCGGCAGCTGCCACGGGTCGTCCCTCGTAGGGATACTCGTCGCGGGTGATTTGCAGCGCCTTCACGGCAAAGTCCTCAGGATAGCGAGTCTCGTTCAGAATGGGTTCCCACATCAGCACCGAGGGGTGGTTGCGGTCACGACGGATAATCTGGCGTGTGTTCTCGTGCACCTTCTCGGCCCAACCCTCTTCCTTGTTCCAGTATTGCCAACCTGGTGTAGCCACAATCACAAAGAGTCCCAGCTCGTCGCAGGCATCCATGAAGGCGGGATCCTGCGGATAGTGAGCCGTACGTATGATGGTAAAGCCTGCATCGCGCAGTCGTTTGGCATCGCGCCATTGCTGAGAGTTGGGCAGTGCGTTCCCCACATAGGCAAAGTCCTGATGCCGGTTAGCACCCACCAACTGATGGTATCTCTTGCCGTTGAGCCAGAAACCTTCTTGCCCGCGGAACTCGAAAGAACGAATGCCCACACGCACTATACCTCCATCGAGCGCTGTCTTTCCCTCACGCACGCGCACACACACGTTATATAAATATGGTGACTCGGGCGACCACAGTTGAGGTTTCTTCACCACAAGCCGCTGTTCAACAGTCTTCACCTCACCGGCATTAAGGGTAATTTTCGCTGATTTCATCGTTATTCTCTCAATCTCTGCCGATACTGTGACCGTCTTTGCCTTCACATCTTGGTTTCTCACCTCCGTACGCACAACAACCTCGGCCTGCTGCTCGCTGATGTGCTCGCAATGCACAAACACACCTCCACCTGCCACCTTCTGCCGCGCAACTGCATCTGTGATGGCAACCTTGTTCTTTGCAATCAACCACACATCACGATAAATACCACCATGATAGGCAAAGTCGAGCGTCATCTGCTTCTTACCCGGCGGATAACTTTTGTCATCGCTATTGTCGGTCATCACTGCCAACACATGCTGTTCGCAAGGCTTCGCACCAAGAGCGGTCAAATCGAGTGAAATGGGCAGATAGCCTCCTTCATGCTCCTTCACGAGCTTTCCGTCTAAATAGAAGCGCTGCTTACCCATAACAGCCTCGAAGTGGAGTGTCACGTCGCGTCTCGCTGTTTCGGCAGGCAGCACGAAGTGCTTCCTATACCAAGCCACTCCCTGATAGTTGCGACAACCGCTAGCCTCGGCAGGCATCAGCTGCACGGTGTGGGGAGTAGTCACCACCTCCCATTTTTCATCGTTGAAATCGGCCTTTTCTGCACCTTCCACGTCGCCAAGATGGAAACGCCACTCTGGGTTGAAGTCCCATACCTGACGGCCACTATTCGCCAATGGAAAGAAGCCGGCAACTGAGGTTTGAGCCGTCAAAGGCAGTACGGTCAAAAGGGCAAAGAGCGAAAAAAGTATTTTCTTCATGATAAGTTTCTGGTTATTGCGGGTTATTATAATCACCTTTCGTCTGCGAGGGTGCCTGCAGGGTGCTCTCCCATTCGTCCGTTCTGAACGAGCTCACGGGCAGGCCGTCGTGCATCAGGTCGCCTTCCACCCAGTCCTTGAAAGCATAGCGCACAGCCACAGGGTGCTTCACAGCATCGCTCTTCACGTAGACACGATTACGCGACACCCATGCTTTGGCCGAATGGAACACGCGGTCACTGCCGGCAACCTCGAAGTTGTCGCTGGTAGCTCCATGCTCAAAGTAGACCCACTCCTTGCTTCGGTCGAAGGCCACGACAGCGGTATCGCCCTGGAACTCCACGCCTGAATAGACGGCAAAGTCGGGCAGCCCCTTCACTTCATAGGTATTTGCCAGTGCCAACAGGGCCAACCGTTCGCCTGCCTCACGCTTCTTTCGGGGATGAATGCCATACTCCAAGCCAGCATCCATCAATACAGCCATGCGGCAGTTCGGCACCATTTTCTCTGCTTTCATCTGCTGTTCGCGCAGAAAAGCCGAGTTGTATTGCTCCCAGCCAATGAGCGAGTAGTCGTAAGGAGCAATCTGACAGTAGTAGAAGGGGAAATCGCCCTGCTTCCATTCGCTGCGCCAGCCCTCAATCATGCGAGCGAAGAGTGGAGCATAGAAGTCGTAGCGGGGAATGTTGTCTTCACCCTGATACCAAATCACCCCACGCATGACATAGCCAATGAGGGGGTGCAACTGTCCATTGAAGAGCGCCGTAGGACAACGCTGCTGACGTTTCTTTACGTCGGCTTCGTCCGATGGAATCGTCACTTTTTTGAAGTCCTTGAGCCATTCTGGCTTCATCCAGGCCTCACAGGCAGAGCCGCCCCACGAGGTGGCAATGAGCCCCACTGGCACACCTAATTGCTTGCGAAGCGTCTTTCCGAAGTAATAGGCCGCTGCCGAGAAATCGCGTACGCTGGCCGGTGTGGCCTCGCTCCATTGGCCGGTCACGTCGTCGACAGGCACGAGCGAGGCTTTGCGCTTCACGGTGAAGAGCCTCAGCTGCGGGTCGTTGCACTGCATCAGTTCCGAGGCGCTGCCCTCCACGGGCTGCCCTTTGAACCCTTTCATCTGCATCTCCATGTTCGACTGTCCTGAACAAATCCACACTTCGCCGATGAGTACATTGCGTAATACAACAGCGAGACCAAGACCGGAGGAGCGTCGGGAGGATGGGTTCGACGGTGCTGTGGCAAACGTAATATCGTAAGGTCCACCGGCCTTAGGCGTCTTAACCTTCACCGAGAAATTGCCATCCTGGTCGACTGCAGTCGAATAGGACTTTTTATCCCATGAAGTGACGACGACAACCTTGGTTCCTTTGTCAGCCTTACCCCAGATGCTGCATTCGCTCTGTTGCTGCAGCACCATATTGTCGCTGAAGAACTTCGGCAGGCTAATCTTTGCCTGCGCGAAAGTTACTGCGCTGATGGCCATGAGCCATATCAATAGTCTTTTCATCGATACAATTATTTACTTAACTCTTCAAATAATTTCAAGAACGTGTAGCGATCGCTCAGCAGCAAGGGTGTCTGTAAGAGACCGGCAGGCAAAAGGCCGTCGCCCTTGCTACGGTACTTGGCATTCGTCCAAATGCCTTCGAAGGGAGCCTTTCCCTGGTCTGCACCTCGCAGGGCATTGTGCCACGTGTTTACCACTTCTATCTCCAACGTGTTCTTGCCTTTGCGCAGGTGATGCTTGAGCGGCACCGTATAGGGTGCTGTCCAAACCGTGCCCAGGTCGTGGCCATTGAGCCACACATGAGCCACATCCTTCACGTCGGGCAACTGCAGCCACTCCAGCCGCTGCACGTCTTTCTTATTCATGCGGAACGTGGTGGTATAGCGGGCACGTCCACTGTAGTATCTGATGCGGTCGTTCCCACTCTGGCTCCAGTCAAAGAGCTGACGAGTGGTCACCTGTTCGCCATTCTCAGTAAAAACTATTTTCCACTGCAGCTTCTCGCCAATGGGCATAGCCGTCTCCGGTCGTTGACTGACCGAGCTTGCATCGGTGAACATCAGACCGCAGGCAGCGATGACAGAACCATAGGCCGGCAACGTGATGTCAATGCATGTGTAATCCCCATCATGCTCGACATCGAAATTCAGCAGTTCGCCAGTCACGGGATTGATGAGCGTCGTCACGTCGCGTACACGCAACTTAGCACGAAAGTTCTGCACGCTGTTGGTCTGGTTGCTCAAGAAATAATAGTGTACATTCGTACTTTTGCGATGAGAAAACACGATTCCATCGGGCAAAATGGCATCGGGCTGTACGCCCGGCAACGTGTCAGCCTGCCAAGGCTCGGTAATGACAGAGATGCCATAGAACTTCAGCGAGTCGATCTTTTGCTGCGACTCCGCGCTCACCTTGACTCCCTTCGGAACCACCAGCACCCGATAGTTCGGCATATCGTAGTCCTTGGGGTCGTAGAGTTTCGAGAGCCAACGTGAAAGTCCGTCGGGGTTCATCGAGTCGTAGTGATAGCCATGCAGGGGATTGAGCCAGTCTTTCAGGTCGAGAATGCCCGCAGCATGATTGACACCCACAGGCGACTCGGTCATGGGCTGCCCCACATTAGCCATTCGGCGCTGCTCCGAAGCAACTCGTTCCCTGCCAAAAAGTCCGGGCAGCATAGGCACAAGACGGTCGGGGGTCAAGGCGCGACGCGGCATCTCATCGCCAGTGAAGACGGCGATATCGACCACGGGGAGGCCCCTTTGCAGGTACTGCTGACAACGGGCAATATAATCGGTCAAGGCCCGAGCCTCAGGGAACCACGTCTGGTCGCGCTGGAAGAAAAGGCCGATTCCATCGAGTGTCATGCCGGGTTTCTTATCTGTGTAAGGGTTGTGGGTGAATACATGGAAGAACAGACGGTTCATGCCCAGCGCGAAGTTGCGGTCGAGCAGTGCCTTGATGGAGGCAGGGGTCTCATCCCACACGCCGCGCACCTCGGTAAAGCCCTCGGCCTGCACATACTTTTTACCATAGACATGGGCACCGCTGATAGCGTCGAGCATGTCATTGGGCTTGTCGTGAGTAGGCGAATTGAGCCAGAACTCACCCATGGGTATATCTGCATGACGGTAATGCTGCATACCATCGGACACCATCGTGGGAGCCACGCTCTCGGCAGAAAGGCGCACTCCGTAGTCCTTAGCCTTGCGGGCAACGGTGCTGAAGAACACATCCTGCAGAAGATCATTCATGGTAAGACGGATGTCGCGCAGCACTTGCTCATAATTCTTCATCGGGTAGCCGGCGAACACAGGCATGTAAGCCAGCAGATCGTAGCCGCGACGCTTCTGAAATTCCTCGGCAAAATGGCGGCTCCAGTTCTGCGAACCACACTCCCAGGAGTCTACGTGCATGAACTTCACTACCGATGAATGCGGACGTTTCTTGAACAATCCGAACCATGAATCAATCTGTTTCTCTATCGATAAAACCGAGAATTTATCGCATTCCAGGCCCTTGCCGCCACCTGCCGTGGCATTGGTATGGCCTGTAGACGTGTGGCCAAAGCGCAGCACACGCACCTTTCCTCCTGCCGCCATCTCGACAGGGAGCCATGCTTTTCCATTCTCCACCTTGAGTCTGACCGGTTCGAAGGCTGTATTTAAATAGGTCGGATATGAATCGACCGCAATTCGCCACACGCTGCCGTTCTTGCTTTCATACTGGTCTATACGCGGTTCCGACGACAGGGTGAGCTCTTTGAGCTTCAGCACAGGCGACCACTTGGCAGCATCCAGGTCTTCGCTTCCAGGTTCGGTTCCATCGGGTGTCCAGCAGAAGCGGAAGTGACGCGAGGTGGTCTTAGGAAGTGAATAGGTATAGTTCTCATCAGTGTTCTGCCACCCTTGCCGAGGAGGCACCAACTGTCGCAGGTTGCGATAGGTGATGCCGTCGTCGCTGGTCTGTACGAGCAGTCGCTGTGACTGCACGTTGTTACCGCTGGGCACGATATGCAGGCTGCGAACGGTCTGCGGCTCATCGAAATCGTACTGAATATAGCCGGCCTCCTTGCTGCGGAACACGCCATTGGCCTCCCGACGGATGGTGCCTGACACACGAGGAAGGGCCACTTCGCCCCACACAGGGACAGCGAAAACGGCAATATCTTCATAATAGCCATCGGCGACAGCTGGCAGAGGCAGCGCCACCTCGCCATCCTTACCCGTTTCGGCAATCGTATCGCTCCACACCACTTTCTGCATCGACTCCTCAGGCGTTATCCATGGACCGCCGGCAAGGGCGAATCCATCGCAGATATGGATGCCCAACTGCAGTCCGAGCGAATCGGCCTGCTGCATGGCGTAGTCGACCATCTCCCAGAAGCGGGGCGTCAGTTGTTGGGCATCACCTCCGAATTCGGGTTTCTCCTGCGTGCCTCGGATGGGCATGAGATAGCAACCGCCCAGCCCGGCATCCTTCATGGCCTGCAGGTCGGCATGAATGCCCGGCTTCGAAACGGCGCCATACATCCAGTACCAGAAAGCCCACGGACGGGTCATGTCCTGAGCCTGTGCAGAGAACACGAGGCAAAAAACAGAGAGAAGAAGCGCAATTTTTTTCATTCGAATCGGAGTTTTGCTGAGTAAACTTGTGTGCCGCTGACGAAATGGGGCTGTGCCGACGGTCCATTCAAGTCGGTCGTGTTTACCTTGTTGCGCACGGCAGGAATCACGCTGAGCAGCGAAAGCCCCGTCTTCGGAAGGTCGTAAAGCAGATGATCGCGCCCGTCGCGAGGCGTAAAGACTCCTATATAGGGGTGCTCACATGCATTGGCAGGTTCGGGCTCAATGCCTATGCGACCTTCCTGCGTGTCGAGCTGCATCCAGCTGACGTCGGCAAAATAGCCCTTAAACTCCGGATACTCCCAGCTCTCACCAGGTATGGGGTCGTTGTAAGCCGTCTCATAATAGCCATACTGCGGACCCTCCATGCGGTTCTGCCATACGCGATACGGCCCGCGTCCCACCCATCGCTTACCTGAAACCTTCGCTTCTGGATAGTCGAAACAGATGCCCATGAGGTCGACGACACCGTTGAAACCGGCATTTATCTCCATCCTGACGCTTCCGTCTTCCTGGAATTTCCAGACTGTCTGGCACAGGGAGCCATGCTCATAATAGGCAGTAAGCGTGTTCTTGTCGAGGACAAAACGGCTGAATGCGCCTTGGTCTTCGTATTCGGTGTAGAGCGTCTTCTTCTGGAAGGCTTCTTTGTCGTCGTGATTGTAGAAGCCGTCTTGCGATCGGTCGCTGCGCTTCGCCGCCACGAAACGCGGTCCGTTGGCCAGGGAATAGGTGTGGCCGGCGGTCTTCACCTGCTGCAAAAGGCCCGATTTCTTCGAGAAAACATAGGTAGCAGGACCGGCTGTGACGGTCAGCTCGGTGTCGGTTTCGCTCTTCGTCACGAATGCTTCCTCAGTCTGCGGAACGGCGCTCTCGGCATCTTTCAGCACCGGCCAAGCCCAGGTAAAGATTTCCTCGCCGTGAGGGTCGGTGGCCGTCACGCTGAGCACATCGCCCTTGGGCTGTTCGAGGGTCCACAGCCTGGCGCGCTGTCCAGGGGCCAGTGTGGGGGCGGGAATGTTGAACTCGCTCAGCGTACTCACCTTGGTTTCGCCATATTTTGGCATAGCGAGGAGGCGGCCCGTGAAGCGACAGTCGCGCAGATTGGTGAAGTCATAGGCATTGAGCACCTCGACGATGCTTTCGCCTTTTTTACTGTCGGGGGCCTTATTATAGATCAGTTGCACGGGGCTCCACACCTCGCGAATGGTGTGGAACGAACCTTCTTTCTCCATGTGGGGGCCAACGATGCCGTCGCTACCGAAGTTGCCGACGGGGTCGAGTATGCCATCCTGATCGCTACGCACAACGGCCTGGTCCATCAGGTCCCAGAGGAAACCGCCCGCACAACGGGGGTTCGACATCATCAGCTGCCAATAATCTTTCAGACCGGCACCATGTCCGCCGTCGTAGAGACCATGCAGGAACTCGGTGGGCATGAAGATTTCCTTCTGGCGCATGAACTCTGCCGTTTCGCCCCACGAACGGTAATGCTTCGTTTCGAAACCGTTGCGATTGGCCCAGGGATAGAGCACCACGCGCTGCTGCGGGTCGAACTTGGCAAAGACAGACTCCAACTCGTAGTTGAAACCGCCCTCGTTGCCGTTGCTCCAGAAAATGATGGAGGGATGATTGACGTCGCGGGCAACCATTTCTTCGACGATTTGCGAACCGACGACGGTCTCATGGGCCCAGTGCCAGCCCGGCTGTTCGCACTCTACATAGAGGCCCAGCGAGTCGCAGGCATCCAGGAACTCCGGGTCGGCAGGATAGTGAGAGAGGCGCACGGCATTCATGTTCATCGACTTGATGAGCCTGACATCCTCTATATTCTTGGCCTTCGACAGCGTGCGGCCCGTCTCCGGACGGAAGGAATGGCGGTTGACGCCCTTCATGATTACCTTCTTCCCGTTGATGAAGACACCATCCTCGGCGTCGCCGGCATAGCGATGGCGATACTCAATGGTGCGGAAACCGAAGCGCTGACGCTCTACGTGGAGGGTCTTGCCCTGGCTGTCTTTCAGCGTGAAGACGGCAGTATAGAGGTGAGGCGTCTCGGCAGTCCAGAGCCGGGGGTTCTTCACCACGAAGTCTATCTTAGCCTCGTCGCCGGCAACGGGCGTGGCGGGACTGGAAGCTACTTTCTTGCCAGCCGCATCGATGAAATCAACGATTATTGAACTGGCAGAGAGCGCACGGTTCAAGTATACGTCGGCACAGAAGCGGCCATCCATCCGGGCATCGATGGCCACGCGACTGATGTTGTGCATGGGTTTCGAAACCACATAGACGGGGCGCCAGATGCCACCGAAGTTCCAGTAGTCGGCCCGCCGTTCGGCCAGGTTCACCTGCGAGTTGGCGCTCTCTTTCGAGACTTCCACCTCCAGCCGGTTCTTCTTTTTACCCGTGAAGACGCGGTCGCTAACGTCAATCGTATGGCGCGTAAAGCCGCCCTGATAGGTGCCATTGCCGGCCTTGCGGCCATTGATAGTCACCTTGGCGTCGGTGAAAACGGCCTCGAAGACGAGCAGAATCTGGCGGCCGGCCCACGCTTCGGGCAGCGTGAACTCGGTCTTATAGAGTCCTTTCTCGCTGGCGATGCCCTCAGGAGCAGCCTTCCCATAGAAGCGCATGCCATACTGATAGGTGCCGAAGCCTTGCAGCTCCCAGCACGAGGGCACCCCGATTTTGGTCCACTTACCGCTGTTACGCCCGTCGGTACACATGAAATCCCACTGCACCATGTCGTCGCAACCCGTGCCACTTAGGTACTGTCGTCCTGTCTCTACAGCCGGCTGTGCCCACACTTGCCCCACGGCCAGCGCAAGCAATGTCGATAAAATCACGTTTTTCGTCATGCCAATAAGTACTTATTATATAATAAAAGGACTGAAAAAAGGCAGAAATGTCGTCACTATCAGACGTAAGAGCATGACAACGGCAGAAAATTTATTTCGATAGTAATTCTTCGAACCGGTGATGGCCGCTACTTACGGTCTCAGAAGTGCCACTATAAGGCAGGTAAACCTCTGCTTTGCAGCCCTCAGGGATGCTGATTTTGAGCAGGAATCGGCCGTTCTCAATCTTCCATTCGCACTTGACGACGCCCTCCCGGCACTTCGTCTGCCCGCGACACCACGTGAGGTCGCCCACGGGCATGGGCTCGATGCGGATGGGCTGGCTGCCCCTGACGTTGATGCCAAGCACGCGGGGCACGAGCAGATTGTTCAGATGGCCCATCATGAAGTGGTTGAGCGAAGAGCCCTGGCTGGGGTCCCACTGCTCGGAGAGCGTGGTCATGCCCTGCTTGATTTGGTAGCCGTAGCCCGGCGTGTCGTAGTGGTTCAGCATGCGGTAGAGCAGCTCGTGGTGCTCGCGGTTGGCCGAGTAGGCCAGCGTCTGGAAGAGGTAGCGCGTGCCTACATCGCCCGTGGTGAGGCGGTCGCCATGCCGATGAATGTCGTCAACAAGCCGTTGCATGACCGAATCACGGTCAGTCGCCGGTGCAAGATGCATGTCAAGCGCGATAGCCTGGGCCGTCTGGCTGCCGGTATCGAAGGTATAGGTGTCGCGATGAAAGAACTCATTGAGAACAGCCTCCTTGATTTCAGCGGACAGTTGGCTAAAATGGCGCATTTCATCGGCACGGTCGAGCATGGCGGCACAAAGGGTCAGCATCGTTGCCCAGCAATAGTAATGGGCGGTAGAAACGAACTTCACGCTGGTGTTTTTTGAAAAACCGGCCTTTTCACCGTCGCGGTAGTCATACCAGTCGCCCAGTCCCTGATTGAGAATACGGGCCGAATCCTGAGTGGCGAGGTAGTCTACGTAGCGCTTCATCGGCTCGTAATACTGGCGTACCAGGGTGTCGCTGCCATAGTGTTGCCAATAGAGCAGGGGCAGCATGACGAACGTTCCGGCCCATTCAGGACTTTCGTTGAACGGCCGCCCCCACGTCTCGCCGGGGAACACGGTGTACTGCGGAGCCGTCGTTGGCACGGCTCCATCGGCGTGCTGAGCGTCGGCAATGTTGCGCATGGTCTGTTCTATCATTGCGCGGCAGTCATAGTTGGCCATCAGGCCCTCGGCATTCAGCCAGTCTTGCTCCAGCCAACCCAGCTTTTCGCGGTGCGGACAGTCGGTCCATACGCCCTGCCAATTGCTGCGAATGGCGCGGTCGATGAGCCGGTAGGCATCGTTCAGCAGGGGGTTAGAACACTCAAATTGGCCGATTTTATCGGCGGAATTATAGATGAAGCACGACTGCAGGTCGAGCAGTTGGGCCTCGGTTTCCACCTCAACGTAGCGGAAACCGTAGTAGGAGAAGCGCGGATGCCACGTCTCGTCGCCTGTTCCGCTCAGCGTGTAAGTATAGTAATGTGGGCGTCCCGTCTGCTTCTGGCTCACGTGTCCGTCCTTATCAAGGGTTTCGCCGACGGTCAGCTTCACGGTCTGTCCGCGCTTTCCGCGCACGGTGATTTGCGGAAAACCGGCCAGGTTCTGCCCCATGTCGTAGACGGTTGAAGAGGTTGCGCTGAACGTAGTCAGCTGCTGCTTCACGGGATAGCGCTCCATAATCTTGACGGGGGCTGCCATCTGAGGGCGCAACTGTCCCTTTGGTGCTTCCTGCAGAACAACCTTCTGCCAGCGTTCGGTAGCGCAGGCATCGTAGTCTTCGCCACCATAAATACTGTTGAAGGTAATCGGTGAAGGCGAAAAAGACCAGGTTTCATCGGAAAAAACATCGGCCGTACGCCCGTCGGCATAGCCAATGTGAAGGCGGAAGAGCAAAGTTGGCGGGCCAAACGAAATCTTCATCTTGTGGTATCGGCCACCCTGCTCGTTGTAAAAGCCATTGCCCAGAACCACGCGAACCTCGTTTTGGCCGCGCTGCAACTGGGCAGTCACGTCGTAAGTATTATAAAACACGGTTTTATCGTAATCGCTCCAGAGCGGTGCCAGCACGGCATCGCCCACCTTTTGGCCATTCAGCTCCAGCTCGTAGAAACCCAGTCCGCAAATGTAGACGGTGGCCTCTTTGATGCCTTTGCGCAGTTTGAACTCCTTTTTTAGGCAGATGCTCTTCTGCGAAAGCGAGTCGACGGCAGCCCAGGCTGCCTTCACCTCGGGACGTTTCAGGGTCTCTCCGCTAAACGTACGACCCTCGGGAATATGGGCATTGGCTTTAGAAATTGCGCCAATCCATCGGGCTTTCCCAAAATCGTCGGCACCTGCCGTGAGGACAAACAGCAGGCAAAAAAGCGACGACCACAGCACTCTTTTCATTTTCTTGATGGCAATTGAATGGTGAGTTTTCCTAAATCGCTGCGCTGACCGGCCAGCTTACCGTCGACATAGACGCGGAGTCCGCGGCCTACGTAATAGCGCGAACCGTCGCAGTCGTAGACGATGGCAACCTGATGGCCATGATAGCTGACGTTGTCGAGACAGAAGTACGACCACTTGTCGGCAGGAAGAAGCGGGTTCACCACCAGCTCGTTGCTGCTGCTGGGACGCAGTCCGCAGAGTCCGGTGATGACCAAATCGCAGAACGTAGAATGGTTGTAGTAGCGCGAACGCTCCTGGTCGCCTTTCAACCAATAACCCGTGGTTTCATCGAGATATTCGCCAATGTAGGGTTTGCCGCGCATGCTCTGGCTCTGCATGTACTTCTGCATCTCGGCAAAGAAGAGCGAATCGCCAATGACAGGACTGCTGTAGTCATTCAAGTAGTTGGCCATGGCCGTCAGCGTCTGACTGGTTGCGAAAGGCCATACGGCACCATCCCACTCACATTTGCCCACGCCATGGGTACGGAACTGCGGATGCCGGCGCTCGGCGGTAGTCTGTCCGTAGGGTGCCGAGAATCCTTTTTCATCGGCAGCCTGCAGCCAAGCAACTCCATACTTTGGCTCGTCTTTAGCCAGATAGGTGTACCAAGGCAGGAACCCGATGGCCTCGCGCACGTTGGAAGAGGAGTCCATGCGATGGGTTTCGAAGAACTGATGCTGCTCGTTCCATAGCCACTGATGAGCCAGTTCGCGCAGGCTGTCGGCCTGCATGTCGTACTTTTGAGCGATTTCATCGCGCCCGGCCAGCCGCTCAGCACAGGCTATGGCACGGGCATTACCATACATATAGCTGTTGATGCTGGGGCGCATGTATTTCTTGCGCCGCCCTCCACTGATGGTTTCTTCCATGGCATCCTGCACGTCGGCCTGCCAATAAAGTCCGTTTTCGCGGCGATGGGTGGTGTACCAGTGGTTGTATTCGGCTTCCATGGAGGGCAGCAAGCCCACGAGCCAGTCACGACGGCCGTCGACTTCATAGCGCGACCAAAGCGACTGGGCAATCCATGAGGAATAGTTCGAGAGCTTCTTCATAGGGCCACCGTCGTTACCGCGATACCAGGTTTCGATGATTTCATCGAGGTATTTAGGATTGCGGAGCCAACGACTCTCGTGAACATGATGGCCAACGGCAGAGGAAATGAGCTTCCACTTATCGGCATAGTTGCGCTCAACGAGGAACTCGGTCATGGCATAGCCCACTGGCGTCTGCTCGATGTGCTTGCGCAATGTCCACCAACGGTAATAGTAGAGTTGCTCCATCTGCTTCTGAGAACACTCAAAGAGGGGCACGTTCTGCTGCATCCACGCCCATGCTTCGCTGTTGGGAATGGCCTGAACGATGTTTTCGTCCTCCATCTGATTGAAGTAGTCGATGTAGTGTTTATAGTCGTTGGAACGCAGTAAAACGGCGGTTCCATCGGCATCCTGCGAGCTGGTTGCAAAGTTCGAAAGCTCGAAGGCGGCCTCCTCGGCCACATCGCCAGCATGGGGCAACGTGCCATACCAGTCGGCCTCGGTGTCGACATCGGGGAAACGACGTTCCTGACCCGTACGGAACATGACGCGCTCAATGCCGGGAACAGGTGCGAAGAAAATGCGCTGTCCCACTTTCTTGCCGTCGACATACACCTGAATGAGGCGGTTGGGCACGGAGAGCGTGGCCTCTATATGGTAGGTGCGCCCCACTTCGTAGGTCATGAAGTTGCCGTAACGGGCACCACCCTTGCAACGAAGGGTGAGGTCGGGTGTCAGCTCAAGGCGCGAACAGGCTGTGCCCTGTGCATCGAGGAATTCGATTTGGAACGGTTCCATCGCTGGTTTCTTGGTCACACAGAAGTCGAAGCTCACCTTCAATTCGCGCGACTGAGGTATTTTGCGCTCTACGCGCGCATAGTCGAAGGGGTCGCAGTCGCTCAACTTCAACTTGCCTTCGGCCAGCGAAACGGGTGCCATCAGGGGGGAGTAGACGTTCCATGTGGTGAGCTTGGCAAGCTCATCAGCAGCACACAGTTCGCCGGCATCGGCATGGTTATGGGCATCGGTCTGAACGGGAACGGGGATGCGAGCCACCCACATGTCTTCCTTATTCATGGAGAAGCTGACCCACAGGTTGCTGTCACGAGGCGTGCCGTTGCCCTCCTGGATGCCGCGCACGTATTGCGGGCCGCGGCTTTTATAGTTGCCGCCATACCGCATGGCCGGCACTTCGCCGCAAACAAGGCCCAGCGTGGTGTACTCCAGGCCGTCCTTACTGAGCGAGATGGCTAAGGGCCAACGAAACTCGGAGGGGTTGTAGACCGTAGCATAGGTGCCATCGGTGAGCCGCTGTCCCCAAATTTTGGCATTGCTATTGACGAAGCCTTTGGCACGTTCTACCGGCTGCGACCACGTGTTGCCGCCGTCGCTGCTCACGCTGGTGAGCGCATGTTTCCACAAAGCGACGAGCCTACCGTCGGGCAATGTGTAGTCGCAATAGGCCTTATATTCCTTATGAAGAGGAATGAGCGGATCGTTCCGGTCGGCTTCCTCCACCCATTGCATGCGATAACGGGGATTGGCAAGAATCTCTTCGACGGCACGACGGGTGGCCTTGTCGGCCTTCGTGTAAAGGGGGAAGGCCGGGGCGAGCTGCGATTTCTTAGAACGACCGGAGGCATTCTGCGAGAGATAGTCCTTGTAGGACTGGTTCAGGTAGATGAAGTAGATGGGGCCAAAGGTGCCGTCGACCTTCACTTCGCGAATGACACGGCCCAGGCCGTTGCCGTCGTTGGGGTCGTCCTTGCGGTCGAAAGCCACGCCATAGTTGCCGAGGGCGAAGAGCTGACCGCTCTTGGCTACGTACCAACCGACGCGCTGGTGCATGATAGCAACGAGATTATGGGCGATTTCATCGCGGTTTTTCTTCTTGAAACCGTCAGGAACCTGCAGCTCAGGGAACAAGATGCAGGGCGATGTCCAGGTGTAGCCGTCCTCAGACGTCTGCAGCATGGTGCGAGAGGGCGGAACATGCTCGTCGCTGGGGTCACAGAGATAGTGCAGGTAGAAGCGTCCCTGCCAGTAGGCCATCATGGGTTGATGGTTGTAAGTCCAGTTGTCGTTGCTCAGTTTTGAGGGAGCCTCGCGGTTGGCCCGCATCACCTGGATATTGTGAACACCCACCACAGGCGAGAGACCGCCATCATGACGATTGGGATTGCAGAGCGTAGTGCCCGTGTAGCGGACGAGGTCTTGCGCCTGCAAATTCACGGCGAGGGCTAACGCCGAGAGCAAAAGAAGCTTTCTCATTGTCCTAAAAGTGCTTTAATGGTGCTTTCGGGGGCGCGGAAGATGGTGCCATGCTTGTGGAGAGGCGGCACGCTGACAGAGTCGCTGATGTCCTGAAATTCGATGAAATCGCGAGTTTTAGAGCATCCGAAGTCCTTCAGACGATAGCGGTCGTAGTAAATCAGATAGTCGTCGCCCACCTTTGCAACGGTAGGTCCTTCCATGAACTCGCCCGTGAAGGGCTCACTGGGTGTGCTCCAAGGGCCTTCGGGATCTTTGGCGAAGCTCACCTTGAGGTTGCGGTTAGGACGGGTGTTGTCTTTCAATACCATCACATAGTCTTCAGGGCCGCGCTTCAAGATCGTGGCGTCGATGCAGCTGAAACCCGGGTCGAGCAGCAGTTTGGCTTCAGAGAAGAACTCAAAGTCCTTCGTCGTGGCGTAGTAGAGACGGTGGTTGTTGAGCGTGTCTTCAACGCCCAGCTCAAAGTTTTGCGACGGCACGCACGATGCCCACACCACCATGGCCTGCTGCTTCACATCATCCCAGAACAGTTCTGGCGCCCAGACGTTGACGGTCGACGTGTCTTTCATCACCTCGACAAACTGCTGAGGAGTCCAGTGCTGCAGGTCTTGCGACGAAGAAAAGCCGAAGCCACGATCGCCTCGCCAGCTACTGGTCCACACCATGCGGTAGATTCCATCGGGCGTGCGGATGATGCTGGGGTCGCGCATCACTTTCTGACTGCCCACATTGGGTGCCAACCAAACGCCGGGAATACTGTCCCAATGGACACCGTCTTCACTATAGATGAAGCGCAGTCCGTCGGTAGCAGGTTCATGAAACGAAGTGGAAACGTAGAGTTCTTTCTCGGCCTGCTGCCCACAAGCAACAAGCAACATAGCTGCCAAGAGCAGCGAATAGCATGATAGTCTCTTCATAAAAAACGCGTCTTATATACTTCTTATATATAAGACGCGTTTAGGGGGCTTTTGTCACCACTGCGTAATGTCGGCAAAACGCATCAGATAGGTGTCGTACTGCGTGATGAAAGGACGGAACGGTGCAGGTACGGACGAGGGACTGCCAAAGAGCGGCGGCATCACACCGGCCTCAACACGATAAAGACGGAAACGGGCACCGACCTTGCCTGCCGGAATGGGGAATGCCGTGCGACGGAACTTGGGTCCCTGTCCTGAGACGGCTGCGTTGACAGTAAGCACGATACCGCGGTCTGTCTGCTCGAAATTCAGATTGAGGCTGTCGCCCACAACGAGCAATCCACGACCCTCAGCATCGGTAAGCAGGGCTGCATCGACCCCCTCATGATTGCCTTCGAAATAGAGGTCGTCCTTCTGCTTAGCCCAAATGCCGTAGCGACAGGCCTGATGACGACCCGGATAGCTGGCGAACGGGCCTTGACCAAGCCACTGAACCCGGTCGACTGTCTGGTCGAGCAGGAAAGCGAGTCCAAGCTCGGCACGGAAGACATCGGCAGTATCGGGCATTAAGGTGAACGCATACTCCAGTCCACCATCGACAGGCTGGCACTGCACCTCGGCCTTCACGGCATCATTACCGACGGGCAACAGGTAACGTTGGGGCAGGCGCTCCTTCTGCGTGACACGCTCTGCCAGCGTAGCCTTACGGCCGGCACGCACCAGAGGGCCTTGCTGTATCAGCGCTGCCACATCGCCTTGGCTGCTCCACTCGTAACGCGGCTTGCTGATTACAAACGACTGCTGCAAGAAGAGATGGCCCTGCGCATCGACCACATCGAAATGAAGTAGCGCAAGTTTGCCGGCAGGCACCAAAGGTAAGGTCAGCGTATAGGCCACAGAATCATGAGGGGCGCAAGCAGGACTGAAGGCTCCACGGGCAATGGTATCGCGATGGGAAGAAAGTGCCCAGTGGAAGGTCACGTTATCCTTCAGGTTCAAGAAGTCGTAGCGATTGTGAATGGTAAGGGTAGCCGGCATATTGCCGCCCGATAGAGCCTCGCCCGTCGAAGGAGTCGAAAGGGAAACGAAAGCACGGGCGTAGTTATGCTGCAGCTCATAGTAGTTAGGCAACGGCGTACGGTCGGCATAGAGCAGTCCGTCGGTGCCTTTATTGCCATACATCTCGAAGCCGGCGCTGGGCGAAGTATAGACTTTCTCCTCATAGCCGAACATTGGTTGCTGTGCGGCATGACTCAGCACAAAGGGCATACCCTGGTCGACCCACTCCCAGACGCTGCCTCCGGCAATGCCTGGCGTGCGTTGAATGATTTCCCACTGGCGGTCGTGGTCTTCGAGCGAAATGCCAAGCGTGTGGCAGTACTCGGTGAAGATGACAGGCCGGTCGAGATGCTGATAGAAGCCCGCTATCTGTCCTGTCGTGGGGTAATGGGGCGCATAGATGGGAGCGGCGGAAGGAAATCCTTTCGCATTTCCGCCCTCGAAGAAACGACGGAAGTAGCTGCCCACCTGCGGATAGCAGAAAGGCCGCGAGGAGTCGAGTTCCTTTCTCACGTAGTCGCCCAGGCGGATGCAAATATCGGTGAGCGGGTTTTCATTGCCCAGACTCCAGACGAGCACCGAGGGATGGTTCTTGTCGCGACGGATGGTAGCCTCGGCACGCTGCTGCAGAATGGGATAGAAAGAAGAGTCGCTGAGGTTCTTGTCGCCGAAGCCGAAGGGCACCTCATCGACGATGTAGAAGCCAAGCGAGTCGGCCAGTTCATAGAAGCGGGGCTCACGAGGATAATGGCTGGTGCGGATGTAGTTGACGGAAGCTTCCTTCATGAGACGCATATCGCGCAGGGTAAGTTCGTCGCTGACGACCTTTGCGGTACGTGGGTCGGTAGAGTGGCAGGTGACGCCACGCAGTTTGATGGGTTGCCCGTTAAGTTTCAGCACATTGCCGTCAATGGTGACTTCGCGGAAGCCGAACTTATGCTCAAAGACCTGCAGAGTGCCTTTCTTATTGAGAAGCGTCGTACGTAGCGTATACAGATAAGGTGTCTCTGCCGTCCAAAGATGTGGGTTGACCACGCGATTGGTTCCTACGACACGCCTATCGGCATCAAGTATCTCGTGTCTGACGCTTGCACCTTTCCCATTGGCAATCTCCACATCGACGTTGACCTCACCCGTGTTTTTAGTGCGGATGGTCAGGTCGCTGAGATGAGTGTTGGGCACCGCCATCAGCGTAACATCGCGAAAGATGCCGCTGGGCGCCCAGTCGTCGTTGTAGTCGAAGTCGCTGCCTCGGAAGCGGGTAATCACGCGCAGGGCCAGTTCCTGTTCGCCATGCTTACGCAAGCAGTCGGTAATGTCGAAGAGCGCCGTGTTGTAGCCGGAGCGCCAAGCACCTGCGTGCCGGCCATTGACGTAGAGGTCGTAGCCATAGAGCACGCCGTCGAAGCGAAGCACGATGCGCTGTCCGCGCCACTCCTGGGGCACGCTGAAGTGGGTGCGATAGTAGCCTGTCAGGGGATTGGCCTTGTCGTAGCTGGGCTTGCAGAAGCCATAGGCTTCCCAACAGCCAGGCACGGGAATGGTGCGCCAGGTGGCATCTTGGGCCGGCACACCAGCCTCATTTTCTTGGATACCCTCGACTACCTTCAGGCTCCATTCGCCATTCAGGCTTCGCATCATGGCGGGGTCGGTGACGGGAAGGACCTGCGCCGCCGAGCAGTTCAAGTGGAAGAGGCCAACCATCAACGCAAAGAGGAGCTGCGCTCGCATTGCTTTCGTCATAGCTTCTGGTATTTCAAATCAATCTTGGTGTACTTGCGTTCCTGCTGATTGTTCCAATGTTCGAAGAGTCCGAGAGGCTGCTGAAGCGGCTGTCCGCCCTGCTTATAGACGGTTCCGCTGGGCGTATGGGGAATGGTGGCAGCTTCGCGCAAGTACTCATCGCAATAGTTCAGGCTTCCAAACTCGGGCCACTCACCGATAATGATGTCCATAGCGACCGCATCGCAGGCCAGTTCGTCTTGACTGACGATGAGCGAGCAGGCCCAATCGCCGTTGAAGGGTGCTTTCATCCACTTGGGATTGGGAGCGCCATTCACGTCGCGCGAGCCATAGGTGCCGTCGATGATGAAGAGCAGCGTCTTCTGTCCCATGTCCTTGTGGGCCATCCAGTCGACGAATGTCTTATACTGCGGCTTGCCGTTGCGCTTGTCCTGGCTCACGTTGTTGTGGGCATTCTGCCGCCAAAGCAGGTTGATGTCGGTGGCTCCGTACCAGTTTTTCGAGGTCAGCGTGACGCCTGGGCCTGAATGGGTCTTCAGCAGCGCCGAGTTAATGAGATAATCGGCATCGACAATGCACTTGGCCAGCCCGCGCGCCATCTTGCCATTATCCACGGAGTAGGTTATCTGCTCAGGGTAATACTCGCACTTCTCGCGTCCGTCGCCACCGATATTGTCGATGAAACGCACCTCAGGGAACTCCCTGTGCACCTTATTATATATAGAGTCGGTGATGGCACGCGAGGGTTCGCAGAGCACGATGTCCTGCTGGCGCACGCCGCCGTCGCGCACCATAGAGCGCACGAGGGCCAGCGTCACGAAGGGCGACGAGTTGAGTTCGATGGTGTCGCGGTGCGTGATGGCGTTGTTCAGATTGAGCTTCACGGCAATCGACTCGCCCTTCTTGTAGCCACGATTGCCGCGTCCGTGGGTCTTGTTGAAGTGCTTGAAAAGTGCCTTCCAGGCTTTCTTGGGGGTGAGTTCGCCGGATAGCTGCACGACAGCCTCGCGCACCAATGCGTCGGCCTTGGCCTGACTGTTCCAGCGGTCTTCCACCCAAAGGCCGGTATGACCGTCCCATGTGGCCACACCTGGGGCGTGCACCCATGCCACCCGGCCGGGATGAATGCCCCTACCCTCGCCCAACGGCTGGTTGGGGCCCACAAACAAGCGGGGTTTCGGGCTTTTACCATACTCGCCGAAGAACAGGCGGTCGCGATTGACAGCCTCCGAAAGCAGCTGAATGGTGGTCGACGGCCCCAGGTCGGGATTGCGCCAGGAGCGCAACTGCCACACCAGCTTGCCGTTTTTGTCGACTTCAATGGCCTGCACAGGAGCTTTGGCAGTATCCATCGGCGTCTTGTTCCATTCGTTATACCAGTTGTTGATGATGTGTCCGCCATCCTTCAGCCGCACTACTTTCTGCGGTTGTGTGACGCCATACTGCGTGGTGTTGAGCTGCCAAACGGTCTGACCTTGCCGGTTGATTTCCTGAATCAGCCCCTTCCGGCCCGTGACAAGCAGGTTGCCCGTCTTGGGCAACTCCTGCACCGACCAGGGCAGCATGCCCGTCCAGCGGTCTACTTCCTGTCCGCTGCTGGTGAACTCGTGGATGCATCCCATCGCCATATTCGCCACCAGCAGCGTGCCGCGCGACGACAATCGGGCGTTGCGGAACTGCCCGTGGACAGAGCCTTTCTCGTTGTAGGGCAACTGAAACTCGCCGACGACACGGCAAGCGGGAATCTCCATGACGACAGCCTTGGCAGGCTTTCCGTTCTGAACGAACACCACATGCGTGCGCCCGATGGGCTGAGCGGTGTGAATCTCCGTTCCCTCCGGCGCCTGATAGCCCCACACGGTCTGTCCGTTCTGGTCAATTTCGGCCACGCCATACTGATGGGCCACGAGCATGTGGCCGTCGGTCATCAGCACAGCATCGCTGATTTCGCCACGCTTCAGCTGGTCCTGATAGGCCCAGCTCACCTGTCCGTCCTTCACGATGAACATGCGTCGCTGCTTGCTCTGCCCGGCATAGAAGAAGTCATGACGTGACAGGCTCTCGTCGACAACCGTCTGGGCCAGCATCTCGCCGCCAGTCAGCATGAATAAAAGAAGTGCTCCTAATAGTCTTTTCATAAGTGCATGATATTTTCCTGATATTATAAGAAAGACGCACATCCGCCGCAATTGTAACCAATTGGCGGCACTAAACCCACCGATAGGCGGCACTAATCGCTTGGGTTAGTACCGCCTATCGGTGGGATTAGTGCCGCCTTCCTGCGAAGACCGGCGTCTGGCTATTCAGAGATGCAGCGACTACAGCTTCTGCTCCACCTCGATTTCGGTGAAGGTTTCGATGATGTCGCCCACCTGGATGTCGTTGAAGTTGACGAGCGAGATACCGCACTCCAGTCCGGTAGCCACCTCTTTGGCATCGTCCTTGTAGCGCTTCAGGGCATCGATGTTGGCAGTATGGATGACAATACCATCGCGAATGACGCGAGCCTTGTCCTTGTTGTGCACCTTGCCTTCGGTGACGAGACCACCGGCAACGGTACCCACCTTCGAAATCTTGAACACCTGCTTCACCTCGATTTCGCCCGAGACGACCTCCTTCTTCACCTTGTCGAGCATGCCCTGCATGGTGCTCTTCACCTCGTCGATGGCATCGTAGATGATCGAGTAGGTATTGATTTCCACGCCTTCGCGCTCTGCCAGCTTGCGGGCATCGGCAGAAGGACGCACCTGGAAGCCCACGATGATGGCATCGGAAGCCGAGGCCAGCATGACGTCGTTCTCTGAAATCTGGCCCACAGCCTTCGAGATGACGTTGACCTGCACCTTCTCAGTAGAGAGCTTGATGAACGAATCGGAGAGTGCCTCTATCGAACCGTCGGTATCACCCTTGACGATGATGTTCAGCTCATGGAACTCACCCAGGGCAATGCGATGCGAGATGTCGTCGAGACCGAGCGTCTTCGTGGTGCGCAGCGACTGTTCGCGCTGCAGCTGCGTACGCTTGTTGGCTATTTCGCGTGCCTCCTGCTCCGTGTCCATCACGTGGAAGGAGTCGCCAGCCGTGGGTGCTCCGTTCAGTCCCAGGATGATGGCGGGCTCGGCTGGACCGGCACTCTGAATGCGCTGGTTACGCTCGTTGAACATAGCCTTGATGCGTCCGAAGGCGGTACCGGCAATCACCACGTCGCCCACCTTGAGCGTACCATTCGACACGAGCACGGTAGACACGTAGCCACGACCCTTGTCGAGCGAGCTCTCGATGATGCTACCCGTGGCCTTGCGGTTGGGATTGGCCTTCAGGTCGAGCATCTCGGCTTCGAGCAGCACCTTCTCCAGCAGCTCTTCAACGCCGATACCCTTCTTGGCCGATATCTCCTGACACTGGTACTTACCGCCCCACTCTTCCACGAGCAGGTTCATGTTGGCCAGGTCCTCGCGAATCTTGTCGGGGTTGGCACCTGGCTTATCAATCTTATTGATGGCAAACACCATCGGCACGTTGGCAGCCTGAGCGTGGGCAATGGCCTCCTTCGTGGTGGGCATCACCGAGTCGTCGGCAGCAACGATGATGATGGCAATATCGGTCACCTGTGCACCACGGGCACGCATGGCGGTGAACGCCTCGTGGCCAGGGGTGTCGAGGAAGGTAATCTGACGGCCGTCAGACAGCTCCACATTGTAGGCACCGATGTGCTGCGTAATGCCACCGGCCTCGCCGGCAATCACGTTGGTCTTGCGGATATAGTCGAGCAACGACGTCTTACCGTGGTCTACATGACCCATGACGGTGACAATCGGCGCACGCGTGACGAGATCGTTCTCGTCGTCCTGCTCCTCGGTGATGGCTTCCTGCACCTCGGCGCTGACGTATTCGGTGGTAAATCCGAACTCCTCGGCCACGATGTTGATGGTCTCGGCATCGAGGCGCTGGTTGATAGACACCATGATGCCGATGCTCATGCAGGTACCGATGACCTGATTGACGCCCACGTTCATCATCGTAGCCAGCTCGCTCACGGTGACGAACTCGGTGAGCTTCAGCACCTTCGACTGTGCTGCCTCGGCAGCCATCTCCTCGCTCATGCGCTCCTGAACGGCGTCGCGCTTCTCCTTACGATACTTGGCACCTTTCTTGTTCTGCGTGGTCTTCGAGGTGAGTCGGGCCAGCGTCTCCTTTACCTGGCGTGCCACGTCCTCCTCGTTGACCTCAAGCGGCTTCTGAATGGGGCGGTTCTTTTTCTTGTTCTTGCCGCCCTGCTGCTGTTGCACGTTGTCCTGCAGGTTCTGGTTGCCGCCCTTGTTCTTCTTGTTACGGCCCTGGTTCTGCTGTTGCTGCTGCTTGGCAGCCTCTTCTATGTCGACCTTGCCGTTGCGAATGCGCTCGCGCTTGCGGCGTTCGCCGTTGGCGGCAGCATTCTGGCTGCGCTGCTGGGCAATCTTCTCCTCGCGCTGCTTGCGCTTCTCCTCCTTCGACTTCTTCTTCGGACGAGTGCTCTGGTTCAGCGTCGAGAGGTCAATCTTGCCCAGAACGTTCACCTTCGGAGCCATTTTCGTCTCGCTCTTCAGCGTATAGATTTCGGGCTCGTTGCTGCTGGCAGCAGGTGCTTCGGGCTTCTTCTCCTCGGCCTTGGGCTCGGCTGGGGCTGCAACAGGGGCAGCCACCTTCACCTTGGGCTTAGGCTCCGCCACCGGCTGAGGCTTCGCAGGCTCTTTCGCCACGGGAGCTTCGGGCTCGGGCTTAGCTTCAACCTTCGGCTTAGCTTCGACCTTGGGCTCAACGGCAGGTGCAGCCGGCTTCTCTTCTTTCGGTTTGGCTACGGGTTCTACCTCGGCTTTGGGGCTCTCGGCAGCAGCCTTTGGCGCTGGGGTAGATTTCTGGGGCTTAGGCTTCACCTCAGCAACGGGCTCCGGCTTGGGCTCGGGTTTGGGCTGAGGTTTGGGCTTGCCCACACTATCCAGGTCGATTTTGCCCAACGGCTTGAACTGCTGTCGCGGCTGCGACAGGCTGTCGTCCACCTTTGCGGCAGGTTTCGACTCCGGTTTCTTCTCTTTCTTCTTGGGGAAGAGCGTAGCTGCCTTGGTCTTCACGGCCTTGTCGCCACTGAACTCGTTGACCAGCGCCTCATACTGCTGGTCGCTGATTTTGGTGTTCGGAGTGGCGTCGTCCTTGATTTCGCCCAGGCTACTCTTCTTCTTTAGGAAATCAACTGCCGTTTGAAGTCCTATGTTCAGTTCTGTTAATACTTTATTTAATCTTACTCCCATATCTTAAAGTAAAAGTGAATAGTGAAAAGTGAAAAATTTGCTTCCGCACTTTTCCGTTCACTTGATCTCTTTGTCTTGTTTTGTCGTTTTAATTGATGCGATTAAGAGGGCCAGCAATTCCTGGCAATCATTTGCCATGCTGTCAAACTGCTCATTGCTCATATACTCCGTGTCATGAAGTATATTCAACCAGTATAAAGTCTCGTTACACTCCTTGAGTGCAATGGATAGCTTATTGATAAAATCTGCTGCGCTTTGTGCATATACAGCCTCACTCACCAGAGCGCCGATAGCTGTGCCAGAACGGAAAACCTGATTCAGCATTCCATATTCCTGGGGACTGCACTTGACGCATTTCACCATCTTGACCACCCTTGTAGCAAAGAGGTAGCTTTTCCGGGTAAGGGGTGAGTTGCTGTTCTGAAGATACGACATCACGCGGTAGCAAATTTTTCACTTTTCACTATTCACTCTTCACTTAGCCTTTAGCTTATTCAAACTCCGCTCTGAGCACTTCCAGCAGATGGTCGACGGTCTCTTCTTCGAGGTCGGCCTTCTCAATGAGCATTTCGCGCGGAGCGTTGAGCACAGCCTTGGCGGTGTCGAGACCGATGGCCTTGATAGCATCGATGACCCACTGGTCGATTTCGTCGGCAAACTCGTCGAGGTAGATGTCCTCGTCGGCTTCGTTCTCGTTGACCACGCGGAACACGTCGATGGTGTGCTCGGTGAGCATAGAGGCCAGCTTGATGTTCATGCCGCCCTTACCAATAGCGAGGCTCACCTCCTCCGGCTGCAGGTAGACCTCAGCCTTGTGGTTCTCCTCGTCGAGCTCGATACTCGTGACCTTGGCAGGCGAGAGCGCACGCTGGATGAAGAGCTGCACGTTGCTCGAGTAGTTGATCACGTCGATATTCTCGTTCTGCAGCTCGCGCACGATGCCATGAACGCGGCTACCCTTCACACCCACGCAGGCTCCAACGGGGTCGATGCGGTCGTCGAAGCTCTCGACGGCCACCTTCGCACGCTCGCCCGGCATGCGGGCCACGCGGCGAATGGCAATCAGTCCGTCGCTAATCTCGGGCACCTCGGCCTCCAGGAGTCGCTTCAGGAACTCGGGGCTGGTGCGCGAAAGGATAATGCGCGGGTTGTTGTTTTCGTTCTGCACCTCCTTCACCACGGCACGAATCGTCTCGCCCTTGTGGTAGTTGTCGGCAGGAATCTGCTCGCTCTTGGGCAGGTGGAGCTCGTTGCCCTCATCGTCCATGAGCAGCACCTCGCGCTTCCACATCTGGTAGACCTCGCCCGAAACAATCGTGCCCACCTTGTCCTTATACTTCTGGTAGAGGGCATCGTGGTCCAGCTCCAGAATCTTTGAAGCCAGCGTCTGGCGCAGGTTCAGGATGGCACGGCGGCCGAACTTCTGAAAATCCACCGACTCCGACACCTCTTCGCCCACCTCGTAGTCGGGCTCAATCTTCTGTGCCTCGCTCAGCGCAATCTCCTTGTTCTCGTCCTTCACCTCGCCATCGGCCACCACAATACGGTTGCGGTGAATCTCGAAGTCGCCCTTGTCGGGGTTCACAATCACGTCGAAGTTCTCGTCGGAACCGAACATCTTGGCCAGCACATTGCGGAAGCTCTCCTCGAGCACGCTCACCAGCGTGGTGCGGTCGATGTTCTTTGTCTCCTTAAAATCCTGAAAGGTCTCAAACATGCTGGGGCCTTTCGCTTCTTTCTTTACTGCCATTTCTTTTTATTCTTTATTCTTTTATGATTTCATGCTTACTTGAATGCCAGCAAATACTTTGTCGACTTCACCTCGTCCATCGAGTAGTCCGTGTCGACTTCTACCAGCACCGGGCGCTTCTTGCCCTCGGGCACCTGCTTCTCCTTGGTGGTCAGCGTGAACGTGCGCCCGTCGACCTTCTTCAGCACGCCGGTGTGCTTCTTGCCCGCAGCATCCACCACTTCCACATCGTCGCCCACGTGGCACTCGTACTGCTGTGCCACCTTGAAGGGCTGTCCCAGTCCGGCCGAGCCCACCTCGAGCTCGTAGTCGCCCAGCTCGTCGCCCAGGTTGTCCTGCAAGTAGCGGCTCAGCTCAGCGCAGTCTTCAATCCACACGCCGTCGGCGTGGTCAATCTCGATGACAATCCGGTCGTCGGCTTCCATCTGAATGTCTACCAGGAAGTAGCTGCCATGCTCGGCCAGCCACTTTTCCACCAATTCTTTGATAGTGTCTTTTGTTATCATTATGCTAAGTTTAAAAAAGAATGAGGAGCTTCCGAGAAAGCTCCCCATTCCACTGAACGGCTGCAAAGGTACGAATATTTTCCGAAACCTGCAAACTTTTCTGATTATTTTTTCGCCAAAGAAGCTTCATCATAGCCGACGGCTCGCTGCAGCAACTATTGTGTCCGATTGCCAAACGCAAATATTTTTGGTGGAATCACCATCAAGAATTTGCCTTTTTACTATCTGCCATGCTTTGTCCCTACCAATACTACTATTCCAAGCAATAACATTTACAATAGAGCACAAGCAAAAAATGACTAATAAAAAAAATCGCTTCATAATTATTCCTTAATATCGTTAACAACAACCGTACCCTCAGAACTTCTTAGCTCTATATGGAAATCCTTGCGCTCTAAGCCGTCCTTCACTACAATCACATGATATTTGCCTTCTTGCAAGCCTTCTATGGCAAATGTCAAGTCATAGGGACATATGCAATTAGCTATAGGATTCTTTTCTGACTCTGACAAAAAAATGGTGTTACCTTCAAAACGTACCTCGCCGGCAATCTCATTCTGTTCACAACAAAAATACGCATTCTTATGATTCACGATAAGCACGTTATTTTCCACCTGAAACTCAAAGGAGCCAGTAGTCTCTATAGCACTCACCTCTGCACGACTATTACCAGAAACGGAGGTTCCAGCCGATTTACATCCTGTGTGGGCAAAAAAGTACTTCACCTCTGATTCATCATCGCTACTGCAACCTACAGATAGCATTACTACGCCCATAATCAGGGGCAGAACAAGCAAATAGAAATAACGTTTCATATCGGTCGTGTTTAAATATTCATGTAATATTCATCGGCAAAGGTACGAATAGTTTCCGAAACCTGCAAACTTTTCTGATTATTTTTTCGCCAAAGCATGGCGGATTTAAATTTGTCTCTGCTCAATATCTAGTCATTATAGAGTTTTTACATCCTCTGGCTTATAGTAAATTTTACGCTCAATCTGGGAATAAGCCAAAGTGCCATTATCCCTTAACGTTTGCAATGTTCTCGGGCTGATGTTCAGTATCCGGCACATATCTTGGTGGACAAGCCATTCTCCTAACCGTTTGTCCTTACCTCTACTACCCATAGCTTTCATCTGTGCGACGAAGCTGTTGAAGCTCGCCTGTAGCTCCTCGTAGGTACTGCGCTCAATTGATATTACTTCCATGTCTATTTTAGTTTTGTGAAATTTGAACGCAAAGGTACACCATGTTTTCCAGATAGGCTCATTCTGAAAATTCCCTATTGTGAAATAACAATTCATGAAAACAAAAGCCAAATGTCCGCAGTGCTTGCTCGCCAGAAAACATACAAGCATCTTTGTGTGGCACTCCACAGAAAAGTGCGTATTAGGCTACACCCCTCTATTGGGATGCATTGTGGTATTCTTCGCAAGAGGGTGGATTAGCCTTTTCTCGTACATGTATTATTTGAGGTATACTGACTGATTTTACAATAAAATGCCAATTAGTTTGTTACATTGCAAAATATTTGTTATTTTTGCATTCGAATATTAATGGCAGAAAAAATGTTGTCTATGATAAAAACAAAGGACAGAACATATTTAGAAGATTTGTCTTATGACAATGCTGATGTATTTCTTCGCGATATCAGTTATGGAGGGAAACTATATGATATTTTCAATGAAAACTTCATATTTCGTGGTCATTCTACCGATGAGTATAAATTAATATCTTCTGTACAAAGAATTAATCCATATGTTGAAAAGTATGGATTTAAAAAAGATACTTCTAAAGAATTCTTTGCTTTTGCACACACGGAATTCTCCCAGGCATTTCACGAATATCAATATCTGGATGAATTCTTTAGAATTTGTGATGAAAACCAATTATATGTACCAGAAGTTAAAAGAATGCGTGAAGCAATTCCTTGGAAGCATAAAGGTATTCCTTTTTTATTGGATAAAGGAGAATGGCTGCCAGAAGAGTTGTATGAACTGGCTACTCTTGCCCAGCATCATGGTGTACCAACAAGACTTATCGATTGGACTCACGATATTAACGTAGCCATCTACTTTGCAGTTTCAGGTTTAATTCGTAGACTGTGTGAACCTCCAAAATATACTGAAGAAGAAGCTATTAAAAAACGATTAAACGATATTAAACTGCATTTTAAGAAAACTGATGTAAGCGCAGATAAAACAGATAAACGATTAGAGATATGGGCTATTGACAAACGTGTCGCTTTGGCTCATGTTGGAGATAATCCTTTATGTATCATCCATCCAAGATATTATGACAATGGGAATTTAGGCGCTCAAAAAGGTTTACTAACCTTTTGGAAAACAAGAAAGCCCATAAAAGAAGATGAGGAAAAGAGAGTGGTTCCAGAAATAGCATGGAGAGATGAAAAAACATTAGACGAGCATATTGTAGAGTTCCTTTTAGAAAAAGCAGCACCTTCTAAACCGTATATCTATCATATCACAATTCCCGAAATAGGTTTTGTCGAACTTTATAAGTTCATAAAGCATAATAGGTGTGATGCATCTTCTCTTTTCCCTGGCTATGATGGAGTCGTAAGATGTATGAAAGAAGATGTTATGTTCAATAAGATAAAAGACATATTATTATGAAAAGAATTATAATTCTTATGGCAACCGTATTGCTGCCTTTTTGGGCGTTTGCGCAGAGAGACGATTCTCCTGAGATTCAAAAAGGAGTTGATTGTTATGACAAAGAAGATTACAAAAATGCCTTTATTGTTTTCTCTAAAGAAGCTAACAATGGTAATTCATATGCTCAATGCCTCTTAGGTTATCTTTATGAAACAGGTGAGGGAGTCGTCCAAAATTATGGTACTGCTATGGAGTGGTATCGCAAATCAGCTGCTGGTAACAATTATTTAGGCCAATTGTACATTGGACTAATGTATGAAAATGGATTAGGCGTTCCACAAGATTACAGCGTAGCAGTACAATGGTATCAAAAAGCAGCTGAACAAGGGTGTGCTGAAGCGCAACGCCGTTTGGGATGTTGTTACTTAAACGGTCAAGGTGTAAAGCAAGATGTAGACATCGCTTTCATATGGTACAAAAAAGCAGCAGAGCAGGGAGATGAAGAAGCGCAATTAGAATTGGGCTTTATGTATGATAGCGGAAAAGGGGTAGAAAAGAATTACGAAAAAGCTGTGTATTGGTATCTAAAGGCTGCAGAACAGGGAAATGTAAGCGCTCAATTTAATTTAGGTGCTATGTATGATGAAGGATTGGGTGTCAATCAAGATAAAGAAAAGGCATTTGAGTGGTATTGCAAGGCGGCTGAACAAGGATATGTTGATGCACAGTTAAATTTAGCGATTATGTATGGAACTGGAGATGGGGTAAAAAAAGACATAAATAGATCTATACGGTGGTATCACAAGGCGGCCGACCAAGGCGAGCCTACATCCCAAAACAATTTGGGATGCATTTATCGTGATGGAGATGGGGTTGTTAGGGATTATGTTAAAGCTGTTGACTTCTTTAGAAAATCTGCAGAACAAGGGTATGATGAAGCCCAGTTTAATTTGGGAAATATGTATATGTCTGGTAGAGGTTTGAAAAAGAATTCGCAGAAAGCGAGAGAATGGTGGGAAAAAGCGGCTGAAAACGGTCATGTCGGTGCTCAGTATAATTTAGGAGTAATATTTGCTAAAGGTGAGGGTGTCAAAAAAGATGGAAAAAAAGCTGCTGAATGGTGGAGAAAAGCTGCAGAGAAAGGGCATAAAGATGCACAGAATAATCTCTCTATACGCTATCTTACGGGGAATGGTGTGCTAAAAAACTATGTAGAAGCTGTACACTGGGCAAAAAAAGCAGCAGAACAAGGTAATGCTACTTCTCAATTCAATCTCGGCCTTGCTTATTTACGCGGAGAAGGAGTTGAGAAAGATAATTCGCAAGCAATTAATTGGCTTAAAAAAGCTGCAGACCAAGGAGATAAGAAAGCATATTATTATTTAGGTGTCGCTTATTATGAAAGTGATGACAACACTAAGGATTATGCCCAGGCCTTTTCATGGTTTGAAAAAGCAGCGCAACAAGGAAACGCTGATGCCGAAAACTATTTAGGCTTATGTTATGAAAATGGATTTGGTGTAAAAATGAACATATCCCAAGCTCTTAATTGGTATAACAAGGCAGCTAATAAAGGTAATGCCTATGCCATAGGCAATCTCGCCTTTTTATACGACAATGGTATAGGAGTTCAAAAAGACAAGAAAAAAGCTTTTTCCCTTTTTAAGCAAGCTGCAGAAAAGGGATGCACATTTGCACAAAGAAATCTTGCATACCATTATTATGATGGTTCTGGAGATACTAAAGACATTGATACTGCCATATATTGGATGAACAAGGCGAAAGAAGGTGGAGATGAAGCCGCAGGAGAATTGTTAGAAGTATTATATAAGATTAAGAGTCTTCCAAGCGAAAGTTCTTATGATATCTATTATAAGAAGCAGGAGAGTGCCACCACGATAATAATGAATAAAAAGGGCTATGTTTATTATGTCCCATGCAAAATAAATGGATTGAAAGCAGATTTTATTTTCGACACTGGTGCAGGGATGATTAGTTTGTCCTCCAATTTTGCTCGGCAATTGGTTGAAATGGGGCGTCTTTCAGAGAAAGATATTATAGGTAAAAGCAATAGCATGATTGCCGACGGTAGTGTGACACAAGTATTAGTGGCCAATCTCAAAGATGTAGAAATTGGGGGATTGCATTTGTACAATGTAAAGGCAACGATTAAGGAACAACAAAATGCGCTATTGCTTTTGGGACAGTCTGCAATAGAAAAATTAGGAAAAGTAACTATAGACGGTTACAAACTCATTATACACAAAAGATGAGCAATAAATTGTACGGATATCAATTGCATAAAGAAGAAATGAATACAATAGTAAACCGAGAATTAGAACTTGTGAGTAAAGACAATTTTTTTTCGATAATTGACGCAGATGGGGAGGAATGGGTGTCGCCGGCAGAGGCTGCTAGGATTCTAAATTTGTCAGTAGGAAGAATATATCATATCAAGAACTATTTAACTCACAGGAAAGGTAATTCCTCCAGAAGTCGAGTGTTCTTCTTAAAAAGGACTTTGTTTGATGATTATATAAATATGTAGGAAACTTGGTTATGCCAACTAGCATCGGCAATGATTGCACTTTATAGAATAAAATCATTAACTTTGCAAACGTAATGAGATTTATGAGCAAAAAGCACAATGAAATAGAAATCAGTGAGCCACGCATGGTGAAGTCTCATGATGTGAAGCTGGATGCTGAGTATGCAGAATGGATAGCAGAGGTGAAGTACCGTTATCGCTCTGCCCAAGTAAAGGCTGCCGTTAAGGTGAATGGCGAGAAACTGCTATTCAACTGGCAGATGGGGCGTGACCTTGTGCAGAAGAAAGCAGAGGAACGTTGGGGTGCTGGTGTTGTGGAGCAGGTAAGCCTGGATTTGAAGCGAGAATTTCCTAATGAGAATGGATTCTCTACATCTAAC
>CACXYH010000003.1 GCA_902771785.1 uncultured Prevotellaceae bacterium
CCTTGTCGTAGTCGAAGTCATCAGGCAGAGGTTCTATGTCCTCGACGAGTTTCATTACTTCGGGCGAGATATGCATATCCTCACGACGGATTTTCGGCCAGCCCTTATCGGTGACACTTGCCGATCTTTCGGCTTTCACTTCTTCATACAGATGGTCGGCAAGCCACTGCTTGTTACTCGTCGAGAGTGCCATTGAGTGCAAGAAATTCAGCACAGTATCCATTGAGATTGTCAAGTTCATAAGCGGTCACGTTAGAATTACGGCGACAAAGTTAATGATAATTTTGCAGAATAACAAAACTTCGGCTATTTTTTGTTCATTATTATATAAGGCAGTCCGTCGTGGCGGGCTTTTTCATTCCTCGCCAATGTATCCTGTTCAGCGAACAAGATACAGGCTATAGCAAATAGAGAAGAAAGGCCGTTGGTGAACTCCAACGGCCTTTCTTCTGTACTTATGCTTTCACTTCGAACGTCAGTTCTTCTTTGTCGGGCTGCTTGGTGATGGTGATGACGTCGCCAAGCTTCAGCCCATCGTTGACGATGAGCTCGCTGATGCCATCCTCGATGTAGGTCTGGATGGCTCGCTTCAGCGGACGGGCTCCAAACTGCACATCGTAGCCCTTGGTGGCTACCCACTCCTTGGCCTCATCGCTCAGCTCCACGTGGTAGCCCAGCTCCTCGATGCGGTTCCACAGACCCTTCAGCTCAATATCGATGATCTGCTTGATGGCGCTGAGGTCGAGCTGGTCGAAGGTGATAATCTCATCAAGACGGTTGAGGAATTCGGGCGAGAACTGCTTGGAGAGGGCTTTCTGCACGATGCTTCGTGCGTGCTCCTTGTCCTTGTCGTTCATCATGAGCCCCAGGCTGCCGGCGGTGAAGCCTACGCCGCGCCCGAAGTCCTTCAGCTGACGGGTTCCTGCATTAGAAGTCATGATGATGACGGTGTTGCGGAAGTCGACGAAGCGCCCGTTGCCATCAGTCAGGCGACCTTCATCGAGCACCTGCAGCAGCAGGTTGAACACGTTGCCATGGGCTTTCTCTATCTCGTCGAGCAGCACGATGGAGTAGGGGTGACGGCGCACGCGCTCCGTGAGCTGGCCGCCTTCCTCGTAGCCCACATAGCCCGGAGGCGCTCCTATGAGTCGCGACACGTTGAACGACTCGGTGTACTCGCTCATGTCGATGCGGATGAGTGCGTCGGCCGAGCCAAACATGAACTCAGCGAGTTTTTTGGCCAGATAGGTCTTTCCCACACCCGTAGGACCAAGGAACATGAAGGCGCCGATGGGGTGGTTGGGGTCTTTCAGTCCCACGCGGTTGCGCTGAATGGCACGCACCAGCTTGTCGATAGCGGGATCTTGGGCCACAACGGCACCCTTCAGCTCGCTGGACATACCCTTCAGACGGATACCCTCACTCTGGGCAATGCGCTGGACGGGCACGCCGGTCATCATCGACACCACATCGGCAACGACAGCCTCGTCGACCGTCTGGCGGTCGTCCATAGCTCCGTTAGTCCATTTCTCGTTGAGCACCACCAGCTCGGCCTCGAGCTCGGTCTGACGGTCGCGGTAGCTGGCAGCCAGCTCGAAGTTCTGGTTCTTGACGGCTGCCTGCTTGCGCTCCTTGATGCGGGCAAGCTCTTTCTCCTTCTCGGCAATCTCGGGCGGTATCTGAGCATTAGATAGATGTACGCGCGAGCCTGCCTCGTCCATCGCATCGATGGCTTTGTCAGGGAATGCGCGGTCGGAAATGTAGCGTTCTGTCAATTTGACACATGCCATGATGGCATCGTCGGTATACTCTACGTGGTGGTGATGCTCGTAGCGGTCTTTGATGTTGCGCAGTATCTGCAGCGTCTCGTCGTGGTTGGTTGGCTCGACGAGCACCTTCTGGAAACGGCGTTCGAGGGCTCCGTCTTTCTCGATGGAGTTGCGATACTCATCGAGCGTGGTGGCTCCGATGCACTGGATGGTTCCGCGAGCCAGCGCAGGTTTCATGATGTTGGCGGCATCCATGGTGCCGGCAGCCGAGCCGGCTCCGATGAGCGTATGGATTTCATCGATGAAGACGATGATGTTGGGGTCGCTCTCGAGCTCCTTCAGCAGGGCTCTGACACGCTCTTCGAACTGTCCGCGATACTTGGTGCCTGCCACAACGGCAGTCATGTCGAGGGAAACGATGCGGCGGCCGAAGAGCATGGGCGACGTCTTGTGCTGGGCAACGAGCTGTGCCAGCCCCTCGACGATGGCGCTCTTGCCCACGCCAGGCTCGCCAATGAGGATGGGGTTGTTCTTCTTGCGCCGGCCGAGAATCTCGACCACGCGCTGGATTTCGCGCTCACGCCCCACGACGGGATCGAGCTTGCCTTCGGCTGCTGCCACGGTAAGGTCAGTCGAGAAGTTGTCGAGCACGGGCGTTTTCGACTCTTTCTTCTGCTGCTGCGTGGTGGTCGTTGCTTGCGAGCCCTGATTGCCGCCTGCCGGCTGCGAGCCTGAAGAGGTCTCTTCGTAATCGTCCTCGTCTTCGTCGGGCAAGCTTATGCCGTTGATGGGGTGCTGTTGCGAGTGCAACAGGCTCAGTACGTCTTCGTAATTCATGTTGTTGTTTTGAAGTATTTGTTTTGCTCCGTTGTCTACGTGGTCGTGGAGGATGGCGAGCAGCAGATGTTGCTCGTCGACCTTAGTGGTGTGCTGCATACGCGCCTCAAGCACTGCCAGCTTCAGAATGTTGGAAGCACGCTCATTGAGCACCAGCTCTTGGGTGTTGATGGGCATTCCCAGTTCGTCTTCGCGCACTTTCTGCTCGAGGGCCGTCTTCACCGATGGAATGTTCAGGCGCAGACGATGGAAAACATCGATCACCGGGCCTTCGTTCATTCGGAGCAGACCCAGCAACAAATGTTCGGGGCCTACCGAGCGACTGGCCAAGCGAGCTGCCTCCTCACGGCTGTAGGCAAGGATTTCGGATACTTTGGGTGAAAATTGACTGGTCATTCTATTTATATTAATTGTTAGTTAAACTGCAAAAGGCGTGCCAAATATTTGCGAGAGCGCAAAAATGTCTGTCTTTTTGTTGGTCGTTAATAGAAAAAAGTGTAACTTTGCACCCATTATTTTTGAGAAAGTATAACAAAAAGACGATATGAAGCATCAATTGAGAAGCAATGTCTGCACAGAAGGCAGACGAATGGCAGGTGCACGTGCGTTGTGGGTAGCCACCGGCATGAAGCAGGAACAGTTCGGACGTCCGATTATTGCAGTGGTCAACTCATTCACACAGTTTGTACCAGGACACACCCATCTGCACGAAATAGGGCAGATAGTGCGGGAGGAAATAGAGAAAATGGGATGCTACGCGGCAGAATTCAACACGATTGCCATCGACGACGGCATTGCCATGGGACATGACGGCATGCTCTACTCCCTTCCTTCGCGCGACATTATTGCCGACTCGGTGGAGTATATGGTCAATGCGCACAAGGCCGACGCCATGATTTGCATCTCGAACTGCGACAAAGTGACACCCGGCATGCTGATGGCTGCCATGCGGCTGAACATTCCGACGGTGTTCTGTTCGGGCGGACCGATGGAAGCCGGACGGTGGCGCGGAGAGAATGCCGACCTGATTACGGCCATGGTGAAAGGAGCCGACCCCTCTGTGACCGACGAGGAGATGAAGGAAATTGAAGCCTGCGCTTGTCCCGGCTGTGGAAGCTGTTCTGGCATGTTCACCGCCAACTCCATGAACTCGCTCACCGAGGCCATCGGCCTGAGTCTGCCTGGCAACGGAACCATTCTGGCTACGCACACCAACCGAATAGAACTCTTCAAGCAGGCTGCACGACAGGTGGTGAAGAATGCGCTGGCCTACTACGAGCAGGGCGACGAGAGCGTGTTGCCACGCAACATTGCCACCCGCAAGGCTTTCATGAATGCGATGGCACTCGACATTGCCATGGGCGGCAGCACCAACACCGTGCTACACCTGCTGGCCGTGGCGCAGGAAGCAGGCACCGACTTCAAGATGCAGGACATCGACGAGCTTTCGCGCCGAGTGCCTTGCCTCTGCAAGCTGGCACCCAACACGCAAAAGTATAGTGTGCAGGAGTGCAACAGGGCTGGCGGCATTCTGGGCATTCTCAATGAGCTCAACAAGGGCGGACTGATTGACGGTTCGGCCATGCGTGTCGACGGAATGACGCTGAACGAAGCGATGCAGAAGTACAGCATCGTCGACGGCACCATCGACGACGAGGCCAACCGCATCTACCAGAGCGCACCAGGCAACCGCTTCTCGACGAAGATGGGATCGCAGTCGGAACAGTGGGGCACGCTCGACACCGACAGAGCGAATGGTTGCATCAGAGACATCGCACATGCCTACACGAAAGACGGAGGACTGGCCGTGCTCTTTGGAAACATTGCACAGGACGGATGCGTCGTCAAGACGGCCGGCGTCGACGAGCGCCTATGGCACTTCGAGGGTCCGGCCGTGGTGTTCGACTCTCAGGAAGATGCCTGCGAGGGCATTCTGGGCGGAAAGGTGAAAAAGGGCGACTGCGTAGTGATTACCCATGAAGGACCCAAGGGTGGACCTGGTATGCAGGAGATGCTCTATCCGACATCGTACATCAAGTCGATGCACATGGGCAAAGAGTGTGCGCTGATTACCGACGGACGCTTCTCGGGCGGCACCAGCGGACTCTCCATCGGACACATCTCGCCAGAAGCTGCCAACGGCGGTAACATAGGCAAGATAAAAGATGGCGACATCATTGAAATCGACATTCCCGGCCGCTCCATCAACGTGCGTCTTACTGACGAGGAGCTGGCCCAGCGGCCACAACAGCCGCTGAAGCGGAACCGCGTGGTGAGCAAGGCCCTACGTGCGTATGCACAAAGCGTCAGCTCGGCCGACAAAGGCGGAGTGAGGATAATAGAATAATGTGTGTGTGAACCTCGAATTAAGCTGATTATATAATGAACAAAGAAATAACAGGTAGCGAGGCTATGATGAAAGCATTGCAGGCAGAAGGAGTGAAAACAATCTTCGGCTATCCTGGCGGAGCCATCATGCCTGTCTACGATGCGCTCTACGACTATACACAGGGCGAAGACAAAGCTTTCGAACATATTCTTGTGCGTCATGAACAGGGAGCTGCTCATGCTGCCGAAGGCTATGCCCGAGTGAGTGGGGAGGTGGGCGTCTGCATCGTGACAAGTGGTCCTGGTGCTACCAACACGCTGACGGGCGTTGCCGACGCCATGATGGACTCGACACCCCTCGTGGTGATTGCCGGCCAGGTGGCTATCGCCTCGCTGGGAACGGATGCCTTTCAGGAGGTAGACCTCGTGGGCGTTGCGCAACCGATATCGAAATGGAGCTACCAGATACGCCATGCTGAAGACATTGCATGGGCTGTGAGCCGAGCCTTCTACATAGCACGCAGCGGCCGACCTGGCCCTGTGGTGCTCGACTTCCCACGGAACGCCCAAGTGGAGAAAATCGTTTGGGAACCAAAGAAGGTTGACTTCGTGCGCTCTTATGTGGCATATCCGAAACTCGATATGGATGCAGTCAAGAAGGCTGCAGCACTCATCAACAGCGCAAAGCGTCCGCTGGCACTCGTCGGGCAGGGCGTGGAACTGGGCAATGCCCAAGAAGAGCTGAAGGCTTTCCTCGAAAAGGCCGACATTCCCGCAGGACGAACGATGTTAGGCCTGTCGGCACTTCCCAGTAATCACCCGCTGAACGTGGGCATGCTGGGTATGCATGGCAACTATGCAGTCAATCTGAAAGAGCAGGAATGCGACGTGCTTATTGCTATAGGTATGAGGTTCAGCGACCGAGTAACCGGTTCGCTCAAGACCTATGCCAAGCAGGCAAAGGTCATTCACCTGGATATTGACAAGAGTGAAATAGACAAGAACGTGAAGACCGACGTTGCCATCATTGCCAACTGCAAGGAATCGCTGCCCGTACTGACGGCGCTCGTGGGCAAAGGCAACCATGCAGCATGGCGCGAATCGTTTCTTCCGCTCGACGAGAAGGAGCGCCAGCAGGTGATAGAGCCTGCCATTCACCCCAAGGAAGGCCCGCTGCTGATGGGCGAGGTGGTGAATGCCGTAGCCGAGCAGGCTGCCGACGATGCTGTGCTCGTGACGGATGTAGGGCAGAACCAGCTGTTTGCCACTCGCTACTTCAAGTATCACCACAAGCGCAGCATCTGCACCAGCGGCGGTCTGGGCACCATGGGCTACGGACTTCCTGCTGCCATCGGCGCAACCTTCGGCGCAGACGGCCGACAGGTTGTGTGCTTCATGGGCGACGGCGGATTCCAGATGTGCATAGAAGAGCTGGGCACTATCATGGAACAGCAGGCTCCTGTGAAAATGATTCTGATGAACAACCACTATCTGGGCAACGTACGCCAATGGCAGGACATGTTCTGGAATCGCAGGAAGTCGTTCACACGAATGCTCAACCCTTGCTATGAACTTGTGGCAAAGGCCTATGGCATAAGCTACGAGGCGGTGACCGACCGCACGAAGCTGGCCGAGGCCATCAGCCGGATGCTATCCACCGACGGACCGTTCTTGCTTGAGTGTGCCATTCTTGAGGACGATAATGTTCTGCCGATGACACCTCCTGGCATGAGCGTCGACGAGATGATGCTTAGTCTTAATGTATAAATAAGGTATATGGAACAGGCTAATAAACTATACACCCTGCTGGTCTATTCAGAGAATATCGCAGGTATTCTGAACCAGATAACGGCTGTCTTTACGCGGCGTCAGGTAAACATTGAGAGTCTTAACGTGTCGGCATCGAGCATTCCTGGAGTGCATAAGTACACGATTACGGCATGGAGCGATGAAGACCAGATCATAAAAATCACCAAGCAGATAGAGAAGAAAATCGATGTGGTGAAGGCCAACTACTTCACCGACGACCAACTCTTCATTCGCGAGTCAGGACTCTACAAGCTGGCAACGGAGAAGCTCATGCAGAATCCAGAGATCAGCAGGACCATACGACGCCACGAAGCAAGTATTACGGAGGTGAACCCTACCTACGTAATTGTGATGAAATATGGTGTAACGGCTGATGTCATCTCGCTCTACAAGGAGCTTGATGCCTTCGGCTGCGTGTTGCAGTACACCCGTTCAGGACGTATCGCCGTCACTCGAGGAACACAAGAGCAGGTGAGCGAATTCCTGGAACTGCGCGAAAAGGGTACTATCTAATTAAAACGTAAGAAACATGAACGAACACATAGAGAAAGTAGGTTGTTATCCCTTTATGGCAGAGCCCTTCCATTGTGATTTCTCTGGCCATCTGTTTATGGGACATCTGGGAAATCACCTGCTGAATGCTGCCGACTTTCACTCCTCAGCGCGAGGCTTTGGAATGAAATACCTGATGACGATCAAGCGCTCGTGGGTGCTCTCACGACTGGCCATTGAAATGACCGACGAGATGCCGCTGCAATACACGCGCTTCAATGTGGAGACTTGGGTGGAAAGTGCGATGCGCTATTTCACGTCGCGCAATTTCCGTATTGTCGACGATGGGGGAAGGGTCTATGGCTACGGGCGCTCCATCTGGGCGATGATTGACACGGAAAGCCGTCAGCCCACAGACATCCTCGCTATTGACAATGGGGCCATCAACCAATGGATTGTGAAGGACAAAGAGTGCCCGATTGACAAAGGCGGCAGGGTGAAGATGAGTGAGCAAGCCGAACTGACAAGAACCATTGACACGTACTATAACGACGTAGACATTAATGGCCACATCAACTCAGTCAAATACATTGAGCACGTGCTCGACCTGTGGCCGCTGGAGTGGTATCGTGAGCATGCCGTACGCCGCTTCGAAATAGCCTATGTGGCCGAAGCCCATGCTGGCGACACGCTTTCGTTCTATCGCGAGTCGGCATCAAACTTGGAGCACAGCATCCGTATAGTGCGAACCGATGGCACAGAGTGCTGCCGCAGCAAGGTCGTTTTCTGCTAAGTAGGCACGTTGGGCGAAGGCCTTAGTCGCGCTCAAGGGAGTGCAGGCGGGCTATGTATTTGCCGATGATGTCGAATTCAAGGTTGACAACGGTGCCTACACGAATGTCGCAGAAGTTGGTGTGCTCCATCGTGTAGGGAATGATGGCAACCTGGAATGTGTCTTCAGTAGGCCGGCATACGGTGAGGCTGACTCCATTGACGGTCACAGAACCTTTGTCGACAGTAAAATATCCGTTGCGCGCCATTTCGCGGTTGAAGGGATATTTGAAAGTGAAGTAGGTGCTTCCGTCGGCATCTTCCATTGCTATGCAGGTAGCAGTCTGATCTACATGCCCTTGCACGATGTGGCCATCGAGCCGTCCGTTCATGAGCATGCTCCGCTCTACGTTCACCTTATCGCCTACCTTCAGCAGGCCGAGGTTCGAGCGAAGGAGCGTTTCTTTCATCGCCGTCACCGTGTAGTTGCCGTCCTCTTTCTTCACAACAGTTAGGCAAACGCCATTATGGGCAACGCTTTGGTCAATGCTCAGTTCGTCGACGAATGAGCAGGTGAGCGTGAAGTCAATGTTTTCTCTGTCTTTCTTGATAGCTACAACGGTAGCAAATTCTTCTATGATGCCTGAGAACATATACCTATTTATATATTATAACTGATTTACTATTCCTTTTGTAAAAGGTTGCACTGGCGAAGTGATGAAAACTCCTTTATCACAGGTTATGGGTGCTCTCCGCCTTTGTAATCCACCGGCATGTGGATAATGCTTGGTTAGTGGCCCGCCATTGGCAAGTGAAGTCATCCCGTTTTCAACAGTTTATTTGATGAGTATCCCTATCTGCCCAGTGCAACCTGGCTGCAAAGGTACGAAATCTTTTTCTTCTTCGCAAAGTTTTTTCTATGAAATGCTGCCAGTTGTTGTTTTTTTTGTAATTTTGTAGCCTACTAATCAACTAATACAAATTTAAACAGATGAAGAAAAGACAACTCTGGATGGTGCTGGCGCTTTGTGTTCCACAAATGCTGATGGCCCAGCAACGTGTTTCTGAAAACCTGAATTTTGGATGGAAGTTTCAGGCTGGCGACGTGACGAACGGAGCGCAGGCGAACCTTAGTGATGCAGGCTGGCGCACGGTCGACGTGCCTCATGATTTCCAAATCGAGCAGCCTTGGATAGCTCCTGCTGCCGACGAGAAGGCTGACAATACCGATGTGGCAGCCAACATTAAGAGCCGCCTGTCGAGTAGAGGCTTCAAGGAGATGGGCAAAGGCTGGTATCGACTGCAGGCTGATGTGTACCTGAACGGACAGCGCATCGGAGGAACTGACTATGGATATGTAGGCTTCCAAATCGACGTTACAGACAAGCTGCGCTTTGGACAGGACAACGTGATTGCCGTTATGGCCGACACACGTGAGCCCAATAATTCACGCTGGTATACAGGTGGAGGACTCTTCCGCAACGTACGGCTGATTGCCACTTCGCGCGATCTGTACTTCGAACGCCATCCGTTGTATATTACAACCCGCAGCAACCGCTATGTGAACGTTGGCTTTGAGTTTACCAACAAAGGAAGGTCAAAAACAGTACGGGTGGGGTTCAAGGTCTATGCCCCTAATGGCGAATGCATCTATCAGGCCGTAGAACAGAAACAACGTATCTCGGCCTCGCGTACGATGGAGACCACCATGAAGGAGTTTGCTATAGACAATCCCCAGCTTTGGGATACGGAGCACCCAAATCTCTATCGTGCTGAAGTCGTCTTGATGCGCGAGGACGGCTCCGTAGCCGATGTGGCAGAGAGTCAGTTCGGCATACGAACCGTAGAGATTGGTCCTGACTATGGCTTGAAGCTCAATGGAAAGAAAGTGCTGCTAAAGGGCTATGCCAACCACCATTCGCTGGGTGCCTTAGGAGCTGCTGCCTATCCGCGTGCTATTGAAAAGCGCCTGCAGCTGATGAAGCAGTTTGGCATCAACCACATTCGCACCAGCCACAACCCCTATAGCCGCGAGTTTATCGAGCTGTGCGACAAGTACGGCATCCTCGTCGTCGATGAACTTTACGACAAATGGACGCGCCAACATACTGGCGGACGAGTTGCCTTCGAACAGTTGTGGCAGTACGACGTGCCTGAATGGGTGAAGCGCGACCGCAATTCTCCCTCTGTAGTGCTATGGAGCCTGGGCAACGAGCTTCAGCAAGACCCCAATCAGCCCTATAACGATTTCGGCGTAACGATGTACAAGCTGCAGAAAACGCTATTGCAGCGCTACGACTCTACCCGTCTTGTGACGGTGGCCATGCATCCGCGCTATCGCAATTGGCAGACGGATTCGCTGCCTTGCGACTTGGCTTTACAGACTGATATTCAGGCATATAACTATAGATACATGTACTTTCCAGGCGACGGCCGACGCTTCCCCTGGATGACGTTCTACCAGAGTGAGGCTTCCGTATCGGCTATGGGCCAGAACTTCTTCGAGATGAATCTCGACAAGGTTATCGGATTGGCCTATTGGGGAGCCATCGACTATCTGGGCGAGAGTCAGGGATGGCCGGCCAAAGGCTGGGGACAGGGCGTCTTCGACATTTCGCTCGAGCCCAAGCCAAAGGCTTACTACATGAAGAGCTTCTTCTGCCCAGAGGAGCCTGTGGTACACATTGGCGTGATAGACAAGAAAGGCGACCAGATGTGGAACGGCGTACAGACAGGCAACGACGGCATGAGCGACCATTGGAACCGAGTGGAAGGGCAGAAGCTCTCGCTCATCACCTACACCAATGCCGAAGAGGTGGAACTGCTGTTGAACGGCAAGAGCTTAGGCAAGAAAAAGAATGACGTGAAGAACCCCAAGATGCGCAACCAGATTCGCTGGGAGGACATTGCCTACAAGCCTGGCTCGATAGAGGCTGTAGCACGCAACAACGGAAAAATCGTTGCACGACATAAGATTGAGACAACGGGCAACGCCACGAAGCTGACGGCTACACCTGACAACGCCGAATGGAAAGCCGACGGCGAGGACCTGCAACACATCAGGATTGTGGCCGTCGACAAGAAAGGACGCAAGGTTCAGACAACTGCCGAAAAGGTGACTTTCTCTGTTGAAGGCGACGCTAAGATCGTAGGAGTGATTAATGGCGACATCAATTCTGAAGAAATGACCGTAGGCACAGAGCGTCGTCTCTACAACGGCACCTGTACGGTTATCCTTCGTGCTGCCCGTCAGGCAGGTCCCGTCACGCTTACAGCCGTTGCTCCAGGCATGAAACCCGTCAAGCTGAAGCTTACGATGCTGCCCAAATAACAAGGCCAAGAGATTCACGTAATGAATCGCCCCGATTCATTACGTGAATTGGGGCGATTCATTGGCTAAACAGGGTCGATTCATTACGTGAATCGACCCTGTTGCTTTTGGAGACTGATTGAAGTTATTGCTTCATCAGGAACGACTTGAAATCGGAGAACGCTTTCGACATAGGAACGCTCTGCTTTTCTCCCTTCATGAAAGCAGCAAGGCGATCGGGTATAGCAACGTCGATGCCCAGAATCTCGTCTACCTTCTCCTTGAACTTTGCAGGATGGGCCGTCTCGCAGAACACGCCTACCTCGCCAGGCTTCAGCTGCTCCTCCAGAGCTCTGTAGCCACAGGCTCCGTGCGGATCGAGAATGTAGCCTGTTTCTGCGTAGCACGTCCGCATCGCTTCCTTTATCATTTCGTCGCTATAGGTGGCGCCGCTGATGAGCTTAGAAATGCGCTCATGACTATCGCCATAGAGGTCGTAGATGCGTGCAAAGTTGCTGGGGTCGCCTACATCCATTGCGTTTGCCAACGTCTGTTTGGAAGGTTTCGGCTCGTAGACGCCTGTCTGTAAGTAGTTAAAGAACACGTCGTTAGCATTGTTTGCTGCAATGAAACGTTTGATAGGAAGTCCCATCTCATGACCAAAGAGAGCGGCACAGATGTTTCCAAAGTTGCCGCTGGGCACACACATCACCAGTTCGTCGGCAAGTCCCTGTTCCTTCATGCGGGCATAAGCGTTGAAATAGTAGAAAGCCTGCGGCAGGAAACGGGCCACGTTAATGGAGTTGGCCGACGTCAGTTTCATGTGACGGTTCAGTTCTTCGTCCATGAAGGCCGACTTAACCAATGCCTGACAGTCGTCGAACACGCCGTCGACCTCTATGGCCGTGATGTTCTTGCCCAAGGTTGTGAACTGGCACTCCTGAATGGGCGACACCTTGCCTTTGGGGTAGAGCACGTAGACATGAATGCCCTCTACGCCAAGAAAGCCGTTGGCTACAGCCGAACCCGTGTCGCCGCTGGTAGCCACGAGCACATTGACCTGCTCGTGAGCTCCCTGCTGACGGATATAGTATTGCAACAGGCGCGCCATGAATCTGGCACCTACGTCTTTGAAGGCGAGGGTAGGGCCGTGAAAGAGCTCAAGCGTGTAGATGTTGTCCTTCACCTTGACCACAGGGCAGTCGAAGGACAGCGTATCGTAAACCAGTTCCTGCAATCCGTCAGGATCCACGTCTTCGCCAAAGAAAGCCTCGGCCACATTGTAGGCAATATCGCGAAAAGCCATCGTGTGAATGTTGTCGAAGAACGTCTTCGACATTTTGTTGATACGCTCGGGCATGTATAGTCCCCTGTCTTCAGCCAAGCCTTTCACCACCGCTTTCTGCAACGATGCCAAAGGGGCCTTCTTGTTGGTGCTGTAGTATTGCATAAGTCTTTGTCTTTTGTTTCTGAATTCTGTGCAAAGGTAGTCGAATTTAAGTGAAAAACAAAATAAATTGCTGCTTATTTGCTATATTCGAAGAAAATCGCTAACTTTGCGGACAAATTCAACATTCATGAAAACGACTAAAAGCTCAAAGATAAAATGACACTAATAATTGTTTTACTGCTCATCTTCGGCTATCTGCTCATAGCAACGGGACACCTGACGGGCGTCAACAAAGCAGCTATCGCCATGTTTATTTGTACGGCAGGATGGGTGGTCTACGTGTGTTGGGGCAGCGACTTCGTCATGAGTCAGCATCCTGACGACTATGCCGAATACCTGCATGGGTCGCCAGCATCGAGCGAGGCCGTCAAGTATTTCATCTGCAACAATGTCTTTTTGAAGTATGTGGGCGAGGCAGCCTCCATCGTCATGTTCCTGCTGGCTACGATGTCGATTATTGAGCTGCTCAACAACAACGGATGCTTCGACTTTATTACCGACTATGTGCGCATGAGGGGAGCCAACCACTTGCTTTGGACGCTCACCCTTGCCACATTCATCATCTCGGCAAACCTCGACAACCTCACCACCTGCACCATGATGCTGGTCATCATGCACGGCATCGTGCAGAGCCGTCGACAGCGCATGCTTATCGGCTCGGCCATTGTCATTGCCGCCAATTGTGGCGGATGCTTTACCGTCATCGGCGACCCCACGGGCCTCATTCTCTGGGGCAACGGAGCCATCACAGCCAGCCATTTCTCGGCTTGGCTTGCCTTGCCGGCTATCACAGCATGGATTGTTCCCACCTTATTAATAAATAGGATGCTGCCCGCCAGGCTCGACACTCAATGGATGGCACCTCCATATCGTGGCGACGACACCCGGCTGAACCGCTGGCAGCGCTTCATGATGCTCATCGTGGGCATTGGCGGCCTGTGGTTTATTCCCACCTTCCACAACATCACCAAATTGCCGCCTTTCCTCGGCGCGTTGTGTGTGCTCTCCGTGCTTTGGGTGGTCAACGAGGCCTTTAACCGTAAGCTCATGCAGGCCGACCAGATGGCAGCCCGCCGCATTCCACGCGTGCTGCAGTATGGAGCCATCCAGCAGATGCTCTTCGTCATGGGTATCATGCTGGGCATGGGAGTCATGACTGAGACGGGCGTCATGGGCGACATTGCCCATTGGATTGATGAAACTATTGGCAACATCTGGATTGTAGGCTTCATCTCTGGCGTGCTGAGTAGCGTTGTCGATACGTTCACCATATCCATTACGAACATCTCGCTATACGACGTTCAACCTTCTGGCCACTATGCCACTAACGGCCTGTACTGGAAGGTCGTAGCCTATGCTACAGCAACTGGAGGATGCCTGCTGTCCGTGGGTTCCACCAGCGGTCTCGCCCTGATGAATGCCGAGCACATACGCCTGGGATGGTATCTGAAAAACATTACCCCCAAAGTGCTCATCGGATTCCTTCTTGGGTTTATCATCCTGTGGGCAGAAAGCATTGCCTATTCATATTATTTCTAAAGATAATTGGTTCTTAAACATTTTCGAATATGACAAAAATAAAGACTATCGGCATTCTGACTTCTGGAGGCGACGCTCCTGGTATGAATGCAGCCATTCGTGCCGTAACGCGAGCTGGCATCTATAACGGTTTCAGCATCAAAGGAATCTATCGTGGTTACGACGGACTCATCAAGGGTGAGGTAGAACAATTTACTACAGAAAACGTCTCTGGCATCATCACTCGTGGAGGCACTATCCTGAAGACGGCTCGAAGCAAGGAGTTTATGACGCCTGAGGGAATGCAGAAGGCCTATGAGACCTGCCAGAAGGAAGAAATCGACGCACTCGTCGTTATTGGCGGTAACGGTTCGCTCACAGGCGCCCGCAATTTCGGCATGGAATTCGACTTCCCCGTGATTGGCCTTCCAGGTACCATCGACAACGACCTTTACGGTACCGACTCGACTATTGGCTACGACACCACGATGAACACCATCATGGAGTGTGTTGACCGCATTCGCGACACGGCCAACTCTCATGAGCGCATATTCTTTGTCGAGGTGATGGGACGCGACGCCGGCTTCCTGGCTCAGAATTCAGCCATTGCCTGTGGCGCCGAGGCTGCTATCATTCCTGAAGACATGACCGACGTCGACCAGCTGGCTCAGTTCATGGGGCGCGGCATTCGTAAGTCAAAGAAGTCGTGTATCGTGATTGTATCCGAGAGCCCAAAGTGTGGTGCTCTCTATTATGCAGACCGCGTGAAGAAGGAGTTCCCAGAATTCGACGTTCGCGTCTCGATCTTGGGTCACTTGCAGCGTGGCGGTACGCCCTCGGCTCACGACCGCATCTTGGCCAGCCGCACAGGTGTGGGTGCTATTGAAGCCATCAAGCAGGGACAGCGCAACGTGATGGTAGGCATACGTAACAATGAAATTGTATACGTACCCTTCTCAGAGTGCATCCGCACCGATAAGCCCTTCGATAAGAAACTTATCAAGGTGCTCGACGAACTCAGCATTTAGCACTCATTGGGCTCTGCTCGATATGATGAGACACTAAAGTGCCGCATATCATACAGCCCATGAAGAAAAAAAGGGAAAAAAGTTTTCTTGTTTGCAAAATTTTCCGTAATTTTGTGGGCAAGTTTTGAAAACTAAGAACAATAACTTTAAATATTAAACAAACTATGTCACAAATTACAGGACACATTTCGCAGATTATTGGACCCGTGATTGACGTCTTCTTCGACACAAAGGGACTGGATGCTGAGAAGGTGCTACCCAAAATCCATGAAGCTCTCCGCATAGACCGTGGCAACGGCACGCAACTTATCGTCGAAGTGCAGCAGCACATCGGCGAAGACACCGTGCGCTGCGTGGCTATGGACAATACCGACGGCCTGCAGCGTGGATTGGAGGCCATCCCCTTAGGCTCGCCTATCACGATGCCTGCTGGCGAACAGATTAAGGGTAGAATGCTGAACGTTATCGGTCAGCCTATTGACGGTATGAAACAGCTCGACATGGAGGGAGCATATCCCATTCATCGCGAGGCACCTAAGTTCGAGGAGCTGTCAACCACGAAGGAAGTTCTTTCCACAGGTATCAAGGTGATTGACTTGCTGGAGCCATATCTGAAAGGTGGTAAGATCGGACTCTTCGGAGGCGCTGGCGTGGGTAAGACGGTGCTGATCATGGAGCTGATCAACAATATTGCCAAGGGACACAACGGTTTCTCCGTATTCGCTGGAGTGGGAGAGCGTACCCGTGAAGGCAACGACTTGATTAGAGAGATGATCGAGTCGGGCGTTATCCGCTATGGCGAGAAGTTCAAGCAGGCTATGGCCGAAGGCAAGTGGGACCTCTCACTCGTTGACCCAGAAGAGCTGAAGAAGAGCCAGGCAACGCTGGTTTATGGTCAGATGAACGAGCCGCCAGGTGCACGTGCTTCTGTTGCACTTTCTGGTCTGACGGTGGCCGAGGGCTTCCGTGACGGAGGTGGAAAAGATGGCGGAGCTGCCGATATTCTGTTCTTCATCGACAACATCTTCCGTTTCACACAGGCTGGTTCAGAGGTTTCTGCCTTGCTCGGACGAATGCCTTCGGCTGTAGGTTATCAGCCTACGCTGGCCTCAGAGATGGGTACCATGCAGGAGAGAATCACTTCGACAAAGACAGGCTCTATTACATCTGTGCAGGCAGTATACGTGCCAGCCGATGACTTGACCGACCCTGCTCCGGCAACAACCTTCACTCACCTTGACGCTACAACGGTGCTCGACCGTAAGATTGCCGAGTTAGGTATTTATCCTGCCGTCGACCCTCTGGGCAGTACCTCACGAATCCTCGACCCATTGGTAGTGGGCAAGGAGCACTACGAGTGTGCTCAGCGCGTGAAGGAAATTCTTCAGCGCTACAAGGAGCTGCAGGACATCATTGCCATCCTGGGTATGGACGAACTCTCTGATGAGGACAAGCTGACCGTCAATCGTGCACGTCGAGTACAGCGCTTCCTTTCGCAGCCGTTCTCTGTGGCTGAGCAGTTCACAGGTCTGCCTGGCGTGATGGTTCCCATCGAAGAGACCATTAAGGGCTTCAATGCCATTCTCGACGGTGAGGTAGACGACCTGCCAGAACAGGCATTCCTCAATGTGGGAACGATTGAAGACGCAAAGGCTAAGGCCAAGAAACTGTTGGAAGCTGCCAAGGGCTAGTATCATATTTAATAAGGTATATATGCTGAAGTTAAAAATAGTCACTCCTGAAAAAATTGCATACGACGGTGAAGTGCAAAGTGTGCTCGTTCCTGGCTCTATGGGTCAGTTCGAGATACTTAATAACCATGCGCCCATCATCTCGTCACTGGGAAAAGGCATCGTGGAGTATGTAAATACTGAGGGACGGCAACAACTTCCAGTTTCTGGCGGCTTTGTAGCGGTTCAGCAGAATGAGGTAAATCTATGCGTAGAAGTCGACTGATTCATCAAAAAGAATAGTTCTTTGAAATTGTGATTGTCGTAAGTATTGCCATTGGTCTGGCTTATGTGTTAATAGCCACTATTGCCTACGTGTTAGGCTATCGGGCCGTTAGTCATTCGCCACGTGCGCTGACCCTCTTTGCGCTTACAGCAGGAGTCCTCAGATTGCTGATGGGAGCCTTGGTGGTGATTGTCTTCCTGCTGTTGGTTGACGACATGACCAGCCGTAAAATCTTCGTCATCACATTTCTTGTTTTCTATCTGCTGATGTTAGTATTCGACGTAGTATTCTTCATCCGTTCGCAAAAAAGCAATTAATAAAAAAGAACAATGAAATATTTCAAACCACTTCTCTGCATTGCATGGATGCTATTCACAATTCTGCCTGTACAGGCGGCCGAAAAGAATGAAGGGCTTGACCTGCAGGGAATCCTGTTCGGACACATACAGGATTCCTATGAGTGGCATGTGACGGATATTGGCGAGAAATCGGTAATTATCCATTTGCCCATTATTGTGAAAAGCTCTACGGGATGGCACGTGTTCTGTTCGTCAGCCTTCGAGCATCATGCCGACGCAAACGGCAATCGCCCTGGGCCTTACGGACTTTACATCTCTGGCAGCGAGGCTAATGCTGGTAAAATCGTTGAGAACATCAATGGTCAAGAGGTACGTCCGTTGGACATCTCTATCACCAAGACCGTTATGGTGCTTTTCATCGATGCCATCCTCCTGCTGCTATGTGTGCTCATTCCCGCTCGCTGGTGCAAGAAGCACAAGATTGACGACCCTGCGCCGAAAGGTTTTACAGGTTTCATGCATATGTTCATCATGTACGTCTATGAGGATATTATTGCAAGCATCCTCGGCAAGGAAGCACCCAAATATGCTCCCTACCTGCTGACATGCTTCTTCTTCATCTTCTTTGCTAACGTGATGGGCGTGGTTCCGTTCCCTCCTGGTGGAGGCAATCTGACGGGAAACATTACGTGCACCTTCTTCCTGGCTTTCTGTACGTTCGTTGTCACAAATGTAACAGGTACAAAAGAGTACTGGAAGGAAATCTTCTGGCCCGATGTTCCTACGTGGCTGAAGGCTCCAGTTCCCTTGATGCCTTTCATCGAACTCTTTGGTATTTTCACGAAGCCATTAGCACTCATGATTCGACTTTTTGCAAACATGATGGCCGGTCATGCTATTGCCATCTCGCTTTCATGCCTCATTTTCATCATGTTTGGCATTAATGCGATTGCTGGCGGAATGATGATACCGGTAAGTGTAGGCATGAGCATCTTCATGATGTTGCTCGAAGTGCTGGTCTGCTTCATCCAGGCTATGGTGTTCACAATGCTTTCTGCAGTATTCATTTCTCTGGCTCACGTCCATGAGCACGAGGCGAAAGCAGCCTAAAAGACAAAAGTATTAGAATTAAAAGATTAAATATTAACAACTAAAAAATTAAAAATTATGATTTCATTATTATTAGCAGCAGATGCTGTTGCAAAGTTGGGTGCCGCAGTTGGCGGTGGTTTAGCAGTAATTGGTGCCGGTCTCGGTATTGGTAAGATTGGTGGTCAGGCCATGGATGCTATGGCTCGTCAGCCAGAGAAGATTAACGATCTGCGCTCAAACATGATTGTGGCTGCAGCCCTGATTGAGGGTGTTGCTTTCTTCGCCGTCATTATCGCATTGCTGGCTCTGTTTGTATAAACCTTATTCCTAATTCCAGCTTATGTCATTAATAACGCCTGATTTTGGATTGTTGTTTTGGATGGCGCTGGTGTTCATCATCGTGCTCTTCATCCTGTGGAAATGGGGATTCCCCGTTATCGTCAAGATGGAGCTTGACCGCAAGGACTTCATTGACCAGTCCTTGAAGAAAGCGCACGAAGCCAATGAACGTCTGGCAAACATCCAGAAAGAAGGTGAATCCATCTTGCAGGAAGCGCGTGAGAAGCAAGCTCTGATACTAAGAGAAGCTGCTGCGACGCGCGACGCTATTGTGGAAAAAGCTCAGGATAAGGCAAGAAGCGAAGGTGCTCGACTGCTGGAGGAGGCGAAAGCTTCCATCGAGCAGGAAAAGAAAGCCGCCATTGCCGACATTCGCAAGCAAGTAGCCACACTAAGCGTTGAAATCGCCGAGAAGGTTCTCAAGCAGAATCTGAAAGACGATAAATCGCAGATGGAACTGATTGACCGTATGCTGGATGATGTTTCTTCTAATAAATAAGGTGTAGCGTATGGATATAGGAGTAATATCGATTAGATATGCGAGAGCATTGCTGAAAAGCGCCACTGATGCTAAGCTTGAAGACCAGGTCTATCAAGAGATGATGACTATGGCCAAGAGCTACATCGACGTGCCCGCATTGCGCCAAACGATAGACAATCCCATGCTTTTGAAGGAAAAGAAGGAAACGCTGCTCACCATCGCCGCAGGTGAGAATCCGAGCACGCTTACCAAGGCCTTCATTGCATTGGTGCTCAAGGAAGACCGAGAGCAAATGATACAGTTCATGGCCAACTCATATGTCACGCTTTACCGAAAGCAGAAGAATGTCATCCGTGGCAAGCTTACCACCGCAGCTACTGTCTCTGCCGAAACTGAACAGAAGATGCGCATGATGGTGGAAAGCAAGACTAATGGTACTGTGGAGTTTGAGACTGAGGTGAATCCTGATATCATTGGAGGGTTCATCCTTGAATACGATACGTTCAGAATGGATGCAAGTGTAAAGTCGAAGCTCAACAGCATTCTTAACACTTTGAAAAAGTAACGTTATAACGTAATAACGAAATTTGAATTATGTCAGATAAAATTAAACCAAGCGAAGTCAGTCAGGTGCTTCTCGAACAACTGAAAGGCATACAGAATGCCGAGCAGTTTGACGAAGTAGGCACCGTGCTTACCGTGAGCGACGGTGTTGCACGCATCTATGGACTCCGCAATGCCGAAGCCAATGAGCTGCTCGAATTTGAGAACGGCACGATGGCTATCGTGATGAACTTGGAAGAAGACAACGTTGGTTGTGTGCTTCTCGGTTCCACGTCAGGCATCAAGGAGGGCATGGTTGTGAAGCGTACTAAGCGTATTGCTTCTATCCGTGTAAATGACAACATGCTCGGCCGCGTCATTAATCCACTTGGACAAGCAGTTGATGGCAAAGGCGACATCGACCTGACTGGTGCTTTCGAGATGCCATTGGACCGCAAGGCTCCTGGTGTAATATATCGTCAGCCTGTGAAGGAACCCCTTCAGACGGGTCTGAAAGCTGTAGACTCAATGATTCCTATAGGACGCGGACAGCGTGAGCTGATTATTGGTGACCGCCAGACAGGTAAGACCGCCATTGCCGTTGATACTATCATCAATCAGAAGAGCTTCTTTGAGGCAGGAAAGCCTGTATATTGCATCTACGTAGCTATTGGTCAGAAAGCATCAACGGTGGCTACGCTCGTGCAAACCTTGAAGGAGCATGGGGCTATGCCGTACACGATTGTCGTTGCTGCAACAGCTGCCGATCCTGCTGCCATGCAATATTACGCACCCTTTGCCGGTGCAGCCATTGGAGAGTATTTCCGCGACCGTGGCTTACCTGCACTTGTTGTCTACGATGACCTTTCGAAACAGGCTGTCGCTTATCGTGAGGTGTCACTGATTCTTCGCCGTCCTTCTGGACGTGAGGCATATCCTGGTGACGTCTTCTACCTACACTCTCGTCTGCTGGAACGTGCAGCAAAGATTAACGAGCAGCAGGAGGTGGCTGAGCAGATGAACGATCTGCCCGAGTGCATGAAAGGTCATGTGAAGGGTGGCGGTTCTCTTACTGCCCTACCTATTATTGAGACACAGGCAGGAGACGTATCCGCTTACATCCCCACTAATGTGATTTCTATCACCGATGGTCAAATCTTCCTTGAGAGCGACCTCTTCAACCAAGGTTTCCGTCCTGCTATCAACGTTGGTATCTCTGTAAGCCGTGTTGGTGGCTCTGCTCAAATCAAGTCCATGAAGAAGGTTGCTGGTACATTGAAGATAGACCAAGCGCAATATCGTGAACTCGAGGCATTCTCTAAGTTCTCATCAGACATGGATGCCGTGACTGCCATGACGCTCGACCGCGGTCGCAAGAACAATCAGCTGCTCATTCAGCCGCAGTATAGCCCAATGCCCGTAGGAGAGCAGGTGGCTATTCTCTATTGCGGTGTACATGGATTGATGCGCGATGTTCCCATTGACAAGGTACGTGAATGTCAGACCCAGTTCCTCGACAAACTGCGCTCCAGCGCTCCAGAGGTCATCGAGACGCTGACTGCCGGCAAGATTGACGATGCAACTACGCAGAAGATAGAAGCCATTATGGCTGATATTGCAGGAACGTATAAAAACTAAGAGCCTATGCCAAGCCTGAAAGAAATTAAAGGCCGCATTGCCTCGGTCAACAGCACACGAAAGATTACCTCTGCCATGAAGATGGTGGCTTCTTCGAAGTTGCATCATGCGCAGGTGGCCATCCAGAACATGTTGCCATACGAGACGATGCTTGAGCATATTCTCAAGTCCTTCCTTGCAGCTGAAGCCGAGTCACAGACCATCTACGACCAGGAGCGCCCTGTCAAGCGCGTGGCTCTTGTGGTGTTCTCCAGTAACTCTTCACTATGTGGCGGTTTCAACGCCAACATTATTAAGATGATGACCCGAACTGTGGACTCATATACTGAAGAGTTGGGACAAGGATGCGTGGAAGTGTATCCTATTGGTCGTAAAGTCGCAGAGAAAGCCCGCAAACTTGGCTACGACGTAAAGGGTGACTATGCTGCCCTTGTAGATCATCCCAATGTACGTGAATGCATCGACATTGCAATGGAGTTGGGTGAGAAGTTTGCTAAAGGCGAGATAGACCGCGTGGAGCTTATTTATCACCACTTCAAGAGTGCCGGTTCTCAGGTCTTGACCAACAAACAGTTCCTGCCTATCGACGTAGAAAGCGAACTGGAACGAGACCATGAGCGTGATTTGACTTCAAATGTGGTTACCAAGAAGGCACAGGACTACCTGAAGAAGAACCGCAGGAAGAAAGTTGTACAAGGACGTGAGGTTGTGCCGCTCAATGACAACTTCATTGTCGAGCCAGACATGAACACTGTCCTGTCGCAGCTTTTACCCAAGATGGCTCATCTCATGCTCTATACAGCTCTGCTTGACAGCGTGGCATCTGAGCACGCAGCACGTATGGTAGCCATGCAGACGGCTACAGACAATGCTGACGAGTTACTGCGACAGTTGAACCTGCAATACAACAAGAGCCGACAGCAAGCTATTACGAGCGAACTGCTCGACATAGTGGGAGGCTCAGTCAACAACTAAATAAAAAGAAAGGCTACACACCCATCATGGAACGTGTAGCCTTTCTTTTTTTTATGCTTCTTAAATCTTATTGATGTCTACGTACCCATTCATCACGGCATAAATGGTTAGGGCACTTACGCTTTTAAAGCCCAACTTATCCATGATGTTCTTCCGGTGGGTGATGACCGTAGAAAGCCCAATGTTCAGCTTATCTGCAATCTCTTTGTTGATATAGCCTTGCACAATCAGCGACATGACTTCGATCTCACGGTCTGAAAGAATCTTTTGCTGCAACACTTGAGGCATCGGCGGAAGATTCTTCCCTTTAGGATGCGCATGCTGTTGTAGCATCAGCAGCGAACGAACAAGTTCGTGTTCTGGAACATTGATACACAGCGTATGGAAACCGCTCAGCGAATCTTCGACCTTCACAGAGAGTACAATCGTCTTGTGTCGATGCTCGGCAAAGAATTCCTTGTTTTCAAGTACAATGTTCATAGCCACGAAGTAGTGGAAGAAACGCTCTGGATGATTGGCTATGAATTCAGTGTACGAGCAAAACGTCTCAACCGTCATAATCGGTAAGACGTTTTGTAACAATTGCTTCAGTCCTAAAGCGGAGAGAGTATTGGAATCTATTATAGCTATAGGAGGTCGTTCCATGATTACTTAGTTAAAGAAATTCCATGATACACCCATGCGCAGCACAGAGCTGTTTATAGGATAGTGAGGAGCCAGGAAGCGCATGCCATTACCCAAGTCAGGAGCAGCATTACTCATCATTACGAAGAAGCGAGCGTGCTTTAAATGCATGTTTGCGTAGGCATCGATACGAGGGAAATTGCCCAATTCTACACGGCTGTCGCTGTTCTGCTGAACTGCGAACTGCGTAATTCCAGGCACATAGTCTGGAGCATAGTACTTCGTGAAATAAGTGAGCGCGCCACCTAACTCAACAGACAGAACGCGAGCAATCTTGAATTGCAGATAGAGATTGGAGAAAACGTTGAACGTAGGCAAGGGCAATACGTCTTTATTGCTCGTCGACTGGTAGGTCAGCACGTTATCCCAATGGAGAGGACCAAGCTGCAAGTCTTGTATCAGTTGCGCTGTCATCACATTCAGATTTGATGAATGCTGATAGACTGCTGCCTTGAAGTTGGTACGCGTTTCGTCGGTATAGTCGTACGACATACCAAAGTATGTATAGTTCTGCAGTTCTTCGACAGCCAATCTCACTTTGGTCCTGGTTCTATCAAGAGCAAAAGTACCTTCAATACGCGTGCGCGTTTCCTTATTTAAACTATTATCCCACCAGAAGTGCTTTGAGTGGTAGCGGCGCTGATAGAATGAAGGATTAAGACGATGGAAGTAGGCATTAGCCATCAAATGGACCGTATCGCCCAAGAACTTGAAGTTCAAGTCGGTAGAAAAGTCGACCTTCAACTGTCCGGCATCCTCTCCCGTCAGCCATGTTTCACCTGTAAGGTCGTAGTGCAAGACGCGGCCTTGCTGTTTCTTCAGCTGTGCTCCAATACTGACATTGTGCTCTGAGAAATCCTCGTAGCCTGCTATTCCGCTGGATTCAATCTGCGGTAGACGATACTTCCGAAGGTCATAAGACACAAAGCCTTTCAGACCTGCCTTAGCATATTTGTTGAATCCTTCGAGCAAGGCAACGGCAATGGTGTTCTTCACCTGCAGAAGCTGTGTGCGGTCATAGATGCTATCGCTTTGGTAGCCTCCACCCGAGAGACTATTAAAGTAGGTGTTCGCATAGAAATTATTGGGCGTCTCATAGCTCAGATACGTACGTTGATAGTTGTTGACCTCTGCCGTATGGATAAAGCTCGTAACGGGTACGAACTCATTCTTCATTGTTGCATCGATAGAATCCTGCCGAGCCTGTTCGGCCAACAAGCTATCGGAGACTTCTTTTGAGTCGACTTTGATGCGTCCGGAACGCAGGTCGATGGAATCTTTTACTGCAATGGTAGAATCGTTGAGGGTTTGAGTCGGTTCCAAACCTGCGATCTTAGCATTGTCTGGGCGCCCTTTGGGAACATCCTTCGAGGCGACTTCAGCTTTTTTTCCTTTATCTTTCGCACCCTTCGTGTCAGTAGCAAACTTACGTGCCTTCAGCTCTTCTTCGGTCATAGGCACCTTTCTGTAGAAGCCGAGGCTGTACCGATGGGTCAGAAAGAGATGCTGATGATGTATTCGATTCCAGTTTTTCTCAAGGATGGTTGCTATTTCATTCTCGGCAAACGACTCGGCAAACGATTCCGGGTGGGTCACATAGCTGTCGTTAATGAGACCTCCATTTTCACTTGCCTTCTGATGATTCGTAGAAAACAACAGGTGCATCTGGTATTGGTCACCCAGATACGAACCATAGAATGTAGCTAAGAAGTGAGAGGTGCTCTGGTTTTGGAAATAGCCACGGCCGTAGGCGTAGTTCAAGTCGAAGCCAATGCCAATGCGCTTACCTGCATTGACTGCAAATTTCGCCTCGAGATGGTCTTCGCCAGTCTGCTTGTCGCCGCAATTGTCGTAACTCAGATTGGTGATAGGCGACAGCGTATTGGTAAAATGCCACTCGTCGGGCTGTCGCAGAACCTGGTCATACGGCTGCGTAAAGATGAATGGCGAAGCCTCAGGCCTATCAATGAAGATACGTGAAAGGCGTGCCGTGAAATTATTACCTAGGGTGTTGTACTGTCCATACTTGCCTGTAGCAAGCGTCGTATGCGGGTATAGATGCGGAATGGTATCAGCCTCTGCTCTCCTGATGTCGCCGAACCGGCGGTCGACCGTCCACACATAAAGCCCTTTAGGTACTATCTTTGACTGTTTGGTAGTGTCTTTACTATGCGGATTAAAATTATTGCTCTCACTACGTTGCGTGATGTCGCCAGAGTCGTCAATCTGATTGAAGGTCTGCGCATGCGCACTTGTTGCGAAAGCAAAAAGCAGTAGAAAGAGCTGATGATATCGTTTAACTGTCATAGTTTCATCATCCTAAGCGTAAGCTCGACAAACTTGAGCACCGAGGCCCCGATGAGGATATAGATGCCTGTCTGGCGCGACATCCACGTGAAAACCGCCATACCTATCAGAGCACCTAATATAAACCCGATGTTCAACCACATGCGCAGTACGCGCAGTCGGCCTTCATCCCGAAACGGCTTCAGGTTGCTATAACGATTGCTCATTTCGTCAACAGAGTTTCAAAGCGTTTGAAGATGTAGTCCTTACGGTCGATAGTCTTACGACGGAATTTTCCACTGACACGTGCGAGCTTATTCTTTTTCTTCGTCAAACCATATTCGTCAGTAATCCATTCTTCTGCCTTGTAGGTTTCTGGTGTGCGCTCTTCCTCGTAGAGATAGTTGATGCGGGTCATGCGCAGCGTCACTTCGCCGTCCTTATATTCTGCCAGCAGGTGATACATCAGGCGGGTACGGTCTAATACGAGTGCGGTGCTCTTGAAGACGAGCCACTCCTGATAGGTGCCGCCTATGATTTTCTGCGTCGGGTCATCCATTGCCACACGACTGTTTTCGAACTGGTTCTTCTCTTTCGTCATGCTGGTAAGCTCGTTCTTGACGATGTCGTAGATTTGCGAGGCAGTTTTTCCAGGAGCCTTGATAGTGGTAGTAAAACATACCTTACCATCGACTACAGGCACTGCACCTTCCAGATACTTGGCATCAGGATTGCCCTGCTGAGCGGTTACAGCTGCGTCTGGCATTTCCCATGTGTTGGCTTGTGCCGAGGCCAGCAATGGCAGGCACACCATCAGAGTTATCATCAGTTTCTTCATAATTGTGCTTTGTAAAATGTTGTTACGTTCTTTTTTATCTGTGCAAAAGTACAAAGATAATTTGATATGACCAAAAGCAAAGGCCGTCATCGACTTTGTTTTAACAATTCTTCCCAAAAAGATGCCGATATTTCAGCAATTTGTTGTACCTTTGCAGCGATTATGAGAATGAATACAGGATATATGCACGAGGGCGATTACGAACACTTCGTGGTTCAGGAACCCAAGCCGTTGCTGGAGTGGCTGCTTGAAAACGTAAAGCAAAGCCGCAGCAAGGTGAAGGCTACCTTGCAGGGTAGGGGAGTGAAAGTCGACGGAAAGACGGTGAGCCAATTTGACTATCAGCTGCAAAAAGGCATGAAGATAGCCTTCAGTAAGACGAAGCGAAACAATGAGGGCCTCAAGAATCGCTTTGTAAGAATTGTGTATGAAGACAGATGGCTGGTGGTTGTCGAGAAGAACCCCGGCATCTTGTCGATGGCGGCCGGGCATTCGACGCTGAACGTGAAGTCTATTCTTGACGACTACTTCAGGAAGACACGGCAGAAATGCACCGCCCACGTGGTACATCGACTGGACCGTGACACCAGCGGACTCATGGTCTATGCCAAGGATATGGAAACCGAGCAGATACTTGAGCACAACTGGCACGACATTGTTTACGACCGTCGCTACGTGGCAGTGCTGAGCGGAGAGATGGAAAACGATGAGGGTACGATTGCCAACTGGCTGAAGGACAACAAAGCTTACGTAACTTATTCATCGCCAGTAGATAACGGTGGAAAGTATGCAGTAACGCATTATCATGTGTTAGAACGCACTACGGAGCATTCACTGGTGGAGTTCAAGCTTGAGACGGGCCGCAAAAATCAGATTCGTGTTCACGCTTCAGACATGGGACATCCCGTGTGTGGCGATACGAAATACGGAAATGGCGACGACCCGCTGCATCGTTTGTGTCTGCATGCATGGCTACTCTGCTTCACTCATCCCATCACCGGCAAGTCCATGGAGTTCGAGACGCCGGTGCCCACGCCTTTCCGCCTGTTGTTTAAACGATAACTATTGATATATGAACGACAATATTATTTACTACGTATTCCTGCTTGCAGCTATTATCGTTGCCTTCCTGATTGTGAAGAAGGTGACGTCGTGCCTTATCAAGAGTGCCGTTCTTTTGGTGCTGGCAGCTGCACTCGCCTACGTCTACTACTTCTATCTGCGTTAGCGAGTCTCCTCTTCGTAGTAGCGTTCGAAGGCTTCACGCAACTTGACTGGCTGCGCAATGATGTTGCGAAGCTCGTTGAGAGCCTTCTCGTTAGGCGAGCCCGATATCCAAAGACGTATGTATCCGTTGGCCGAGTACTTGCTCTCCATGTGCTCACGAAAGCGTTGCCAATGCGCTTCCTTGTCTAAATGGGCATAGTTAGCAAGGCCGAACTGCACGGTACGGCGGAAGACGGTCTCTGGCGAAATGTCTCTATCGGCCTCGGCCACAACCTTTCCATAGATACTCCGCGGTGCATGCGAGGCCGACGCCCGGTGGTCTTCAACGGCTTCCTTCATGATTTTTATCTGTTCGGGCGTGAACCAGCGCTTCAGACGAGCGTCTTGAGCCAGTATCCGACCGCCGGTGAGATGGTGAACGGCACGTGGTCCTGACATGCCGAGGTCGTGATAGGCAGCAATAGTATACACCATATTGATGTCGGTGCCGGTAGTTCTGACCAGCTCTAACGAGCGACGTATGACACGCGTCACGTGCTCCATGTTGTGCGCCTTGTCGAATTGAGCGTACTGAGGCAGTATCTGGGTTTCAATGAACTCGACTAAATCGAGGCTTGGGTAACTTGAGTTCATGGGCGAAAGTCCTGGGGTCATGATATGGAAAGCATGGTTCGATATTGATGCAGCAAAGGTACAAAAAAAACTGGATTTACACTACAACATACTGAAATTATTTGTAACTTTGCACTTGATTTCGTATTAAACGTGTTTAAAGCAAAGATGGAAACCGTAGAAATAAAGAAGAATTCACCTCGGGCGTGGCTTCTTGCAGCCCGTCCGAAGACGCTTTCTGGAGCTGCAGTGCCCGTGATGATAGGCGTGTCGCTGGCTTTAGCCGACGCTGAAAACTACGTTGACGATGCGTTCAGCTGGGTCGCAGCCGTGCTGTGCCTGCTTTTTGCGTTCATCATGCAAATCGATGCCAACTTCGTGAACGACTTTTTCGATTACGCCAAGGGTACCGACGACACTGCGACGCGCCTCGGACCGCAGCGGGCCTGCGCCCAAGGGTGGGTAAGCCTTGAGGCTATGAAGAAGGCCATAGCCTTTACCACCTGCCTGGCATGCTTAGTTGGTCTGCCCCTGGTGCTCTATGGAGGCCTTGAGATGGTGCTGGTGGGTCTGTTGTGTGTGGTCTTCTGCTTCCTCTACACTACACACCTATCTTATATAGGTATGGGCGACGTGCTGGTTCTGGTGTTCTTTGGCATCGTCCCTGTGTGCATCACCTATTATCTGCAGTACCATACCGTTACCCTGCAAGTGTTTTTGGCATCGGTAGCCTGCGGATTTGTCATTGACGCTCTCTTGCTTGTCAACAACTTCCGCGACCGCGATACTGATCGCGATGCAGGTAAAAACACGCTGGTCGTGCGCATTGGCGAACAAGCAACGCTTTCTTTCTATCTTGCAGCAGGCGTGGTTCCATGCATCATCGGATTGGTTTTCTGGTTCAACGGCCACGTCCTGGCCTTTCTCCTTCCCCTCATCTATCTGGTACTTCATGTGTCGACCCTGCTGAAAATGAAGCGTATCTGGAAGGGTAGGGAGCTCAACGAATGCTTGGGAGAGACCGCCCGCAACATCTTCATCTACGGCGTGCTCGTCTCGCTTGGCCTGCTATTGTAGGCAGAAAGTTACGCTTTGACGAAGTGAAAGCGGCACTTTGACCACCTCAAAGTGCCGCTTTCGTCGTAGTAAAGTGCCGCTTTAGCATAGGAAAAGCGGCACTTTAGGGGTGCTAAAGTACCGCTTTCAGTGAGTCAAAGTGCCGCATTAGTAGCTGCGTGCAATGATTACACGAGCTTTCGAGGGCTTTCCGCTTACCATGTCTACGCCGGGAGTCTGCTCAAAATCGAACGGCACGCAGCGAATCGTAGCCTGCGTTTCCTCCTTGATTTTAGCTTCCGTCTCGGCCGTACCGTCCCAGTGGCACAGGAAGAAGCCACCGTCCTTGATGCGCTCCTTGAACTCTTCGTAGTTGTCGCATTCGTAGATGCGCTCGTCACGATACTTGCGTGCCTTCTCGAAAATGTTCTTCTGAATGTCGTCAAGCAGTTGTTCTACGTATTCGGCAATGCCTTCGAGCGGACGCGTCTCCTTCTCGAGCGTGTCGCGACGCATAACTTCTATGGTTCCATTCTCCAGGTCGCGGGCGCCCAAAACGAGGCGCACGGGGACACCCTTAAGCTCATAGTCGGCAAACTTGAAGCCGGGACGCTTATTGTCAGAGTCGTCAAACTTCACGCTAATGCCTTTCTTTCGCAAGGCATCCATGATGGGCTGCACTTCGCGATTCACGATTTCCATCTGCTCAGGCTTGGTGGCAATAGGTATAATGACCACCTGGATGGGAGCCAGACGCGGAGGAAGCACCAATCCGTTGTCATCAGAATGAGTCATGATGAGCGCTCCGATGAGTCGTGTCGACACGCCCCACGACGTAGCCCACACATATTCAGGCTTGTTCTCCTTATTAAGATAGGTCACCTCGAAGGCTTTTGCAAAGTTCTGGCCCAGGAAGTGCGACGTGCCGCTTTGCAGTGCCTTGCCATCTTGCATCATAGCCTCGATGGTATAGGTATCGAGAGCGCCGGCAAAACGCTCGGTTTCGCTCTTCACACCCTGCAGCACAGGTACGGCCATCCACTCTTCAGCAAACTTAGCGTAGACTTTCAGCATCTTCTGAGCTTCGGCTTCGGCCTCTTCACGGGTGGCATGAGCCGTGTGACCCTCTTGCCAGAGGAATTCGGAAGTGCGCAGGAACGGACGTGTACGCATCTCCCAGCGCATCACGTTACACCACTGATTGCACATCAAAGGCAGGTCGCGCCACGAATGAATCCAGTTCTTATAGGTATTCCAGATGATGGTCTCCGACGTTGGACGCACAATCAGCTCTTCCTCAAGCTTGGCAGCGGGGTCCACCTCAACACCGCTCTTGTCTTCCTTCGCACGTAAGCGGTAATGCGTAACCACGGCACACTCTTTAGCAAAGCCTTCAACGTGCTCGGCTTCACGGCTGAGAAACGACTTCGGAATCAGCAAGGGGAAGTATGCATTCTGCGCCCCCGTTTCCTTAAACATGCGGTCAAGCTCGTGCTGCATCTTCTCCCAGATAGCATAGCCATAGGGTTTAATGACCATACAACCACGCACAGCCGACTGCTCGGCCAAGTCTGCTTTCACCACCAAGTCGTTATACCACTGACTATAGTTATCAGCTCTTTTTGTTAAATCTTTTAATTCTTTTGCCATTGTTCTTGTCTGTTTTCTTAAATTTTGCTGCAAAGGTAGCAAAATATTATGAATTATGAATTATGAATTATGAACTTTTTCGTATCTTTGCACCATGAATTTACATGTTTAACAATTTAATATAACAGAAAAGATTATGAAAAAGCTTAAAGTGATGACGCTTGCACTTTGTGCAGGTATTGTGATGGCTGGTTGTAACAACCTTGCAAAGGGAACTGCAATTGGTGCAGGTGGTGGTGCTGTGTTAGGCGCTATCATCGGTAAGATTGCCGGTAACACGGCCGTAGGTGCTGCTGTAGGTACTGCAGTAGGTGCAGGTACGGGCGCTCTTATTGGCAAGCACATGGACAAGGTGAAGGCTCAGGCCGAGGCTGTGAAGAACGCTCAGGTAGAAACCATTACCGATGCCAACGGACTGCAGGGTGTGAAGGTTACCTTCAACGAAGGCATTCTCTTCTCAACTGGTAAGTATGCACTTACTGCTGCATCAAATGCAACGCTCCAGCAGATTGCCGATGTGCTCAAGCAGAACGCTGATGTAGACGTGGCCATCTTCGGACACACCGACAGCACTGGCTCTGATGCTATCAACAACCCGCTTTCTGTAAACCGTGCTAAGGCCGTAGAGACCAAGCTGAAGTCGCTGGGCGTTACCAACATCAAGCGTGTCGAGGGTCAGGGCTCTACCAACCCCGTTGCTGACAACAGCACCGCAGAAGGTCGCAAGCAGAACCGCCGCGTCGAAGTCTACATGTATGCATCGCAGGCAATGGTTCAGTCGGCAGAGGCTGGCACTCTGAAGTAAATACTCTTTATGCTCATAATTAACACACTAAAGAGAATTTTGAAATGGATCGTGGTGGCATTTTTTGCCTCCACGATTCTTTCTGTGATAGCCCTACGCTTTATTCCTGTCTATTTCACTCCGCTCATGTTCATCCGCATGGTTGAGCAAGTGAAAGAGGGTAGGGAACTGAAGCTATCGCACCACTGGGTTCCGCTCGAACGCATGTCGCCTTCGATGCCTGTTGCCGTTATGGGCAGCGAAGACGCCAACTTCCTGAAGCACCATGGCTTTGACTTCAAAGCTATACAGAATGCCGTAAAGCGTAATAGAGAGCATCCCGAGAAAAACAAGCTCGGTGCATCGACCATTAGTCAACAGACAGCCAAGAACGTTTTCCTATGGCCAGGACGCTCATGGCTACGCAAAGGCCTTGAGTTCTACTTCACTTCACTCATAGAACTCTTTTGGTCAAAGCAACGCATCATGGAGATCTACCTCAACTCCATAGAGATGGGCGAGGGCATTTACGGAGTAGAAGCCGTTGCGCAAGAGCATTTCGGCATTCCAGCAGAAACAATGTCGCGCGAACAATGTGCTTTAGTTGCCGCAACGCTTCCTAATCCACGCCGATTCAGCTCGAAACATCCCAGTGCATACATGCAAAAACGACAGCGGCAGATTCTTCTGAACATGAAGTATGTAAAGGCTTTCCCGCAAAGAGGACAAGACAAATAGGGGAGTGGACCTACCAAGAAAAACGCACCCTGCTGAAAAAAAGTTGGGCCTGACATGCAGATTTACAAATCTTTTTGTGTAATTTTGCAGCCGAATTAGACGTTTGTTTTTATGGTACATAATATTTTCAAAGGACTGGGTATCGCCCTTATAACCCCTTTCCAACAAGACGGTTCAGTCGACTATAGTGCTTTATTGCGGCTTCTGGACTATCAACTCGACAATGGAGCTGACTTTTTATGCATTCTGGCTACAACCGGAGAAACGCCAACGCTCTCTGCTGAAGAGAAATTAAAAATCAAGGACATGATTGTTGACAAGGTTCAAGGTCGTGTTCCTATCTTGATGGGGTGTGGCGGCAATAATACGGCAGCAATTGTCAACGAGTTGCAGACAGGCGATTTTCGTGGTGTCGACGGTATTCTGAGCGTTTGTCCGTATTATAACAAACCTTCGCAAGAAGGTCTGTATCAGCATTTCAAGGCAATAGCCGCTGCAACTAAGCTCCCTGTCGTATTGTATAATGTACCTGGGCGCACAGGCGTAAACCTGAAAGCAGAAACAACTGTCCGCTTGGCCCGTGATTGCCAGAACATTGTTGCCATCAAGGAAGCAAGCGGAAACTTGGAGCAGGTAGATGAAATCATCAAGAACAAGCCTCGTGACTTCGATGTTATATCTGGCGACGACTCACTAACGTTCCCAATGATCAGCTGTGGTGCAGTCGGCGTTATTTCTGTTATAGGTAACGCGCTACCTAAAGAGTTTTCAAAGATGATACGTTTGCAGATGCGAGGAGAATACGATCCGGCCCGGAAAATTCATCATCGTTTCACCGATCTGTTCTCGTTGCTTTTCGTCGACGGAAACCCGGCTGGCGTAAAAGCCATGCTTCATGAGATGGGATTCATCGAGAACGTATTGCGTCTTCCATTAGTTCCAACACGCATATCTACGCTTCAGCGTATGTCTGAAATCATGCGTGAACTTAAAATATAGCTATTTGTAGAACATCCCATCATTATTTAGGTCCAAGCTTTTATTTTATCTGTCTAAACTTTTTATATAAGGTCATCACCTTATTAATATATATAAGAAAGAATATGGTTCAGCTTAGTATCCATATTCTTTCTTATTTTAAACGTGCCTTTAATTAGAATACGTATTATGATAAATTGAAACAATAGAATGATGCGCATGTAAAGAAACACATGATTGAGGTTATGAATACTCCACTTCAAATTGTTATCGTACACATATTAGATGTAAGAATATGTCATTTTAAGAGCAAAATTGACATAAATCTATCAAAAAGATAGTTTTTTGATAAAATAATTGATAAAATGTTTGGTAATTCAAAAAAATGCTTTATCTTTGCACCCGAATTTAGAGGAAGTCATTAGCACAGCAATAAGCAAAGGTGCGAAGACCAACACTTAGGAACAAAGGAATAGACATTTTAAACAAATAATCATTAAACGACAAAGTAAAGTTATGAATGCAGCACAAGTTGTAGAGCAGCTGAAACAGCGCTTTCCCAATGAGCCGGAGTACATCCAGGCAGTTTCTCAGGTTCTTCCTACCATTGAAGAGGAATACAACAAGCATCCTGAGTTTGAAAAATACAATCTCATTGAGCGTCTTTGCATACCCGACCGTGTAATCGAATTCCGCGTAACATGGGTCGATGACAAAGGTAATGTTCAGACAAACATGGGATATCGCATTCAGCACAACAACGCTATTGGTCCGTACAAAGGCGGTCTGCGTTATCACAAGAGCGTCAACTTGGGTATCTTAAAGTTCCTTGCTTTTGAGCAGACCTTCAAGAATTCGCTGACAACGCTTCCCATGGGTGGCGCAAAAGGTGGCTCTGACTTCTCTCCTCGCGGTAAGAGCGATGCAGAGGTGATGCGTTTCTGCCAAGCTTTCATGAATGAACTGTATCGCCATATCGGTCCGGATGAGGATGTTCCTGCAGGAGATATTGGCGTCGGTGGTCGCGAAGTTGGCTATCTGTTTGGCCAGTATAAGAAGTTAACCCATCAGTTCCAGGGCGTGCTTACCGGTAAAGGCATCCAGTTCGGTGGCTCACTTATTCGTCCTGAAGCTACTGGATATGGCACCGTTTATTTCCTCTGCTCAATGTTGGCAACACGCAACATCGAATTGAAGGGTAAGAAAGTTCTGATTTCAGGTGCAGGAAACGTGGCTCAATATGCTGCAGAGAAGTGTCTGCAACTGGGTGCTACCGTACTGACAATGAGTGATTCTGACGGTTACATCTACGACCCGGATGGCATCGACCGCGCTAAGCTCGACTACATCATGGAATTAAAGAATGTGGAACGCGGACGTATCAAGGAATATGTTGAAGAATATCCAACGGCTGTTTATCATGAAGGAATGCGTCCTTGGCATGAAAAAGCAGACATCGCCCTACCCTGCGCTACTCAGAATGAGATCAATGGCGACGAGGCTGCAGCTCTGGTAAAGAATGGTGTTATTGCTGTTGCAGAAGGTGCAAACATGCCTTCACTGCCTGAGGCCATTAAGATCTTCCAGGATGCCAAGATTCTTTACTCTCCTGGTAAGGCTTCTAATGCCGGTGGTGTATCGGTGAGCGGACTTGAGATGTCGCAGAACTCTGAGCGTCTGAGCTGGACTGCCGAGGAGGTTGACAACTATCTGAAGCGCATCATGAACGACATTCATGAGAACTGCGTGAAGTACGGCACAGAGAAAGATGGCTACATCAACTACGTTAAGGGTGCCAACGTGGCTGGCTTCATGAAGGTTGCCAAGGCTATGATGGCTCAAGGACTTGTATAAAGAACCGCATAACACACAACCAAAATAATGGTGACAGGGCTTCCGAATCAGTTGTTCGGAAGCCCTGCTGCTTTCTACCGCATTTGTTGCTCAGCGCAACCGGAGCTCATCACCTACCCTCAGCTCATAGTCAGGCGACAGGTGATTCATCTTGTAAAGGGATTTTAAGCGGATGCCATACTTCTGCGCAATGAAGTACATAGACTCACCACGACGCACATAGTGCTTACGATCCTTATACTCCTTGGCTGCCTTTTTCTGCTTCTTCTTAAGCCAGATGACTTCACCTTCCGTCAATACATCGTCCTTGTCACGCTCATTATACTTTGCAATTTTCTTATAAGAAACACCAATTTCCTCGCCGATGCTCTTGAATGTATCGCCTTTACGCACCAGGATATAGTAGTTCTTGTTGTAAATCTTGATGGGATGCAGTAGCTTTGGCGACTTGCTATGCTCTATCATGAACTTGTCGAACGATTTCTCTCTGTCGTATTGATAGAGTTTATAAAGCTGAATGATATCTATCAGCCGGTCGGCATACGTAGGACTTGTGGCATATCCGGCAGCCTTCAGACCACGTGCCCAGCCTTTATAGTCGGTCACTTTCAACTTGAACAATGATTGGTAACGTTTACCAGTAGCCAGGAACCTGGAGTGATCTTCAAAAGAATCGAAGGCCGACGAATAGGCACGGAAGCACTCATTGCGCATGTCGTCGTCCTGATAGATGGTAGCGCCTGTCCATCCATGGCACTTGATGCCAAAATGGTTGTTGCCTTTCTTTGCTAACGAACTGTTGCCGGCACCACTTTCTAGCAGGCCTTGAGCCAGTGTAATGCTGGCCGGTACCTTCCATCGAAGCATTTGTTCGATGGCAATATCCTTGTATTGGTTGATGTATTGCTGGTATGCCTGCGTCCACCGCATCTGTGCATGAACTCCCAAAGTGAGGCATAATGCTATGAAAAAGAAGATTTTTCTCATCGAAGTCGTATTTTTTAGTTGCAAAATTAATGAAATCTGCCGAATAATTACTATATTTGCCGAAAAATTAAACCTATTTATGCAAGAGCTAACCCTAAACACCACCATCAAGGCCATGCAGAAAGAGGAGCTTTCTGAGCCGGAACAACTTTTGGTTGAAGCTGCTATTGAGGCTACCAAGCGTTCGTACAGTCCCTACTCTCACTTCAGTGTAGGAGCAGCCTTGTTGCTTGAAAACGGAAAAACAGTCATTGGATGCAATCAAGAAAACGCAGCTTTCCCTGCCGGACTATGTGCTGAGCGCACAGCAATTTTTGCTGCAGGAGCCCAATATCCTGACGTTCCTGTTACAATGCTGGCCATCGCAGCCCGCAACTCAAAGGGAGAACTAACAGATGAACCGATTAGCCCATGTGGCACTTGCCGCCAAGTGATGATAGAAACAGAGACTCGCTTCAAGCATCCCATTCGTATACTGCTCTACGGAAAGAAATGTATCTATGTGCTTGAGGGAATTAAGCAACTCATGCCTCTGTCGTTCACGGAGTTTTAACTGCAGCCTTCATCGATAGCATCCCAGTCCCCAGGCTCTTGAAAGAGAGTCGAGATGGAAGTCGTAGTAATAGTTGTCGACGTCGATTCCCGGGAAATGCTCGATGCCTTGCAGCACCGTGTCTTTGGCCGATTCCCATATTATATTCCTGAAACGCGTACTGTCAGAGTCCTCGGCAGCACGAATCAGTGTGTTCGTAAAGTAGTATTCGAAAGCTACTGCCGTATCGCGCAAAGCACCAGTCCATACTTCATCCTCGTAACCCGTCATAATCGAGCTGTCGCAAAGCAAGCCGTAAAGCGGATAATCATAGTCGCCAACATAGTTGGTGAAGTAGACGGCGGCTCCTCGAGGGGCACTAAATGGATAGAACTGAGCAATCGTGCAATGCTTAATATCAGCCTTTCCGCCATAGACAGCCAAACAGTCGTGCCACGCATTGGTGATTTGGCAGTCATAGAGACGGATGTTAGAATTATAGGCTGCGATACCTGTGCCTGCCGTATTATGAATGATGCACTGCTGTAAGTCTACTCGATAAGACGTCGAATCGTAAGCCGCCGAATCGCAACGGATACCAAAGAGCCCAGCATTGCGTATCTCCGTGTTTCTCAATACGTTGCCCGTCGACGATGAATGGAAGATAATCGCACCTTCATCACCCCACTGGCCACTCACCCGATCGTAAGGCAAATTGACAAACATGTGGTCGAGACGGTCGCCGCGCAACGTAGCGCTGTCAGTCATCAGCGTTCCGAAGACCTCGATACCTTTGCCGGCATGGAAATATAGCATTGTATTCCGGATGGTAAGCGTGGCCAAGCTGTCAACTTTGATGCCGCCATAGACAATGATCGGACGTGAAGACTCGATGAGCGTATCGTTTTTGACAACGAGATTCTGCAATCGGAGCGCATCCCAGGCCCATGACCGCAAACATACGCGCTGCTCTACCCCACTCTCCAGAGCGAAGACAAGGTCGTCTTCGACTACTTGCGGTTCATTCTTCTGAGTCTCCGGAGCAGTCAATTCAACGAACACGCGAATGCTGTCGCCTTTCCTTACCTCCAGGTCGTTGACCACTGAGCCAAGTGAGTTGTCGAGGTAAGAGCCATCGACATTCACCCGGAATCCCGTTTGGTTGCCTTGACGCAAGCGTACGCTCTTCAACCTGATACCATCGTTGCTATGATTGAAGACCCAAAAAGTATAGGTTGACGAGCCGATTGTACTGAAGACTGTGTCCATCTGTACGGTGTCGACAGAGAACGTAAGCAGGTTCTGGCGACTTATAGAGAACGTGTCGTCGTCGCTACAGGCGACGAAGGCACATGCATATAATAGATGTAAATATAAAAAAATCCGTTTCATCATATAGAGAAACGGATTTTTTGTTGTTTTATTGTCTCGCTTGGCTTACTTACCGAAGTAGCGCTTCAGCAGTCCAGCGAAGCCTGCGCCGTGGCGAGCTTCGTCCTTGGCCATCTCGTGAACGGTGTCGTGAATGGCATCGAAGCCTGCAGCCTTGGCGTTTTTGGCAATACGGAACTTGTCCTCACAGGCACCAGCCTCGGCGGCAGCACGCTTCTCAAGGTTGGTCTTCGTGTCCCAAACGCACTCGCCCAGCAGCTCAGCGAAACGGCTGGCGTGGTCGGCCTCCTCATAAGCATAGCGCTTGAAAGCCTCGGCAATCTCTGGATAGCCTTCGCGGTCGGCCTGACGGGCCATTGCCAGGTACATTCCAACCTCGCCGCACTCGCCATTGAAGTGGTTACGCAGGTCTTCAATCATCTCGTCACTTACGCCCTCGGGCTTGCCATCGCCAATCTTGTGAACCGTGGCATAAGCCATTTCTTCTTTCAACTCTGAGAACTTAGAGGCCGGAGCCTTACAGATTGGGCACTTTTCGGGGGCAGCATCGCCTTCGTAGATATATCCACAAACGGCACAGATAAACTTTTTCTTCATAATCGTAAGTATTTGTTTGTTTAAGTAATAATTCTTCGCAAAGATAAAAAGAAAAAACAAATCCCACAAGTTTTTTGCGGGATTTGTTGATTAATTTATACGATGTCCATATTATTATTCCAGTGGTGCGCTCTTCAGTTGCTCCAGCGCACGGCACAACTGGTCAGGACAAGAGGTGCTCTTTGTGCCGCATCGCAGGCCGTCGAGCCGCTTGATGACGTCGTCTATCTGCTGTCCGCGCACCAATTGGCTGATACCTTGCAAGTTGCCATTGCACCCTCCGAGGAAGAACACCTGCTGAATGACATTATGCTCGTCGGCCGTTACGTCGATGAGCTGAGAGCAAGTGCCTTGCGTCTGATATTGAATATGCTTCGTTGCCATCCTACTCTGCCTCTTCTTCGGGCTTCATGTTGGTATAGACCGTCTGCACATCGTCAAAGTCTTCGAGCTTCTCCACCATCTTGTCGATGGCTTCGCGCTGTTCGGGAGTGACGTCTTTCAGGTCATTAGGAATGCGTGTAAACTCAGCACCCGTCACCTCATAGCCGTTTTCTTCCAGATGCTTCTGGATGGCGCTGAAGCTCGAGGGGTCGCCATAGATGGTGATGCTGCCCTCTTCCTCGTCCTCGTCGTACTCATCTTCTACGCCGTAGTCAATCAGGTCGAGAATCATTTCGTCCATGTCGAGTCCGTCCTTCTTCTTGAAGGTAAACACTGCCTTGTGGTCGAACAGGAACGAAAGCGAGCCCTGGGTGCCCAGGTTTCCGTTGAACTTGTTGAACACTGAGCGCACGTCGCCCACGGTACGGGTGGTGTTGTCAGTCAGTGTCTCGACGAAGATGGCAATGCCGTGAGGGCCGTATCCCTCATAGTTCACTTCCTTATAGTCGGCGTGGTCCTTACCCATGGCGTTCTTGATGGCACGCTCGATGTTGTCCTTCGGCATGTTCTCGCGCTTGGCGTTGGCAATGATGGCACGCAGTGCGGGGTTCATGTCCGGGTCAGGACCGCCTGCTTTCACGGCAATAGCAATCTGCTTGCCGATTTTGGTAAACGTCTTGGCCATGTGGCCCCATCTCTTAAGCTTCGTAGCTTTACGATATTCAAATGCTCTTCCCATGTTTGATTTACTATTTTATGATTTACAATTCTCTTTGTTGTGTTAGCGCAGTTCTGCGTTGAGCTGCTTCTTCAGGTTAGCGATGAGCTTCTGCATGATAGCGTCGATCTGCTTGTCGTTCATCGTCTTCTCGGTGTCTTGCAGTATGAAGTTCACGGCGTAGCTCTTCTTGCCGGCAGGCAGCTTGTCGCCCTCATACACGTCGAACAGCTCTACGCGCTTCAGAAGTTTCTTCTCTGTCTGGTAGGCAATCTGCTCGATTTGAGCAAACTCTACGGCATTGTCTACCAGCAGTGCGAGGTCGCGGCTGACGGCAGGGTGCTTCGATATCTCCGTGAAGAGCACGGCATTCTTGCGTGTAGCCTTCATCAGGAGCGTCCAGTTGAGCTCAGCATAGTAGACGGGCTGCTCCAGGTCGAACTGTTTCAGCAGTTTCTTTGCCAGGATACCCATCTCAACGAGCTTCTTTCCGTTGCGGTCTTCGAGCGCGATACCGTGTGAGAACACCTCGTTGTCGCTCTTCTTGCGCACGACGAGGCCCGGCTTCAGGCCGATACGCTGCAGAATGTTCTCCACGTAGGCGCGCAGTTCGAAGTAAGAGGAGTCTTCGTCGGGGTGAGCCCACGAACCTTCCACGCGCTTACCCGTCAGCCAGAGGCCCAGATGATACTGCTCCTTATAGGCCTGCATGGGATTTTCGTCGTTCTTCAGCTCAGGCGAGAAGTGGTAAACATTGCCGAACTCGAAGAAACGAAGGTTCTGAGCCTTGCGCTTCACGTTGTGCTCCACGCTCTCGAGGCCGCCGAAGAGCAGCGTCTGGCGCATCACGCTCAGGTCAGCAGACAACGGGTTCATGATCTTCACGCAGTTCTCCTCGGGATAGGATTTCGTCTGCAGGGCGTTGGTATAGTATGCAAGCTTGCTCAGCGAGTTGTTCAGTATTTCGTTGAAGCCCTCGCCTACGAGCTGCTCGCTTACCAGGTTGGCCAGCTTGTGCTTGCGGTCTTCCTCGCCCTTGATGACGAGGCTCGACTTAAGCTGCGTGGGAATCTCCACATTATTATATCCGTAGATGCGCAGAATGTCCTCGACGACATCGCAAGGACGCTGCACGTCGACCCTGTAGGCTGGAACCTCCAGCAGCATGCCGTCGGCTCCCTCTGAGAGCACCTTCATCTCGAGCGATTCGCAAATGCTCTTGATTACATCGTTGGGTATCTCCTTGCCAATGAGCGACTTCACGTAATCATACTGAAGCGACACGCGAACATTCTCGATGGGCTCAGGATAAACGTCGCAAATCTCCATCGAGACCTTGCCTCCGGCCAGTTCCTTGCAGAGAATGGCGGCCTGCTTCAGCGCATAAATCACGCCGTTGGGGTCGATGCCGCGCTCGAAACGGAACGAGGCGTCGGTCGACAGACCGTGACGACGGGCCGACTTGCGTATCCAGGTGGGATGGAAGTAGGCGCTCTCAAGCACCACGTTCTTGGTAGTTTCGTAGGTTCCGCTACCCTTTCCGCCGAACACGCCGGCAATACACATGGCATCCTCGGCGTTGCAGATGGCCAGATCGCGCTCCGACAGCTTATGCTCCACACCGTCGAGGGTCTCGAAGGGAGTGCCCTCGGGCATTGTCTTTACTACAATCTTGTGGCCCTTCACCATGTCGGCGTCGAAGGTATGAAGCGGCTGTCCGTAGGCCATCATCACGTAGTTGGTGATGTCGACGATGTTGTTGATGGGTCGAAGGCCTACAGTCGTCAGTTTGTTCTTCAGCCAATCCGGACTCTCCTTCACCTCGCAGCCGGTTATGCTTACGCAGGCATAGCGTTTGCATGCCTCCCGGTTCTCAATGACGACTTCTATGGGCAGGCTGTCGTTGTCTACCTGGAAGCTCTCGTCGCTCGGACGATGCAGGCTGGTCTGATAGCCGTTGCGCTTGAGCCATGCATAGAGGTCGCGTGCCACACCCCAATGCGAGAGTGCATCGGCGCGGTTGGCGGTGATGTCGATTTCGATGAGCCAGTCGCTCTCCAGGTGATAGTACTCGGCAGCGGGCGTTCCAACCACAGCGTCGTCGGGGAGCACGATGATTCCGTCGTGCGAGGTTCCCACGCCGATTTCGTCTTCAGCACATATCATGCCACACGACTCTACGCCGCGCAGCTTCGACTTCTTAATCTGGAACTCCTTGTCGCCGTCGTAGAGCACACAGCCCAAGTCGGCCACAATCACCTTCTGTCCGGCAGCTACGTTGGGAGCACCACACACAATCTGTGAGGGCTCGCCGTGTCCGAGGTCAACGGTCGTCACATGCAGGTGGTCGCTATTGGGATGCATCTCGCACGTAAGCACCTGTCCTACGTACAGTCCCTTCAATCCACCCTTTATACTCTGAACTTCTTCGAGTGCATCTACCTCCAATCCTGTCGAGGTAAGCGCATCGCAGACTTGTTGCGGCGTAAGGTCGAAATCAACGTACTCCTTAAGCCATTTATAAGAAATGTTCATCTTCTGTTGTTACTTAAATTTCGAAATTTGGGTGCAAAATTACAAAAAAAACACGAAACACGCGCATATATGAAGGTAAAATTACTAAACTTTAGCCTGAAGAACTTGCATCGGCATAGCCGAAGCGGCACTTTGACCAAGCCGAAGCGGCACTTTGACTAGGCCGAATGGGAACTTCGACCACGTCAAAGGGGAACTTCGACCTAGCCGAAGTTCCCCTTCAAGGGTGCCAAAGTTCCCCTTCAACTTGACGGAAGCTCAGGGTATGAGCAGCGAACTGTCGCCGTAGCTCAGGAAGCGGAAGTCGTGAGACAAGGCGTAGTCGTAAATGCGGCGCCAGTCGCCATGCACAAAGGCGCTGACCAGCAGCAGGAGCGTGCTTTGCGGCTGGTGGAAATTGGTGACGAGCATGCGCACTATCTTATAGTCATAGCCTGGTGCAATGATGATTTGGGTACTGCTGTGAAGCACGTTCAGTTCATTACGATCGAGCCATTCGAGCAGCGCCTGAATGGCCATCATGGGCGGTACCTGAGCTTTCTCCTCGTAAGGCTCCCACTGGCTCACGTGCAGTTGCTCCTCGTGCAAGGCCGGATTGCGCATGGCCTTCAACCCCATATAGTAGAGGCTCTCCAGCGTGCGCACGCTGGTAGTGCCTACGGCAATGGCGCGGCAGTCGTGTTGAAGCAGTTTCTCGAGCGTCTGACGTCGCACGCTGATGTACTCGGTGTGCATCTCATGCCCTTCAATCTCCTCGCTTTTCACGGGCTTAAACGTGCCGGCTCCTACGTGAAGCGTCAGCTCCTCGCGGTCAATGCCGTGGGCATCGAGTTGTGCCAACACCTCTGGAGTGAAGTGCAGTCCGGCAGTGGGAGCCGCTACGCTGCCCTTGATTTTGGAGTAGACGGTTTGATAGGTGGTCTTGTCGCTCTCCTGCGTCTCGCGATTCAAGTAGGGAGGTATGGGAAGTTCGCCCATGACATCGATAATCTCGGCAAACGAAGGCGACGACACGTCGTCGGCTGCAGCGCCTGCAATGCTCCACTCAAAGTCGATCCAATGCGAGGTGCCGTGCTCTCCGCGACGGGTTGCGCTCACTTCGACCGTCAACTGACTGCCCGCACGCTCAAGGCTAATCGTGCGGCGAAGCACGCCCTCCTTCCACTTCTTCAGATTGCCCACCAGGCAGAGCCACGAACAGCGCCCAGTGGTCTGGAACATCTGCTCGTAGTCGGCAGGCTCGGCCGGCTCCAGGAGGAACACTTCGATGAGTGCTCCGGTCTCCTTGCGGAAATGCATGCGAGCCTGAATGACGCGGGTGTTGTTGAACACCATCAGGGCGCCTTGCGGAAGATATTCGGGTAAACGATAGAAAAGGTCTTCGCTAACCTCACCTTTTCTATATATAAGCAACTTCGAATGGTCGCGTTGTTCCAGCGGGAACTTGGCTATGCGTTCGTCGGGAAGCACGTAGGAATAGTCGCTGATGCGAATGTGTTTTGTTTCCATGATGTGGATAAATGAGTTACATAGTGTAGAGCGACAGGCATGCACGCAGCAGTGCATAGAGCAGTGTGAACACCAGGACGCTGATGACAATGTCGATGTGCGTCATCTGATAGCCCGTCGGAGTATAGTAGGTAGAGATGTGTTTAGTGGAAAGAGAGTAGCGTATGCCGATGCGATGCAGCAGATACCACACCGACGTGCCTACGATACCGCCCCAGAGAAGGCCGCAGAAGATGTCGCCAGGATAGTGAACGCCCAGGTACATGCGCGTCCAGCAGTTGACAAACGACCACAAGACCAGCGCCACGGTCAATGCACGGCTCCTGACGAGCAGGCTGAAGAAGATGGCAATGCTGAACGTGTTTGACGCATGTGCGGAGAAGAAGCCATAGTTTCCGCCCCGATAGCCATTGACCGTGTCGACGAGAATGCCTATCTCCGGGTCTTTCGTCGGACGCCATCTGGCCACCAAGGGTTTCACGATAGCATCGTCTACCGTACCGGCCAGCAACACGCAGAGCCCTGCAGCAGCCACAATGAGCAGCACCTTAAGCACGGTGTCGTTGTTCTTGAGCACCATGTAGAACAGTGCAACGTAAAGTGGAATCCATGTGGCAGCCGTGGTCAGTGTCTTCACCAGCGAGTCGAAGAAAAGCGAGCTGCTGCCGTTGACCGCCAGCAACATCTGCTTGTCGATGGGTATTATCCAATCTATGAAATTGGCAAAGGCTTCGAAAAGAGCATTCCAATCCATTCGTGCGTTCTCCTCTCCTGTGCTTAAATCATTTCAATCTTCGACGTCTCAATCCATCCACGCTTGCCGTCGGCAACGCGAATCTCCTTCCAGTCGTCCATCGACGAGTCGGTAATCACCACCTTCGTGCCTTCATGGAGCACAAAGAGGTCGGTGCCGTTCTCGGCAGGCGTGCTCTTGATGCTGACTGCCGAGCTCATGATAATGGCGCCACGACGCTCGGAAATGTAGCTCTTCTGCTGATAGGCAAAGAGATTCGAAATCAGGAACACCACAACCATGAGCACAGCGCCATAGAAACCCACCTTGCGCATCCAGAGCGGAGACGAGAAGAGATAGGCCAGAGCCAGGACAATGGCCAAAGCCAGGGTGATAAGTGCCAGGCGTGCCCAGCCGTCGACGCTGTTCAGATTGACGAGCGAGTGATACCACGTGACGAAGAACATCTCGCTTTCGGGCACAATCTTGTCGACGGTCTTCGAGCGAGCCATCTGCAAGTTGAACTTCACATCGCCATCGGCAGGCGCCAGGAGCAGAGCACGCTCATAGTTCAGGATGGCATGAGTGAAGTCTTCAATACGATAATAAGCATTGCCCAAGTTATAGTAGACGTCGGCATGCTTGCCTTCCTTGAGCAGAGCCTCATAGCTACTGATGGCACGTTGGTAGTTGCCTTGGGCATAGGCACTATCGGCTTCGGCCTTCGTAACGGCCCCTGCCACAGCAGGCATGAGCAGCAACAGCAGCACGAGGCCGGCCTTTGCTGATGTTCCCTTGTTCTTTTTCGAGCGTTTCATCACACTTTCTATGTTCTCAATGGCTGTCATTGCCGTAGTATATACCTTATTCATGTTTCCTTTTGCATCGCCAGGGGCATAGCGTTCGAACTCACACTCATTGAGCGCCTCGGTGAACTGTGCGATGGTGGCATCGTCGACGTTACGTTCCGACAGGCGTTCACGAATGTTGTCCTGCGACAACTGTGCTACGGGAATGTTCAGCTTGTCGCCAACGTAGCCCCACAACGCACGCAGCACCTCGTCGTAGAACTCGCCTGAACGGTTCTCCTGCATCAGATGCGCAGCTTTCTTCAAGCGCTTCGTCGCAACCTTATTGGCCTTTCCGGCACGCATCTTCACAATGTCGGCATTCTCGATGGCACGCTGACGGAAGATGACGAAGAGCGAAATAAACCCTCCCAGCAGTAGGGCAATGGCGATAGCATACCAACGGCTACCGAAGAAGAAGTCGCCATCGGCCTGCAACTCGACATCTCCCTGCTTTATGTAGCGTATGTCCTTAGCCAGCAACTGAACGTCTTCCTGGCCGGAGAAGTCCTGAACTGACGAGCTTCCACCCTCGCCTTTGGCCACCGACAGGTGGAATGGCTCCGTTTCGAGCGTCTTGTATTGCTTCGTGGCAGTGTCGAAGTAGGTGAACTTAATAGCTGGGATATCGAACTCTCCCTGATGGCGAGGCACGGCAAGGTAGTCGTAGACCATACTTCCCTCGACACCATTCACGGTGAGACGGGTTTTGTCTGCCACCTTCGGGTCGTAGCAGTCGAAGTCCTTAGGGAATTCAACCACCGGCTCCTTAATCAGTTTCAGGTTGCCCACACCGTTCACCGTTACTTGAAGCGTTATGGGGTCGTTGGCCTTCACTTCGCTCTTGTCGAGCTTAGCACTGATGTTGAACGAACCAACGCCGCCCGAGAAGCCAGCCGGACGCTGCGGAAGCGGGTCGACCGTAATCTCAATGCCTGGTGCCTGGATTTGTTTCTTCACCTCTACATAGCCCGAACCGCCATTGAAGAAGGCCTCAAAGGGGTCTACGCTACGGTCGCGCTGAACCACAATACCGTTGAAGGTGATGCTGGGAATCTGAAGTTTGCCCGTCAGCTGAGGAAACAACACATACTGACTCCAGGTAACTGTCCTGTAGGGGCGGCCGTTCAGCTGCTCAATTTTGAAGCTCCGCTGCTGTGGCAAGGGGATTTCCTGCGTGTGGAAACCTTTCAGGTCTGGCATCTTCGGGTCTAACTGGGTCAAGTCGACCAACGTGTAAACCTTATAGGTCAGCAACACCGGCTCTTGCTCATAGACGCGCCTCTTGCTGGCGCTGACACGTATGAACAGGTCACTTCCCGATATCTGCGTGCCGGCATCTCTGGGCTGCATGCTTCCTTGGCTCTGTCCACCGCCGCGCGAGTGGCCACCCCCACCCTGCTGAGCAGTGCCCGACACCTGTATCTTCACCGCGTTCGATGCAATTTTATTGCCTTCGGCTGTGACATGGGCGGCAGGTATGGTAAACGTACCATTCTTCACGGCACTTAGAATATAGGTAAAGGTGACCGACGACGACTGCGAAGTCTTGCCGTTTATCATCTGGAAGCTCGACTGTCGCGACGTGCTTGGCCCCATGAGAACCTCAAAGGCATCGGGTATCTGGCCTGTTCTGAAGTCATTCTCTATATCCTGGGTGTTGACTGTATAGGTAAGTCTGAACTGCTCGCCCACAGCCACCTGCTGCGGAGCCCGCGCTGTCAGCGTTTGCGCCACGGAATGGGTGAATGCGAAATGACAAATGATGAATGACAAGCATATCATCATTGTCCTTCTGTTAAGCCTAATATGTCTATACATGCTTTTATTCTTCATTATCAATAATCGTTTCTTAACTAATGGTAAGCTTTCCCTTCAATCAGCTTACCAGTTCTTCTGCAGCTGACGCCGCTGGGGTTGTTGCTGAGCCTCCTTCAGACGTTTCTGCGTCTGTTGTTCCTGGCGCATTGCGTCTTGCAGTAGCTGCTCAGCATTCTCCTTACTCATCTGGGGCTTCTGCTCCTGTGGTTTCTGCTGTTTCTTGTCTTGTTGCTGCTGTTGTTTCTCCTGCTTCTGTTGGTCTTGCTTGTCATCCTTGTCCTGTCCCTGCTGCTTTTGGTTCTGCTGCTGTTGCTTCTGCTGACGCTGGCAAAGCACCAGATTGTAGCGGGTTTCGTCGTCGTTAGGATTCAGTCGCAATGATTGCTTATATGCTTCAATAGCTTCGGCAAAGAGCTGCTTCTTCTGACAGATAACACCGATATTATGGAATGACTGCGACAGACGCAGGGGATTCTTCTCGAGACGAGCGGCTTTCTGATATTGAACAATAGCCGACGAGTCTTTCTGTTGCATCATCAGGGCATTGCCTAAGTTATAAGCTGCCTGCGGATTAAGCGAATCTTTAGCCACAGCTTTGCTGTAAGCCACTTCTGCTTTCACGTAGTCGCCTGCCCTATAGAGCTTGTTGCCGTTTCTGATATACTGCCGTGCGTCTTGAGCCGATGCCGAAAGTGCAAACATCAAGACAAGCAAAGCGGTCCCTTGCTTCTTATTACCAAAAAGCGACAGGTTCTTTAGGAGCGGATTCTTACGGTCGAAAACACATATCTCAATCAGCAACAGCAGCAGAGCAAGTATGCCAACAGCCTGGAACTGCTCGTCGTAGTCGCTATAGATAGTACTTTCAGTCTCACGCTTCTCAAGCTTGTCAAGCTCTTCGTCAAGCTGACGCTGAGCACTCGAATTGTTCTCTACATGAATATAGGCACCGCCACCAGCTTGCGCCACTTCACGGCACATCTGTTCATTGAGAGCCGACATTACGACCTCTCCCGTATTGTCGCGCATATAGTCACCCGTTCCTGGAACAGGGATAGGACTTCCCTTAACAGAGCCAACACCCAGTACATACACGCGCATTCCCAGCTTTTTGGCCTCCTCAGCAGCTTCGGTGGCACCTCCTTCGTGGTCTTCACCATCGGTGATGATGATGATTGCCTTGCCGATATTTTCTTCTGGAGTAAAACTATGGGTTGCCATACTTATGGCTGTGGCTATATCAGTACCTTGCGTCTGAATCATCGACGGATCAATGCTGCTTAGGAACATCTTGGCCGAAACGTAGTCGCTGGTAATTGGCAGCTGCACAAAAGCATCGCCAGCAAATACGATGAGACCTATTTTGTCGTTCGTGAAGTTGTCGACCAAGTTCTCGACCATCATTTTCGAACGTTCCAGACGACTTGGAACAACATCTTCTGCAAGCATAGAGTTGCTGATGTCCATAGCTATAATGGTTTCTATACCTGTACGCTTCTCATGACTGATACGAGTCCCCATCTGTGGACGGGCAAGCATGACAATCATTAACGTCAGAGCAGCCTCGAGAAGCCAGAACTTTACAGAAGGACGCCAACGCGACACGTCGGGCATCAGCTCCTTCAGCAAATTCGGATCGCCAAACTTGCGCAAACGCTTCTTCTGATTGCGATAGGAATAGAACCTGATAAGTGCCAATATGGGTACAAGCACTAAAAGGTACAAATATGCAGGGTCTTCAAATCTAAACATCTTCTTATTCTTAGGGTATTCTGCGGAATATAGTAATGCGTAATAGAATCTCAAGGAGCAAAGCCAGTACAGCGCCCAAGGCAAATGGCTGATAAGCCTCGTAGCGACGACTGAACTGCTTAACGTTCAGCTTTGACTTCTCCAGTTTGTCGATTTCCTGATAGATATCATGCAGCTCTTTCGCATTGGTTGCACGATAGAACTTTCCATCGGTAGTAGCCGAGATGCTACTCAGGGTATTGGTGTCTATCTCCACAGGCACTTGAATATACTCAATGCCTCCACCCGGCAACGGATAAGGATAGGGAGCCGTTCCGTTGGTGCCAACACCAATAGTGTAGACGCGGATGCCTAAGCTCTTGGCTATCTCTGCAGCTGTCATAGGCGATATGTCGCCACGATTGTTGGAACCATCAGTAAGCAATATCACTACCTTACTCTTTGCTTTGGAGTCTTTCAGCCTGCTGACGGCATTTGCAAGTCCCATGCCGATAGCAGTTCCATCCTCGATAAGTCCACGAGCAGCAATATCTGTACGCACATTTTGCAACAAGGACAATAATGAAGAGTGGTCTGTGGTCATAGGACACTGGGTGAAAGACTCTCCTGCGAATATTGTCAGTCCGATATTATCATTAGGACGTCCAGCAACAAATTCGGCAGCAACAGCCTTGGCGGCATCCAGTCGGTTTTTTATGTCGCGCCGGTTATCTTTCAGGTCCTCAGCAAGCATTGAGGTTGAAACGTCCATGGATAACATGATGTCAATACCTTCTACCGTTTGGTTCTTCCATGAGTTCTGTGTCTGAGGACGTGCCAGCACCAGTACCAACAGCGTGAAGGCAATGAGCCGAAGGACAAGTTGAAGAGGCATTAGCATAACCCGCCAGCTGCGAGGAGCGTAACGGAACGCAAATGTATCGGCCATACGAATTGTTGGCTCTGTCTTTTTCCTATACATCACATACCATAATATATATGGTATAATGAGTAACAGCAGAAACAAATATTCTTTATTAGCAAATTCCATGCTTGTCCTTTCTTTAAATAAGAAGTTGATAAACGCTGTAGACTATATATGCCAGCATGCCGACACAAGCAACCGATATAGCAATGATTACACTCTTCAGTACTCGACGTTCCTTCTGCGAGCGTTGCTCCTCTTCGGTAAGTACCGGCTTCTGTGGCTCATCTTGTTGCTGGACCTCAACTTTCGTTTTGTTGATGAAGTCGATGGCATTCACCAAGTTTGCATCATTCTCATTGATTAGTGTCGAGTATTTGGCAAACTTCACTAAGTCGGCAGTAGTGAACAGCTGGCGTAGTTCCTCGAGCGACTGTTGGTCGCCGTGTCGTGTCAAATTGTCGATGATTTCGGAACTTGTCATTTCCATAGCTGAGAACCCATAACGCTCCTCAATGTAACGACGCAGGGTATCGGTAAGCTTGGTGTAGTATTCCTTCGAGTCTTCGGCAATCACCATCTTTTCTGCTTTAATCTGTTCAATCTCCTTCATTGCACGCTGATGAGGTAGCAGACGTTTTACCAACTTGATGGTTTTGATAATAGGTTTATTGTCACGTAAACGCAGATAGAGGTAATAGCCTATTGCCATCAGAAGTAGCATAGCTACACTAAGCCAGAAAGACAAGCTCCAATCACTCCAAAGGAACGGATTGTCTTGAGCGTCCTTAGGAGGATAGAAGTTTTCAGGATGTAGCGTGTCTACTTCAACCGTAAGAACTTTCAATGCCAGACTCTTGCTTTCGTATGGCTTTCCATCTACATTCACGACAAAAGGAGGCAGATAGTAGAGTGTGTCATCGAAAGAGGTCAATGTGTATATCACGGAACGCTTGATATAACCATTCTCAATGCTACGAGCTCCTTGGTCCATGCTTGCTATGACCTCTATGCCAGGAATTAGTTGCTGAGTAGGCTGATAGACAGGGAATACTGCCGTTGAACCCTCCTTCATGGTGGCGTCCACGGTTACATGTACCTGTTGTCCAACCAGCATCTCGATGGAGTCAATCCTCGCCTCGACAGTTACTTGAGCTGACAAAGGTAAAGAAATGAATATCAATGCGATTATGTGTAAATACTTTCTCATTACTTAGCCTCGTTGTTTAAATAGTCCGAGAAGTGACTTCACGTAGTCTTCGTCTGTAGCGATACTGACGTTATCGACATTGCTTCGCGTGAATGTTTCCTTCAATTGTTTTTGCCGATTATTCCAATATTGCTTATAGGAGTCTCTAAGCCTACGGCTACTGGTGTCTATGTATTGTTCAAAACCAGTTTCGGCATCAACGACTTTCATCAATCCTACGTCTGGCAGTTCACACGCACGTTTGTCGTAAACCTGAATGGCCACAACATCATGTTTCCTGTTGGCTATTGTCAACGTCTGCATGAAGTCTTTCCTTACGTAGAAGTCACTCAGGATGAAAGCTGTACAGCGACGCTTTGACACGCTGGTCAGGAATTCAATAGCTTCCTGTACATCAGTATGCAGGTTTTCTGCATGGAAGTCAAGCATCTCGCGTATAATATAAAGTATGTGTTTTCGGCCTTTCTTTGGGGGAATATACTTTTCGACCTTATCAGAAAAGAAGATAACACCTATTTTATCATTATTCTGGATAGCCGAGAACGCTAACGTAGCAGCAATCTCAGTCACCATGTCGCGCTTCATTTGCTTCTGCGTGCCGAAGTCGAGCGAGCCACTAACGTCAATGAGGAGCATAACCGTCAGTTCGCGCTCCTCCTCAAACACCTTTACGTAAGGTTTGTTGAATCGGGCAGTCACATTCCAGTCAATATCTCTCACATCATCGCCATATTGATATTCGCGAACCTCGGAGAATGCCATACCACGGCCTTTGAAGGCTGTATGATATTGGCCTGCAAAGATATTCGAGCTAAGACCACGTGTCTTAATCTCGATTTTCCTGACTTTCTTGATAATATCTGATGTTTCCATCAGGGCACTTCTACCTTATTAATAATCTTTGAAACAATTTCTTCACTCGTAACGTTCGATGCTTCTGCCTCGTAGGTAAGACCAATACGATGGCGAAGGACATCGTGAGCAACGGCGCGGACATCCTCTGGAACCACATAACCACGACGTTTAATGAAAGCATATGCTCGTGCTGCCTTAGCAAGGTTGATACTTGCACGAGGCGAACCACCGAATGCAATCATGTCGTTCATACCTTTCAATCCATAGCGATCTGGATAACGGGTCGCAAATACGATGTCTGCAATATATTGTTCTATCTTCTCGTCAATATATACTTCACGCACCACCTCACGGGCCTTAATGATCTCTGACGAGGTCGTTACTGGCGTCACAGTGGGTAAAGCTTCTGCAATATTCTCACGTATTATCTTCTTTTCTTCCTCTATCGTGGGATAGCCGATGACGACCTTCAGCATGAAACGGTCCATCTGTGCCTCTGGAAGTGGGTAGGTTCCTTCCTGCTCAATAGGGTTCTGCGTAGCCATCACCAAGAAAGGACTGGGCAAGTCGAAGGTCTCACTTCCTATGGTTACTTGTTTCTCCTGCATTGCCTCAAGCAAAGCGCTCTGCACCTTAGCTGGAGCACGGTTAATTTCGTCTGCCAATACAAAGTTTGCGAATACGGGGCCTTTTTTCACCAAGAACTTCTCGTCTTTTTGAGAGTATATCATCGTACCCGTCACGTCAGCAGGAAGAAGGTCTGGGGTAAACTGTATTCGACTATATTTGGCATCTATCAACTGTGAAAGTGTTTTTATGGCTAACGTCTTGGCCAAGCCAGGCACACCTTCAAGCAGGATATTTCCATCACTTAAGAGGCCTATGAGCAAGGAGTCCACAAGATGTTTCTGACCAATAATCACACGATCCATACCCGTCACGAGATTTGTGACGAATGCGCTTTGCTGTTCAATCCGCATGTTTAGTTCACGGATATCAATATTCTCTGCCATATTAATTATTATTTATTTGTTGTTTTTTCTTGTTTACAATTTTCTTGAGCTTTAGCTTTGGAATCTTCACCTCCAGTCCTTCCTCTAAGACTGTGTTACCTGGAAGGTCATTATATACTTCTATGTAACACTCCATCGTCTCGCCAAGAGTTCTGCGAGCAATTGTCGAAGTTTTGTCGCCCTTAAGCGTCTTGATGGTAAAGTCGGTTCCCATGATATAATATGCGCCAGTTCTAAGGCGAATATCTTTGCTATTATACTTCAAGTATTCTTCTGAAGGAGCAGTTTCCTTTGCTGGCGCAACTTTCACAACAGGAGCAACAGTAGCGGTGTCTTTGGGAATCGCTTTTGTTGTATCTGCTTTAACCGCCGTTGCAATGGTGTCCTTTGGCCGTGTCTGAACATGTTTTACTGGCTGAACTTGTTGTATTGTATCCACCAATGGAGCCTGCTTAAAGAATGACTGGCCTACATAATAACCGCCAGCAAAGGCTAATGCAACGACTAAAAGAATACAAAACAACCACAATATCCACTTTTTGGAGGATTTTTGCTCTTCTTCAAAATCTTCTAGTTCTTCTTCATCTACAGGTTCTTCCTCTTCAGGTTCTTCTTCATCTAAAGATTCTACCTGAACTTCAGGTTCTTCGACTACAGGTTCTGCTTCGACAACGGGTTCTTCGACAACAGGCTCCTCTTCAACAACGGGTTCCTCTTCAACAACGGGTTCCTCTTCGACTACAGGTTCCTCTTTAACAACAGGTTCCTCTTCGACAACAGGTTCCTCTTGTGCTTGTAGCAGTTCGCTGACGCTGGGAAGTTCAGCATCTATGTCTGGTTCTTCTGAAGATACTTTATCATCTATGTCAACCGTTTCCATCATAGGTGCTTCTTCGCTGGGTTCTGTTACTTCTGCTACCTTCTCTTCTTCAGAATCTGCATTGTCAGCCAATTTATTCTCAAGGTCGTCAAAATTAATATCGTCAGCCAAGATGACTGTTTCGAACTGTGAGAAAGGCTTGTTGACAAGTTCCTTCAGGAAAGTGTCAGGAGTGAAAGTCACTTTCTCGTGACTATCAATCAACACACTTTCTCCTGTATTGACATTGATGCTCTTGCGAGCTTCAACACCAATGACCTTAAACGTACCCAGTCCCTTTACTTTGACAAGCTTATCATTCTCTATACCTTGCTGTATAATGTCAAAGATTGCCCCCACAAACATACGCGCCTCTTTAGGCGCAATAGCTTGTTTCTCAACCAAGAAGTTTGCCAGCTCTTGTAATGAAATCCTTGCCATCAGTCGTTTCCTCCATTCTTTATACGCTCTTTCAAGGTAGCATTAGGTTTGAAGACAAGAACAAGTTTTGGCGGAACAAGCATACGTTGACTCGTTGTTGGGTTAACGATGATGCGTTCCTTCTTATTCTTCACTTCAAATACGCCGAAATTAGGGACTTGCAAAGAGTCGCCTTCCAGGAAGCTATCGCCCATTGCATCGACCACATTCAGTAGCATTCGTTGTGTCATTTCGGCAGAAAAGCCTGTCTTTCGAGATAGTTCTGCTAAAAATTCCTTGTTGTTCATATCTTTATAGCATAGAGGTCAAACTCCTCTGCGTCTGTTATTTTCACTTGGTAAAAGTCGCCAATATTCATCTTCCCGCTGGAAACTGGGATTAGAACCTCTGGGTCGACCTCTGGTGAGCAGTACTCTGTACGTCCAATATAATAATCACCTTCTTTCCTGTCGACAATTATTCGTTGTACTGTACCTATCTTGCTTGCTTCAATCTCCGCACTTATGTTTTGCTGAACACGCATCAGCTTACTAAGTCTACGCTGCTTAACTTCGTCGGGCACGTTGTCCTGATAATGCTGGGCAGAATAGGTTCCTTCTTCTTCTGAGTAAGCAAAAGCCCCCATTCGCTCGAAGCGGGCCCATTTGACAAAGTCAATAAGCTCGTCAAAGTCTTCGTCTGTCTCATCTGGAAAGCCCACCATTAGGGTCGTCCTTAGATGAAGGCCTGGAAGCTCACGCCGGATACGGTCAATAAAGTCGTAAGTTTCCTGTTTCGTAACAGCACGCTTCATGTTCGTCAGCATGTGATCGGATATGTGCTGCAAGGCGATGTCAAGATAGTTGCATACGTTCTTTTTCTCACGTATGACGTCAAGGAGTTCCCAGGGAAAGTGAGCAGGATAAGCATAGTGGAGGCGTATCCATTCTACACCTTCTATGTCGGCCATTTTGGAAATTAATTCGGCAATGTGCTGTTTGCCGTCGAAATCTACTCCATAATAGGTCAGTTCTTGAGCAATGACTTGAAACTCTTTGGTTCCGTCCTTCACCAATTGCCTGACTTCATCGAGTATTTCGTCCATTGGCCGACTTCTGTGCTTTCCCGTAATAAGTGGTATGGCACAATAGGCACAATGGCGGTCGCATCCCTCGCTGATTTTGATGTAAGCATAATGGCGTGGTGTAGTAATGTGCCGTTTGCCCTCGCAAACAGGTTCTGAGCATAACTCGTTGAGGAGCTCACGATAATTAAACTTACCAAACCACCCGTCTACTTCTGGGATTTCTGTTTCCAAGTCAGCCAAATATCGCTCCGAGAGACAGCCCATCACGTAGAGTTTCTCTATGCGACCTTGACTCTTGGCCTGCACAAACTCTAAGATTGTGTTGATACTCTCTTCTTTTGCATCGTTGATAAAGCCACAAGTGTTGACCACCACTATCTCACCTTTAGGGTCGTCGCTATCATGAGTACACTGGAAGCCGTTTGCCTCCAGCAGGCCCATCAGTCTCTCGCTGTCAACGAGATTCTTTGAGCAGCCCATAGTGATGATGTCTACCGTCTTATGCTTCATTATTAAACAATGAGTCAACGAACTGTTTCTTATTGAAGAGCTGGAGGTCTTCCATACCTTCTCCCAATCCTATGTATTTCACAGGAACCTTCAACTGATCGCTAATGCCGATTACAACTCCGCCCTTGGCTGTTCCATCGAGTTTGGTGATTGCCAACGACGTAATCTGTGTTACAGCTGAGAACTGGCGAGCTTGCTCGAATGCATTCTGCCCTGTAGAGCCATCAATCACGAGCATCACCTCATCTGGAGCCTCAGGCAGCACTTTCTTCATGACATCCTTGATTTTCTTCAACTCGTTCATCAGGCCCACTTTGTTGTGCAGTCGGCCTGCTGTGTCAATAAGGACAACGTCGGCACCATTAGCTTTTGCTGACGAAAGAGTGTCAAAGGCTACAGAAGCGGGGTCGCTTCCCATCTGCTGCTTCACAACAGGCACCCCTACCCTTTCTCCCCAGATGCAGAGCTGTTCAACGGCTGCGGCACGGAAAGTGTCGGCAGCTCCAAGGTATACCTTCTTGCCGGCCTGCTTAAACTGCCAAGCCAGTTTTCCTATCGTGGTGGTTTTACCTACGCCATTAACGCCAACAACCAAAATGACATATGGCTTATGGTCGCCAGGTAAGTCCCAGTTGTCATTATCGTTAGAATTATTTTCAGCCAACAGATTGGCAATTTCCTCCCTAAGGATCTGATTCAACTCGTTGGTCGAGACATACTTATCGCGTGACACACGCTCTTCAATTCTTTCAATAATTTTCAACGTAGTGTCCACACCTACGTCGCTCGTCACAAGTACCTCCTCCAGATTGTCAAGCACATCATCATCGACTTTCGACTTTCCTGCAACTGCACGAGCCAGCTTATCGAAAACCGACGACTTGGTCTTTTCCAATCCCTTGTCTAATGTTTCTTTCTTTTTCTTGTTGAATAAACCAAAAATACCCATATTGCAATATATTACGTTGCAAAGTTACTGCAAAATGGTCGAAATTCAAAGAAAAAGGGCAAATAATTAACATTCTTCATAATTATCCTTGACATTTTGCATTTTATTCAATAAAAAAAGAAAAGAAAACCTTCTCAGGCTCTCTTTTCAAAATTCATTTACAATGTATAAAAAATTTACATTGTAGATAAATCACAAGGAATCTTTGTCTCACGACAAATCGTCCTAAAATTAACCTTAATAATCTAATACCATGAAAAACACGATGCAAATATAGTGATTATTTTTTAAAGTTCTAACAAAAACGTCTACAATTTAACTCTTTTTGACTATTATAGACACAGCTTTTGTTTTATTAACAAGAGAAGTTTCGACTTATGATAGTCGAAAACTTCTCTTGTAAGTATGCCGTTCTTATTTATCAAGAAGAATGTTCATCATAACAACGGCCGAGTAAGGCACAGGAGTACCAGGACCAAAGATGGCTGCTACACCTGCTTTGTAGAGGAAGTCGTAGTCTTGGGCTGGGATAACGCCACCAGCAGTCACCATGATGTCGTCGCGTCCCAACTTGTGGAGTTCCTCAATGAGCTGCGGAATGAGCGTCTTGTGACCAGCTGCAAGTGACGAAGCACCTACAATGTGCACATCATTCTCGACGGCCTCTCGAGCAGCTTCGGCAGGAGTTTGGAACAAGGGTCCCATGTCTACGTCGAAGCCACAATCGGCATAACCCGTCGCTACCACTTTTGCACCACGGTCGTGACCGTCTTGTCCCATCTTGGCTATGAAGATACGCGGACGGCGACCTTCCTTCTTTGCAAACTCATCGGTCAGCTTGCAAGCCAACTCGAAGTTGCTGTCATTCTTTGATTCTGAGCTATACACGCCTGAAATTGTTCTGATTACTGCTTTGTAACGACCCACGATCTCTTCGCAGGCATCTGAAATCTCTCCGAGCGTACAGCGCAGCTGGGCTGCCTTAACGGCAAGGTCGAGCAGATTGTTCTTGCTCTTGCGACCTTCCTTGAAGTCGCGTACGCATTCGGTAATAGCCTTGAGAGCAGCCTGGCAGGCAGCTTCGTCGCGAGTAGCACGAACTTCCTTGAGGCTTTCTTCCTGCTGTTTACGAACAGCACTATTGTCAATCTCGAGAATATCGATGGGGTCTTCATGCTCCAGACGATACTTGTTGATACCAACAATCGTCTGAACGCCAGAGTCGATGCGAGCCTGAGTGCGAGCTGCAGCCTCTTCGATACGCATCTTGGGCAGACCGGTCTCGATGGCCTTTGCCATACCTCCAAGCTTCTCAATCTCCTGGATGTGCTCCCATGCTTTGTGAACCAACTCATTGGTCAGGGTCTCCACATAGTAGGAACCAGCCCACGGGTCGATTTGCTTGCAGACCTTCGTCTCGTTCTGAATATAGATCTGTGTGTTACGAGCGATACGGGCAGAGAAGTCGGTAGGCAGAGCGATTGCCTCGTCGAGGGCGTTGGTGTGAAGCGACTGGGTGTGACCCAGCACGGCAGCCATAGCCTCGATACAGGTACGACCCACGTTGTTGAAGGGGTCTTGCTCCGTAAGCGACCAGCCAGAGGTCTGCGAGTGAGTACGCAGGGCCAGCGATTTGGGGTTCTTGGCGCCAAACGACTTCACGATCTTAGCCCACAGCAGACGTCCTGCGCGCATCTTGGCAATTTCCATAAAGTGGTTCATGCCGATTGCCCAGAAGAACGACAGACGGGGTGCAAAAGCATCGACGTCGATACCAGCGTTGACACCCGTACGCAGATAGTCCATACCATCGGCAAGTGTGTAGGCCAGCTCAATGTCGGCAGTAGCACCTGCCTCCTGCATGTGGTAGCCAGAGATGGAGATGCTGTTGAACTTCGGCATCTTCTGTGAGGTGTACTCAAAGATGTCGGCAATAATCTTCATGGAGAATGCAGGCGGATAGATATAGGTATTACGCACCATAAACTCCTTCAGAATGTCGTTCTGAATAGTTCCAGCCATTTCCTCCAGCTTAGCGCCCTGCTCAAGACCAGCCACGATGTAGAAGGCCAGGATGGGCAGCACGGCACCGTTCATGGTCATAGATACCGACATCTTGTTGAGGGGGATACCGCTGAACAAGACCTTCATGTTCTCTTCGTTGCAGATGGACACGCCAGCCTTACCTACGTCGCCTACGACACGAGCGTTGTCTGGGTCGTAGCCACGATGCGTGGGCAGGTCGAATGCTACCGACAGACCTTTCTGGCCGCTGGCAAGATTACGACGATAGAAGGCGTTCGACTCTTCGGCTGTAGAGAATCCGGCATACTGACGTATGGTCCACGGGCGGAAGGGGTACATCATAGAGTACGGGCCACGCAGATAGGGAGGAATACCGGCCGTGAAGTCGAGGTGTTCCATACCTTCAAGGTCTTCCTTCGTATAAACAGGACGAACCTCTATGTGCTCAGGCGTCTTCCAGTTCTCTACAATATTGTTGTCTTTAATCCACTTGGCACCATCTTGAGCCTTGATGCCTGCATAAATATCAATGTCTTTAAAGTTTTTACGCATAATTCAAGTCCTCCTTATTGATTAGATACCAAGTTTCTGATTGTATTCTTTCAGAGTCTCGAGCACGTTGCACTTCACGTGAACGAAGTTCTCGATTCCTGCAGCCTTCAGGTCTTCCATGCAAGCAGGAGCACCAGCCACTACGAACATAGCGCGACCGTTGAGATACTTGAAGGCGGGGATGGCATACTCGGCATACTCGTCGTCGCTCGAGCAAATCACCACGATGTCGGCCTTTGCCTCGAGTGCAGCATCGACGCCTTCCTCTACGGTCTTGAAGCCGAGGTTGTCAATCACCTTATAGCCTGCGCAGGCCAGGAAGTTGCAAGAGAACTGAGCGCGAGCCTGACGCATAGCCAGATTGCCGATAGTCAGCATGAAGGCAGTAGGCACTTTGCCCTCCTCGGTGTGGATGCGCAGGTTCTCGAAGTCGGCAGCCAGACGGCTCGACTCTATGGCCTTGAAAGTAGGTTCGCAGCCTTCGTTGGCACCAGTAGCGCAGCAGCAGGCAGAACCAGCGGGGCGCTTGCCTTCGCTCTTCTCTGTGAAGTTGGGGAACTGGTTGGTGCCCAGGATGAAATCCTTACGCTTGGCGGCGTCACCATGACGCTTCACATTCGTAGCGTTGATGTCGTCCTGAACGCTACCCTTCTTGATGGCCTCCAGGAAGCCACCCTCTTCCTCTACCTTGAGGAATATCTTCCAGGCTTCGGTAGCTAAGGCATCGGTCAGATGCTCAATGTAGTAAGAGCCGGCACCTGGGTCGACAATCTGTCCGAAGTGGCTCTCCTCCTTCAGCAGCAGCTGCTGGTTGCGGGCAATACGCTCAGAGAAGTCGGTAGCCTGCTCGTAGGGCACGTCGAAAGGCGTAACGACCATCGAGTGAATGCCTCCTAAGGCTGCACTCATGGCCTCCGTCTGAGAGCGGAGCAGGTTGACGTAGCTGTCGAACAAAGTCTGATTATATGTCGAAGTGGTAGCATTGACAATCATCTTGCAGGCGCAATCGCACTTGGGCTCATACTGCTTCACAATCTGAGCCCAGAGCAGGCGGGCAGCACGGAACTTGGCCAGCTCCATGAAGTAGTTCTCCGACACGCCCATGTTGAACTTGATGCTCTTGGCGGCCAGGTCTACGTCGACGCCGGCATCGGTCAGCTGCTGCAGGTATTCGTTACCCCAAGCCAGCGCATAGCCCAGTTCCTGCACGATGTAGGCGCCTGCGCCATTGAGTGCGTCGGAGCTGACGGCAATACAGCGGAAGTTGGGATAGTCTTTCAAAGCCTCTACCAGCTTGGGGCCGAACTCAAGCACGGGTGTCACGTCCTTGCCCTTCATCACCATCTTCTTCATGGGGTCCCACTCGATGGAGCCTACGATCTTCTCCTTGTCGTAGCCTTTCTTCTCAAAGAACTCCACAAGGATTTCGGCCAACTCGAGCGAATGGCGCTGGCAGGTAGAGAAGTTCAGTTCGATGATGTCGCAGTAGATACCTTCGAGTAGCGTCTCGACCGTCTCCTTCGACACCATCTTTCCAGGAATGCGGAAGCCCAGCGAGTCGACGCCCTTGTTCAGGATGTCGAGCGCTTTGGCGTTGGCCTCCTTAGCGTCGGTCACGTCGATGTTCTGTCTTACGTACCATTCGTTGGTGTCCTTCTTGTTACCACGCACGAAGGGGAATTCGCCTGGCAGGGCGTCTGGCGTCTTTAGGTCCTTCAAATCTTCGCGGCGATAGAAAGGCTGCACGTTGAAGCCTTCGTTTGTTCTCCACACCAGGCGTTTCTGGAAGTCGGCACCCTTCAGGTCGACCTCGATTTTGTCGAGCCATTCCTGAGTAGTTGGCGCCTGAAACTCGGTGAAGAGCTTTTCTTTGTTGTTTGCCATAGCTTTTGAAATGTGTAATTATATATAAGTTTTGGTTTCAATTCTGCAAAGGTACAATAAATATTCTGAACTACCCAACTTTTTTAAAGTTTATTATGCTTTGAAGGTTGCAATTAGATTCTGCGAAGCAACAAAACTTGCTGATTTCGCCTTAAAACAAGGGCAAAATCAGCACTACTCAGGATTCATCCGACAAATCGGGTCGATTCATCCGACAAATCGCCTCGATTCATCCGACAAATCCACCCGATTCATCCGACCAATCTCTCCGTCCCTAAAAAGGAACAGGAAAAAGCCTCATTGGGGAATGCAAAAAAAGGTCTAACGAAGAAAGGCGGCCGACCATTACAGAAAATCGAGATTGGCCTGCCGAAGGGCCGAACGGGCTATCCGCTCGTAGACGAGCCCCAGCTCAGAAAAGCGGATGACGCTCTGCATAGCTGCCTTGCGCACGTGAAGGTCGGCCCCCTGAAGGGCAACTAGCGCCTGATCTATGAACTCGTTGATGCCGCGTTCGTTTGGCTCCTTGCCTTGCATGAAGAGACGGGTTAGTACGTGGAAACCGCATAGCTGCGCAAGTGCGTTCTCGCCAGCAATCCATTGGTAGGCTTTGTCGGCAGCAAAGGGCAGATGCTGATAAAGGTTGAAGGCAGCCTGCTCGGCTATTTCCAGGCTGGTGGTCTGCTCCATCCAGATATCTACCACTTCAGGCAGAATCTCGTCAGGCGGCATCAGCATCGTAGCCAATATCTTGCACTCACGCACGTCCTGCTTCCAAAGCTCCAAAGCCAGATCGTAGTTCTGTCCCAACTCTGCAGCCATCTCGCGCAGACGAGGCAACGTAGCACCCCAGTTCAGCTTATAGTCGGCACCTTTCTGTCGCATAGATTGAGCTACGGCTCCATCCATCATCTGCCGAAAAGACTGCTTGATTTCCTTTACCTTTTCCTTTATCTCAATGTTGTCCATTTCTAAAATCATCAAATAAGCGTTGCATATTCAGAACTATACCTGAGCATCTGGTGCGCATAGCTTTCGCCATAATAAACCTGGATGTCAGCTATTTCGCCTTCACTATTGTAGACAGGCAGCAGCTGAGGATTGATGAATCCCTTATAGGGAGCAAGATTCAGCTTCTTGTAGCGCGCCAGCACCTCTTCATGAAGGGCTGGATCTACCTTGACGGCATAGTCTTCCACCAGGCTTCGTGCGGCCTCGAAATCGCCCTCGCTCTTGATGCGTTGCACCTCAGCCAGGAGCTGCGCAATCAGCTGCCGCAACTGAGCGTAATCGCTTATGTTCAAGTAAGTTTTACCATTTTCCTTCGAGAGAGACATAGCGTTTCCATGAGCCAAACACCAATGGGCAATCAAGGCTCTGTTCCGCATGTGTGCCTCTTCTATTTGATGGCCTGGTTCTATGCGCACCAGCTGCGTCATCAGGCCGTTAAGCATGTAGCTGTAGTATTGCGCCTTGTAGGCTTCGCCATCAGGTAGCAAGCCGAGCTCCACAAGCTTTGCGTCGGCCATATAATAGAGTCCGAAAAGGTCGGCGCGTGCTTCCTCGATGGTGTTGCCGTAAGCTTTTAGCGCGTCTGGGTCTACTCCAGGCAGCAGTCGCCCGCTTCCGTGTCCCAGACACTCATGCAGGTCGGTATGCAGGTCGTCACAGGCATCACTATATATATTAATAAGGTGTAGCGTCTCCTCGTCGGCCACGAACTCTTCACGAAAGCCGTTTCCGTGTGCAGCCTTGTTATAGGCATCAGTTATATTCGAGATTGTGATGCTCTTCGAACCATGTTGAGCACGTATCCAGTCGGCATTCGGCAGATTGATGCCAATAGCTGTTGAAGGATACTCGTCGCCGCCAAGCATAGCGGCACAAATCACATTGGCCGATACGCCCTTCACCACAGGCTTGCGGAAGCGTGGGTCGATGGGAGAATGGTCTTCAAACCATTGGGCATTACGGCTGATGGTCTGGGTGCGATGCGTTGCCTCTTCGTCAATATATTCCACCAGCCCTTCCCACGAGCCTTTCAGCCCAAGCGGATCGCCATACACCTCGATGAAGCCATTAATAAAGTCGACTTTCGTATCGAGGCACTTCACCCATTCTATGCTATAGTCATCGAAACGATGCAGATCGCCTGTCTCATAATAGTCGATAAGCAATTCTATCACGTGTTGCTGCTGCTCATTCTCAGCCACCTGCGCGGCCTTTCGCAACCAGCAGACGATGTATCGGATAGCATTAGCATAGCGACCGTCGGCCGACCAGACTTCCTCCTTCAGATGCCCGTCGGCATCCTTCGTGAGCCTGGAGTTCAGCCCCACGCTTATGGGGCGCTCTTCATCCAGTTGCCGCTTCTGTTCTCCATAGAAAGCCTCTGCCTCTTGTTGCGTCACTCCGTCATAGAAATTGCACGCTGAGGTAGCCACGAGGTCTTCGCCATCAGCTTTGTTAACTCGTCTTGAGAGCACATCGGGCTCAAAAATCACATCGCGAAGCTCGTTGAAAAGGTCGTCGACCGTCTGCCCTTCTTCGAGCGGCAACTTGCGCGCATCTACTTGATGAAGAGCCTGGAGCAAGAAGCTGGCGCTAAAGCCAGGCACGAACTTGTTGCATCCATAGTGATGATAAATGCCATTTGAGAACCATACTCGCTTCAAATACACTTCCAACGCCTGGAAATCGTCGCTACTGCGGTCTATGCATAAATCAGCATATACAACCTCAAGCATCTTCCTGATCTTAAGGTTGTATTTGCCAAACTGATCAAAAACAATATCACGGCCGAAGAGCGTTGCTTTTGCAAGGCAATAAACAAGGATCTTCTGGATCAGAGTCAGCCGTTCAAAACCGTTCAGACGATACCTGAGCAATTGCAAGTCAGCAAAACGTTCGTCTGAATACTTAAAATTTTCTGGTTGTTCCATTTAATTAGCTACTGCTTTTCGACCACGCTTCGATGAAGATGTAGGCGGCTCAACATAGTGCTGGCGACGATACTCCTTCGGCGTAATCCTCATAAGTTTATAGAAACTCGCATAGAATGACTGCCGATTAGAGAAACCAACCATATCGCTGACATCTTCCATCTTCAAGTCCTGGTATCGCTTGTCTGTAAGAATGGTCATAGCCTCTTCAATACGGAACTTGTTGATGAAAGAAGTATAGTTCATGTGAAACTTCACATTGACCACAGCCGATATGTATCGAGTGTTTGTCCCTAAGTCTTCGGCAAGCTTCTTTGCAGAATAGTTCTTGTCCTTGTACTTCTTCTTCATCACAATAATGTTGAGGATTTTCTCCTTGAGAGTATCCATCAACTGAGGGTTGACTAACGTACGGTAGGTAGCCTCCTTTTCTTTCTTCTCAGTAATGTTGTACTTTGGCATAATTCCTCCTAATGATTGGTTCAGGTCGTATAATTTTTGCAAATATAGTAATAATTTTCGAATTAAGCACAAACTTTACACATTTTTTTTCAAAAAAAACGCAGAAACGGTTATTTTTTTGTAATTTTGCCGCTTGAAACTTATTTTACGGATATGACAAGACCAACAGCGATACTACTTCTGCATTGTCCTGACCAACAAGGAATCATTACGGAAGTAACAAAATTTATTACCGACAACAAGGGTAACATCGTCTACCTTGACCAATACGTAGACCGTCAGGACGGCATGTTTTTCATGCGCATAGAATGGGAACTTGACGGTTTCCTTATTCCACGCGATAAAATAAAGGAATACATCGACACGCTCTATGCGAAGCGCTATGAGATGGAGTTTAATCTCTACTTTAGCGACCAGCGCCCACGAATGGCCATCTTCGTCAGCAAAATGAGCCATTGCCTCTACGACCTGCTGGCCAGATGGAAAGCCGGCGAATACCAAGTGGACATCCCCTGCATCGTGAGCAATCATGAGGACTTGCGCTACGTAGCCGACCAGTTTGGCATTCCTTTCCACGTGTGGTCAATCAAGAAAGACCATTCGAACAAGGAAGAAGTCGAAAAGAGCGAGATGGAGCTGCTCAAGAAAGAAAAGGTGACGTTTATCGTGTTAGCCCGATACATGCAAATCATCAGCGACGATATGATAGCCGCCTATCCCCACCACATCATCAATATCCACCACTCGTTCCTGCCGGCTTTTATCGGAGCTAAGCCCTATCATCAGGCTTGGGAGCGAGGCGTCAAGATCATTGGGGCAACAAGCCATTACGTTACTGCCGAACTCGACGCAGGACCCATTATTGAGCAAGATGTCACCCGAATTACCCATAAGGACACGCCTGAGAGCCTTGTCCTGAAAGGTAAGGATCTGGAAAAAATTGTGCTGTCTCGTGCCGTAAGCAAGCACATTGAAAGAAAAATACTTACTTACAAGAATAAGACGATTATCTTCAGCTAATGCAAGTAGCCATCGTAAAATACAATGCAGGCAACATCTATTCGGTTGTCAATGCGCTGAGGCGACTGGGCGTGGAACCTTTGATTACGGACGACGCTGAGACGCTTAGCAAGTCTGACCGCGTGCTTTTTCCAGGACAAGGTGAGGCTCGCACCGCTATGGAATATCTCAAGGAAAGACATCTCGACGAACTCATTCGTAACCTTCGGCAGCCAGTTCTGGGCATCTGCGTTGGCCAGCAACTGTTGTGCCGTCATTCTGAAGAGGGCGACGTCGACTGTATTGGTATCTTCGATGTTCCTGTGATGCGCTTCCGCCCCACCCTTCATGAAGACAAGGTCCCCTGTATGGGATGGAACAAACTGAGCGACGTGAAAGATCCGCTACTGCAGGAAGACAGCTACGTCTATTTTGTTCATAGCTATTATGTACCACTTTGCGAGCACACCATAGCTACTGCAAATTATGTACTCCCCTATAGTGCAGCATTGCACAAGGACAATTTCTATACCACTCAGTTCCATCCAGAGAAGAGTGGACAGGTTGGCGAACGTATACTAAAAAAATTCCTTGAACTATGATTGAGCTCATTCCTGCCATAGATATCATCGGCGGCCAGTGTGTTCGTCTGACCAAAGGCGATTATGAACAGAAAACCGTCTATCGTGACTCACCTGCACTAGCTGCCCGTGAGTTTGAGCAACTGGGGTTCAAAAGGCTTCATGTGGTAGACCTCGACGGAGCCAAATCGAAGCACATCGTCAATAGTGAAGTGTTGAGAAACATAACAACAGAGACTTCACTCGTCGTTGATTTCGGAGGTGGCATCAAGACTGATGACGATATCGAGCAAGCATTCTCTAACGGAGCCGCTATGGTAACCGTAGGAAGCATTGCCGTCACAGAGCCCGATTTGTTTGAAAAGTGGCTCGACAAGTACGGCCCAGAGCGTATGATACTTGGGGCCGATGTGAGGAATGGGAAAATCAGCATCAACGGCTGGAAAGAAGATTCCAAAGAGGACTTACTCCCATTCCTGAAGAAATATATTGCAATGGGTGTAAAGAACGTTCTCTGCACAGAGATTTCGAAAGATGGTACCCTACAGGGGCCTGCTATTGAGCTCTATCAAAAAGTGATGCAGGCCTACCCCACCATTCACCTCATTGCCAGCGGCGGCGTATCGAGCATCGACGATATCAAGGCTCTTGAGGCTGCCGGCATTCCTGCCGTCGTGTTCGGAAAAGCAATATACGAAGGTAAAATTAATTTAAAAGAACTATGGGACTGGCAAAACGCATCATTCCGTGCTTAGACGTCAAAGACGGCGAAACGGTAAAAGGCACAAACTTTGTCAACCTGCGAAGTGCAGGCGACCCTGTGGAATTGGGCAAAGCCTACAGCCTGCAGGGTGCCGACGAGTTGGTGTTCCTTGACATAACTGCATCGTTTGAGGGACGAAAGACTTTCACAGAAATGGTGACGCGTGTAGCTAAGGAGGTAAACATACCCTTTACCGTAGGTGGGGGCATCAACGAACTTTGCGATGTAGAAAGGCTTTTGGCTGCTGGTGCCGACAAAATCAGCATCAATAGTGCGGCCATTCGCAGGCCTGAGCTCATCAACGAAATCACAAGCCGATTCGGAAGCCAAGTGTGTGTGGTTGCCATTGATGCCCGTCTTGATGCTGACGGATGGCATTGTTACCTGAAGGGAGGACGTGAACGGACAGAACGAGGGCTCTTTGAATGGGCACATGAGGCCCAAGAACGCGGAGCTGGCGAAATCTTGTTTACAAGCATGAACCACGATGGGGTGAAAAACGGCTATGCCAATGAGGCTTTGGCACGTCTATCCGAAGAGCTCAACATCCCAATTATTGCCAGCGGTGGTGCTGGATGCAAAGAACACTTCCGCGATGTATTTAAACTGGGACATGCCGACGCAGCACTCGCCGCGAGCGTTTTCCATTTCGGAGAGATACCCATTCCAGAACTAAAGCAATACCTAACCAAGGAAGGAATTAACGTAAGACTATGATGATAGATTTCAGCAAAATGGGAGGGCTTGTGCCTGCCATCATACAAGATGCAACGACTAAGAACGTGCTGATGCTGGGCTTCATGAACGAAGAGGCCTATAGAAAGACTCTTGACACGAAGCACGTAACCTTCTGGAGCCGCACTCGTAACTGTCTGTGGACCAAAGGGGAAACGAGTGGCAACTACTTGAATCTGGTTGACATCAAGAATGATTGCGACAACGACACATTATTGGTAAAGGTTCATCCTGTTGGACCTACCTGCCACACGGGTACTGACACGTGCTGGGGCGAAACAAACACAGAGAACCCACTTCTGTTCCTCAGCGAGTTGCAGAACTTCATCGACAAGCGTCATCAAGAAATGCCTGAAGGCAGCTACACTACAAAGCTTTTTAAGGACGGCATCAACAAGATGGCCCAGAAGTTGGGCGAAGAGGCCCTCGAGACTGTCATTGAAGCCACCAACGGCACGAGTGAACATCTTGTTTACGAAGCATCTGACATGCTCTACCACCTGATCGTTTTGCTCACCAGCAAAGGGCTCCGCATAGAAGATGTGGCCGAAGAACTTCACAAGCGTCACGACCCTAACTGGGACAAACAGCGTCGAGAGGCAAAAGCTAAGGGCGAAATGAAATAGTAACCGACAAAATAACAAGAAAATACATGCTGGTAAGTTACAAAAATCTGAACATCTACCAACAGACAGAAGAACCTGTGCTGAAGGTTGACGACTTCCATGTAGACGATGGAGAATTCGTATACATCATTGGACGCGTAGGGTCAGGCAAAAGCTCATTGCTGAAGACCATCTATTGTGAGGTCGACGCCGAGGATGCCGACGAAGCTACTGTGCTCAGCATCGACCTTAAGACCATCAAGCGCAAACAGATTCCTGCATTGAGAAAACAGCTAGGTATTATCTTCCAGGACTTTCAACTATTGGCCGACCGCACAGTCTATAAGAACCTGCGCTTCGTACTCAGAGCCACAGGATGGGGCAAAAGTGAAGTTGACAAGCGCATCAACGAAGTGCTGTCACTTGTAGACATGAACGACAAAGCTCTTCGCATGCCCCATGAACTGTCTGGAGGCGAGCAGCAGCGCATTGCCATCGCTCGTGCTTTGCTCAACAGCCCGAAGCTGATTGTGGCCGATGAACCAACAGGAAATCTTGACCCTGATACTGCTGACGGCATCATGCAGATACTGCGTGAAATTTCTCAGAAAGGAACTGCCGTTGTAATGTCGACCCATAACATACCGCTACTCGACAAGTATCCAGGCATAGTCTATCGTTGCTATGAGGGAAAGCTTGAAGAAGTGACTGGCGACTACAACAAAATGAGAATCAGCGAAGAAGAATAATAAAAACAAATAAAAAAGTAAGCTATGAAAGTAATGAAGTTCGGCGGTACCTCCGTGGGTACACCGCAAAGAATGAAAGAAGTAACGCAGCTCGTCACCAAGTCGGGCGAGCCTGTTTTTGTAGTACTTTCGGCTATGTCGGGTACCACAAATTCATTGGTTGAAATCTCTGACTATCTCTACAAGAAGAATGCCGACGGCGCTAATGAAATTATCAACCGTCTGGAGCAAAAGTACATGAGCCATTGTGAAGAGCTCTATAGCACAGAGGATGTTCGCGAGAAGACACGCCAGTTCCTTGCTGAGGAGTTCAACTATCTGCGTTCTTTTACTAAGGAGCTTTTTACAAGTTTCGAAGAAAAGAGCATCGTAGCACAAGGCGAGATGATGTCGACGACAATGGTGGTCAATTATATGCAGGAACAGGGTATCAAAGCCGTGCTGCTAAATGCACTTGACTTTATGCGTACTGATAAGAACGCAGAGCCTGACCCCACATATATAAAAGAGAAGCTGAGTGCCATCATGGAGAAATATGAGGGTAATCAGGTATACATCACACAGGGATTCATCTGTCGCAATGCTTATGGAGAAATTGACAACCTGCAGCGTGGAGGTAGTGACTATACAGCATCTCTCGTTGGTGCAGCCTTGAATGCTGAAGAAATTCAAATATGGACTGATATTGACGGCATGCATAACAATGATCCACGAGTGGTCGACAAGACAGAGCCTGTTCACCAGCTACACTTTGAAGAAGCTGCTGAGTTAGCATACTTTGGTGCAAAAATTCTGCATCCAACATGCGTTCAGCCAGCTAAGTATGCTGGAATACCTGTACGTCTGCTCAACACGATGGATCCAGATGCCGAGGGTACGACTATCTCGAATGCTACAGAGTACGGCAAAATCAAGGCCGTAGCAGCTAAGGACAATATCATTGCCATCAAAATCAAGTCGAGCCGCATGCTGCTGGCTACAGGCTTCTTGCGCAAGGTCTTCGAGATTTTCGAGAGCTACCAAACACCTATTGATATGGTATGTACCTCTGAGGTTGGAGTTTCGATGAGCATCGACAATTCTGCTCATCTGGGCGAGATTGTTGACGAACTGAAGAAATATGGAACTGTGACGGTTGACACCGGCATGTGCGTTATCTGCGTTGTGGGCGACCTCGACTGGTCGAACATTGGTTTCGAGACTCGTGTGCTCGATGCCATGAAGAATATCCCCGTTCGCATGATTTCGTATGGTGGCAGCAACTATAACATCTCGTTCCTCGTTCGCGAAGAAGACAAAAAGCGCGCACTTCAGAGTCTGAGCGACCAGTTGTTCAACAAGAAATAAACATCAGACAACACAACACAAATCAAACATGAAAGGTACATTCCCTATAGAGAAGTTTGAACAGCTGAAGACTCCCTTCTACTATTACGACGTAGAATTACTGAAGACCACGCTAAAGGTTATCAACGACGAGGCCAGCAAACATGAAGGCTTCTGCGTGCACTATGCAGTAAAAGCAAATGCTAATCCCAAGATATTACGCATTATTCGCGAGGCGGGATTAGGTGCAGACTGCGTTAGTGGCGGCGAAATAGAAGCCTCTGTTAAGGCTGGGTTTCCTGCCCAAAAGATTGTATATGCAGGTGTAGGCAAGAGCGACTGGGAAATCAACTTAGGACTTGACAAGGACATCTTCTGCTTCAACGTAGAAAGCATACCTGAGCTCGAAGTTATCAACGAGTTGGCAGAGAAGAAAGGCAAGGTGGCACGTGTTGCTTTTCGCCTGAATCCCAATGTAGGTGCTCATACCCATGCCAACATAACGACTGGGCTGGCAGAGAACAAGTTTGGAATAGCCATGCGTGATATGGAGTCAGTCATAGCCGAGGCTTCAAAGCTGAAGAACGTAAAGTTCGTAGGACTACACTTCCACATTGGTTCGCAAATACTTGACATGGGGGATTTTGAAGCTCTATGCAATCGCGTGAACGACTTGCAGAAGCAATTAGACCGATTGCACGTCAAGGTTGAGCATATCAATGTAGGTGGTGGACTCGGCATTGACTATCAGCATCCGAATCGAGTACCTATTCCTGATTTCAAAGCCTACTTCGACACTTATGCAAAAAAATTGAAATTACGTCCAGGACAAACGCTTCACTTTGAACTGGGTCGTGCTGTCGTGGCTCAGTGTGGCAGTCTGATTACTCGCACCTTATACATCAAAGAAGGTGCCGTGAAGAAGTTTGCCATTGTCGATGCAGGTTTCACAGACCTTATCCGTCCTGCCCTCTATCAAGCCTATCACAAGATAGAGAACCTGACAAGCGACGATCCATTAGAAACCTATGATGTCGTAGGTCCTATCTGCGAGTCGACCGATGTGTTTGCCAAACAGATTGACCTGAACAAGGCAAAAAGAGGCGACCTGTTGGCTATTCGCTCAGCAGGAGCTTATGGCGAAATCATGGCTATGGGTTACAACTGCAGGCAACTGCCGCAGGGCTATACATGTGATGATATTTAATTTTCCACAACGTAAAATGACCTCAAAAGAACCAAGTTTTTCAGTCATCATGACAGTTTTCGACAATGCCCGAGAACTTGAAGCAAATCTTCCTGCGTTTTTGCAACAAGATTACGAGCCAGGCTATAAGGTAATTGTCGTAGACGAGACATCGACTGACGATACTGAAGATGTTCTGAAAATACTTAAGCAGCAAAACGATCACCTATACACAACATTCCTGCCCAAGCCTGACCCGCATGTGACTCGTCGCAAACTGGCCTTGACAATCGGCGTAAAGGCAGCAACTGGCAATTGGATAATACTAACTGACATCACGACTCCGACGCCTTCTGCCGATTGGCTAAAAGATGTTGCAGGTGTCATTGACGACAATACTGGTATTGTCTTCGGTTATTATGCAAAGAAAGGACTCTGTCTGCAGACTTTCGAAAGCATAGAGGAAGGGAGTCAGTTCATTCGGAAGGCTGAACGGAAGCACGCCTTTGGTCATCGCGGTAAACTGTTCAGATACCAACGAGGGCTATATGACTTTATAGCAATGCCTTCCAGTCAAGCACATCAAGTGCTAAGTTTCTTTGAGCAAGACATCAATAGCGGGCAACTGTGCGGACTCCGTTTGAGCATTGCCTGCCGTAATCTTTTCATTCGTTAGAGTGCATGAACATCGTCCACCTTTACGACAAAGAAAACAATGCTATCGCTAAATATGTAGATTTGCTACCTAAGCAAGTTGATGATGCCGGCATGGGCTATCCAGACATCTTACACATTCATGGATGCTGGCACTCATTGGCAACTATTCGCACGACGGCTCTCAAAGAGCGACGCATTGTGATTACCCCCCACGGCGACTTGCAGCCATGGGTGCTCAGCGAGCATAAGGCACAGCAGCTGTTAGAACGCCGACAGGTAGGCAGGGCATATACACTTATTGCTATGGGGCCTCAAGAGGCCGAGGGACTTCGGCAGTTGGGATGGAACACACGCATAGAAACCGTTGCCAATCCGTTGATAACGAAAACCACTTCAACTGAACAACTCATAGCACAGCATTTGCGTATATATCAGAAAGTAATGGATAGTGACGTATTGCCATTGCTAAACAACGATACACGCCAAACTTTACGAGCATTATTGAAAGCGGGCGTCACAGGTGACGCACACTGGATAGAAGGCATGGATATACCTGAGCCACAATGGCGACTGCTATTGCTCTATGCCCACCAAGCTGACGTAAGCGACGTCATAGAACGTGGACTCGCCGTAATAGGCAGAAAGAAGCCCAACATCGACACCCAAAGTATCGAAAACTATCAAACCCGGTCTTATCGTCCTTCGACAACAGTCGACACCCGGTCGGTTGTACAACTTATAAAAGACCTTCAGACACCTACTCTTCGGCGTCTGGTGGAACTCGACAAAGCCCTTCGGCAGCCAGATGTTGAAGACGACCAATTGCTGGAACTCATAGACCAGCAAGAGCTCAAGCAGCATACTGCCCGCATCATGCAATTGCTTTCAGAGCAGACTGCTTTCGACGAAGGATACATGTTATTGGCTCCACTAGACGATAAACAGACAGAGTCACTTCGAAGGAAAATGCAGTAGACAGAAGCAAAAGTGTAAGAAAATAATAAAATTATTACATTTTCCCTTCGCTGTATCAAAATTATACATTACCTTTGCATTCAGAAACAAAATACCTAAAGCTAAAGACCTATCATCATGACCAATGATATGCACTATCTGAACCTGCTCTCGCAATCGTTCCCCACAGTTGCGGATGCCTCTACCGAAATCATTAACCTGGAGGCCATTCTCAACTTGCCCAAAGGAACGGAGCATTTCCTGGCCGATCTGCACGGCGAGAGCGAGGCTTTCCTGCACGTGCTCAAGAATGCTTCTGGAAACATCAAGCGCAAAGTGGGCGAGATATTTGGCAACACCATACGCGAATCAGAGAAGAAAGAGTTGTGCACGCTCATATACTATCCTGAGCAGAAACTGGAACTGATTAAGGCTGTTGAGCCCGACATCGACGACTGGTATCACATCACCATCCATCAATTAGTAAAAGTGTGCCGCGATGTCAGTTCTAAATATTCGCGTTCCAAGGTGCGTAAGTCGCTGCCTGAAGACTTCTCGTATATTATAGAGGAGCTACTGCATGAACGGTCTGACGACCAAGACAAGGCTGCCTACGTAGCAGTAATTGTAGACACCATCATCTCTACTGGTCGTGCCGACGACTTCATCGTGGCCCTATGCAACGTCATCCAGCGTCTGGCCATCGACCAGCTGCACATCTTAGGCGACATCTACGACCGAGGCTCTGGCGCTCACATTATTCTCGACACCTTGCGCCAATACCATTCGTGGGATATCCAGTGGGGCAACCACGACATTCTTTGGATGGGGGCTGCCGCCGGCAACGATGCCTGCATCTGCAACGTACTCCGCCTCTCGCTGCGCTATGCCAATCTCGCCACGCTCGAAGAGGGATACGGCATCAACCTCGTGCCGCTGGCCACCTTTGCCCTCGAGGTCTACGGCGAAGACCCCTGTAAGGAGTTCATGCCTAAGCTGTTGAAAGAACAGCAAATGGACGAAAAGACACTACTGCTGACAGCCAAGATGCACAAAGCCATCTCTATCATTCAGTTCAAGGAAGAGGCACGCATTTTCCATCGTCGGCCCGAATGGCAAATGGAAGACCGCTGCTTGCTTGAAAAGATTGACCTGACACGTAAGGTTTGCGTTATCGACGGAAAAGAATATGCCATGAAGTCGTGCGACTTCCCCACCCTGTCGTCTCTCGAGCTCACCCCAGAAGAAGCTGACCTGATGCAGAAGCTGCACCACTCATTCCGAGTAAGCGAAAAGCTGCGCAAGCACATCCGCACGATTCTCTCCCACGGCTGCATGTATGCCATATATAACTCAAACCTGCTCTATCACGCCAGCATACCTCTCAACGACGACGGAACGCTGAAGGAGGTTCTGATTCTGGGTAAAAAGTATAGCGGAAAGAAGCTGATGGAGTATACAGGCCAGCTCATCCGAGCCGCTTTCGAGAACGACACACCTGCCGATTTGAAAGCATTTGCCAAAGACTATTTCCTCTATCTATGGTGTGGCAAAGACTCCCCCTTGTTCGACAAGTCGAAGATGGCTACCTTTGAACGTTACTTCCTGGAGGACAAGGAAACCTACCACGAGGAGAAAGGTAACTATTTCAAGCTACGCGACTCAGCTGAAGTCTGCGACCGCATACTCGATGCGTTTGGTGTGAAAGGGCAAAACCGACACATCATCAACGGCCACGTACCCGTTCATGCCTCTAAGGGCGAGAACCCCATCAAGGCCAACGGTCGCCTCATGGTGATCGACGGAGGCTTCTCGGAGGCGTATCATTCTGAGACCGGTATAGCAGGCTATACGCTCATTTACCACAGCCGAGGCTTCCAGTTGGTTCAACATGAGCCGTTTACCAGTACAAAAGAAGCCATCAGACAGGGCACCGATATTAAGTCGACTACGCAGATTGTTGAAATGTCAACCCATCGCATGTTGGTAGCCGATACCGACAAAGGCGACGAACTGCGTGCTCAGATTGACGACCTGAAAGGTCTGCTCTATGCCTATCGACACGGCATCATCAAGGAGAAACGAAACTAAAAATTTAAAACTTAAATTATTCATTATGATTACTTTTACTATGATTCTCCAGCTCTGCATCGTACTTGGTGCGCTCTGGGTGGGTTCACGCTACGGCTCGTTAGCGCTTGGTGCCATCTCTGGCATCGGTTTGGCCATCCTTGTTTTCTGTTTTGGTCTGAAACCTGGCACGCCTCCAACCGATGTGATATACATTATTATTGCAGCAGTCACCTGTGCGGGCATCATGCAGGCATCGGGCGGCACGGACTGGCTCATCCAGATTGCCGAAAAACTGCTGCGCAAGCATCCTGACCGCATCACGTTTCTGGCTCCGCTCTGCACGTTTTTCCTCACCGTGCTGGTGGGTACGGGCCATGTAGTTTACACACTCATGCCGATTATCTGCGATATCGCGTTGAAGAAAGGCATTCGTCCTGAACGTCCCTGTGGAGTAGCCTCGATTGCATCGCAGGTGGGCATCACTTGTTCGCCTATCGCTGCAGCCGTAGTAGCCTTCGTCACCATCTCCAATGCCAATGGTTTCGACATCACCATTCCCGGCGTGCTGATGATTTCCATCCCTGCCTGCATCTGCGGACTTATGGCTGCTGCCGCCGCCAGCTATCATCGCGGATTAGACCTCGACAAAGACCCACAGTTCCAAGCCAAGCTGAAAGACCCAGAGCAGTATAAATACATCTATGGCAATTCGGCTACCACGCTCGACAAGGAGATACCACAGTCGGCCAAGAATGCCGTATTTATTTTCCTGGGCGCCCTCTGTGTCATCGTCTTCTTCGCAATCTTCCAGAATGCCCTGCCCGCCTACGACACCATGCGTGCCGTGAAAGGTACCGACCCGCTGGTGATTAACGAGAACCTGACGCTGACAGCCGACCAGCTGGTAAAGGCCAAGATTCATATTGACGGCATGACGGAATTCTTCGACAAGCCTCTGGCCATGAATCTTGTCATCCAGATTGTAATGATTACAGCTGCTGCCCTGATGATTATCTTCTGCAAGGCAGCTCCCAAGAAAGCTGTTGCGGGTCCTGTGTGGCAGAGTGGCATGGTGGCTGTCGTGGCCATCTATGGCATAGCCTGGTTGGCAGACACCTACTTCTCCAACTACCTTGACGAGATGAAGCTCATGCTGGCCGATGTTGTTTCGGCCTACCCGTGGAGCATCGCCCTTGTGTTCTTCCTCGTATCCGTGCTCATCAATTCGCAGGGAGCCGTCGTCGTGGCTATGCTGCCCTTAGCCTACTCGTTGGGCATCGAAGGTCCTGTGCTGCTGGGTGTGCTCCCCTCTGTCTATGGTTACTTCTTCATCCCCAACTATCCCAGCGATATTGCCACCGTGAACTTCGACCGTTCTGGCACTACTGTCATTGGTAAGTATCTGCTCAACCACTCGTTCATGATGCCTGGTCTGGTATGCGTCATCACGTCGACCATCGTGGCCTACGTGCTCTCTCTTATCTTCTATTAAATATAGGACACGCGACAACAAGTCAGCCCCAACCGACAGAATGTCATCTTCGTCGGTTGGGGCATGCTATTTGTTGGGAGGTAAGCAGAACAAACAAATAAGGAGGATAAGAAAATGACATTAGACAAATTTACAATCAAGGCACAAGAGACGGTGCAGCAGGCCGTCAACGTTGCCCAACAGAACGGACAGCAGACCATCGAGCCGGTTCACATCATGGCGGGGCTCTTCGACAAAGCCCGCGACGTAGTTAGTTTCCTGTTTCAGAAGCTGGGAGTCAACGCCCAGCAAATAGAGATGCTCTGCCAGCAGGAACTGAAGCATCTGCCACGCGTACAGGGTGGCGAGCCCTACCTGAGTTCTGATTCCAACCAAGTGCTGCTCAAGGCTCAGGAGCTTTCTCAGCAGATGGGCGACGAGTTCGTCAGCGTTGAGCCGCTGTTGCTTGCATTGCTGATGGTTAGCTCTACGGTAAGCCGCATACTGAAGGATGCCGGCATCAGCGAGAAAGACCTTCGGCAGGCCATTCTCGAACTGCGACAGGGGCAGCGCGTTCAGTCGCAGAGTGCCGACGACAACTACCAGTCGCTCGAAAAGTATGCCAAGAACCTTGTGGACTTAGCCCGTCAGGGGAAGTTAGACCCCGTCATCGGTCGAGACGATGAGATACGCCGTGTGCTGCAAATCCTGAGCCGACGCACCAAGAACAATCCTATCCTGATAGGTGAGCCAGGTACGGGTAAGACCGCTATCGTCGAGGGATTAGCCCAACGTATCGTGCGTGGCGACGTTCCTGAGAACCTGAAGGACAAGCAACTCTTCTCGCTCGACATGGGCGCCCTGGTGGCTGGTGCAAAGTACAAGGGTGAATTCGAGGAACGACTGAAGAGCGTCATCAACGAAGTGACAAAGTCGGAAGGACGCATCATCCTCTTCATCGACGAGATCCATACGCTGGTGGGTGCCGGAGGTGGCGAGGGAGCTATGGATGCAGCCAACATCCTGAAGCCTGCTCTGGCACGAGGCGAGCTGCGCTCCATCGGTGCAACTACCCTCAACGAGTATCAGAAATACTTCGAGAAGGACAAGGCTCTTGAGCGTCGTTTCCAGACAGTCATGGTCGACGAACCCGACGAAATGAGTGCCATCAGCATTCTCCGCGGTCTGAAGGAACGCTATGAGAACCACCACAAGGTGCGTATTCAGGACGATGCCTGTATTGCTGCCGTACAGCTGTCAGAGCGTTACATCAACGAGCGTTTCCTGCCTGACAAAGCCATCGACCTGATGGATGAGGCTGCCGCCAAGTTGCGAATGGAACGTGACTCCGTACCGGAGGAACTCGACGAGATAGTGCGCAGGTTGAAGCAGTTGGAAATTGAGCGGGAAGCCATCAAGCGTGAGAACGACGAGCCAAAGATAGCCCAGCTCGACAAGGAGATTGCTGAACTGCGCGAACAGGAGCAACAATTCCGTGCCAAGTGGGAAGGCGAGCGCCAGTTGGTCAACAAAATCCAGCAGGACAAGCAGCAGATAGAGACGTTAAAGTATGAAGCTGAGCGTGCTGAGCGCGAAGGAGACTACGGCAAGGTTGCTGAAATACGCTACTCTAAGCTAAAGGCTCTTGAAGACGACATCAAGCACATACAGCAGCAGCTGGCTTCGGCGCAGGGCGGCAACGCTATGGTACGCGAAGAAGTGACTGCCGACGACATTGCTGAGGTGGTGAGCCGATGGACGGGCATTCCCGTAACCCGCATGATGCAGAGCGAAAGAGAAAAGTTGCTACATCTGGAGGACGAGCTTCACAAGCGCGTCATAGGACAGGACGAAGCCATTGTTGCCGTCAGCGATGCTGTACGCCGAAGCCGTGCCGGCCTGCAAGACCCCAAGCGGCCTATCGCCTCATTCATATTCCTGGGTACTACCGGTGTAGGTAAGACGGAACTGGCCAAGGCGCTGGCCGAATATCTCTTCAACGACGAGACGATGATGACGCGAATTGATATGTCAGAATATCAGGAGAAGCATACCGTATCGCGACTGATTGGTGCGCCTCCGGGCTACATTGGCTACGACGAAGGCGGACAACTGACGGAAGCTGTCAGACGCAAGCCCTATCAGGTGCTGCTGTTCGACGAGATTGAGAAGGCCCACCCCGACGTCTTCAACATTCTGCTGCAGGTGCTCGACGATGGACGACTGACCGACAACAAGGGCCGTACAGCCAACTTCAAGAACACCATCATCATCATGACCAGCAACGCTACCCGCGAGCAGTTGCGCCAGACGATGCGACCTGAGTTCCTGAACCGTATTGACGAAATCATCACCTTCAAGCAGCTCAACGAGGAACAGATTGCCGACGTGGTGCGCTTGCAGATGAAGCGCGTGGAGCAGATGCTCGAACCGCAGGGCTTCAAGCTCGAGGTGACGGAACACGCCGTTCGCTGGTTGGCTCGCGAGGGCTATGACCCAGACTTCGGCGCCCGCCCCGTGAAGCGTGCCATACAGCACTACGTGCTCAACGACCTCTCGCGCAAGTTGCTTGCCAACGAGGTGTCGCGTGAGAAGCCCATCATCATCGATGAGTTTGGCGACGGGCTTGTATTCAGGAACTAAATCGTTAAGACTACTTACAACGGTCTATCCAAGGTTTCAGTATAGCTTTGGATAGACCTTTTTTTTGTGCCTCCTGCAACTCGGCCCATGCTTCTTCGTTGCGCTTGAGCGACAGGAGCAGCTCCACTTTCGAGACGACGTACTCTGCATTCTCAGGAGCCAGCCGAATGGCTTCGTCCCAATCATAGAGGGCCGGCTCGTACTGCTTCAGCTCGCGTTCGTAATCAGCCCGAACGGCATAGGCCACAGCCGAGTCGGGATGCTGCTGCACCAGGCGGTTCAGCTCGTCGACTGTATCGACCTGTCGCCCCAGCTTCCGCTTCACCATAGCAAGCCCCATTCGAGCCTCAAAGTGGTTTGGCACCTGAGCAAGAAAGGCTTCATAGTCGCGCAGCGCAAGGTCGTAGTGGCGCTGATGGTTGTGAGCATAGGCGCGGAAGTAGCGTGCGGCGAGGTTGTCGGCATCGAGCTGCAACACGCGGCCATACTCGTCGATGGCATAGTCCCATTGGTTGAGTTCTATGTTGACGGCAGCCTTGCGGAGGCGCAGGTCGGTGGAACGGGGCTGCAGGGCGATGGCCTTATTGAGAACGGCCAGCGAGTCTCGCCACTCCTGCGCGTTTTGTGCAGAAGTGGCGAGTGTGGCCGATAGGGCTATTGCAAGCAGAAACAGTCTCATTTGCGGTTGATATAGTCGACAATCCATTGTCCTACCTCGCTGGTTCCATAGTGGGCACCACCCTCTACTTGTATTTCCGGCGTGCGAACATTGGCATCAAGGCTGGCGTTGACAGCCTCGCGCACAAGTGCTCCCTCCTCGTTCAGGCCAAAGTGTTCAAGCAGCATGGCTGCAGAAAGGATTTGCGCCAAGGGGTTGGCTAGGTTCTGTCCGGCAGCCTGCGGCCACGAGCCGTGCACGGGTTCAAAGAGCGGAGTGTGCACACCCAGCGACGACGAGGGCTGGAGTCCCATGCTGCCCGTGATGCACGAAGTCTCGTCGGTGAGAATGTCGCCGAAGGTGTTTTCGGTTACTATCACGTCGAAGAAGCGGGGTTCGGTGAGCACACGCATGGAGGCGTTGTCGATGAACATGTAGTCGGTCTGCACGTCAGGATACTGCGGCTCCATCTCTTTGGCAATCTGGCGCCACAGGCGCGAAGACGCCAGCACGTTGGCTTTGTCGACTACGGTGAGATGACGGCGACGCGTGCGGGCCATCTCGAAGGCTACCTTCAGGATGCGCTCAATCTCTGGGCGGGTATAGATGTCGGTGTCAAATGCCTTGTCGTTGTCCTGATACTTCTCGCCAAAGTACATGCCGCCAGTCAACTCGCGAATGACCACGAAGTCGGCTCCACGCAACAGCTCGTCTTTCAGGGGCGACTTATGAAGCAGACAGTCGAACGTAGCAACGGGACGCACGTTGGCAAAGAGTCCCAACTTCTTGCGCATGGCCAGTAGTCCCTGCTCAGGGCGCACCTTCGAGGTGGGGTCGTTGTCGTATTTCAGGTCGCCTACGGCAGCGAAGAGCACGGCGTCGGCTCGCATGCACACGTCGTGGGTAGCAGCCGGATAGGGGTCGCCCACAAGGTCGATGGCATGAGCGCCCACAATGGCCTCTTCGTAAGTGAACTCATGCTGGAATTTACGTGCGACAGCCTCCATGACGGCTACGCCCTGCTTCATGATTTCCGGTCCGATACCATCGCCCGGAAGTACTGCAATCTTTAGTTTCATGTTGTACTTAGAATATAATAATGTTGTCCGTGTTGTGTCGCCAGTCTGTGCTAACAGAAAAGCGGGGCAAAGGTAAGCAAAATAATTGAACGGGCAAAAAATAAAACCTTAAAAGCACTTAAAGATGGATTCACGCGACAAATCCAACCGATTCACGGGACTAATCGAGGCGATTCACGGGACTAATCGAGGCGATTCACGGGACTAATCCAAGCGATTGGTCCGTTCAATCTCAGGCGGGCGAATGCTTAAAAAGATAAAAAAGAATGCAGATAAATTTGGAAGTTATCGAAATAATTCGTAACTTTGCAGCGCCTTTTGAAGGAAAAGGCTTTAAACAAGTTGAAAATCAAGACGTTAGCTAACAATTAGGATAATAAGATGAGACAACTAAAAATTCAGAAGAGTATCACCAACCGTTCGAGTGAGGCTCTGGACAAGTATCTGGTAGAGATTGGCCGTGCTCCGCTCATCAGCATTGATGAAGAGATTGAGCTGGCACAGAAGATACGCAAGGGCGGCCCGGAGGGCGAGCGTGCGAAGGATAAGCTCGTTACTGCCAACTTACGCTTTGTGGTGTCTGTTGCCAAGCAATACCAGCACCAAGGTCTCACGCTGACCGACCTCATCGACGAGGGCAACATAGGACTGATTAAGGCTGCACAGAAGTTCGACGAGACGCGCGGCTTCAAGTTCATCTCCTATGCCGTCTGGTGGATTCGCCAGAGCATTCTGCAGGCCATTGCCGAGCAGAGCCGCATCGTACGCCTGCCACTCAACCAGGTGGGCTCGCTGAATAAGATTAGTCACGAAATCAATAAGTTCGAGCAGGAGAACCAGCGCCATCCCTCAGTAGCAGAGCTGGCAGAGCTGACAGAGATCGACGAGGAGAAAATCGGACAGTCGATGATGGCCGACGGCCACCACGTGTCGATCGACGCTCCTTTCCAGGACGGCGAGGACAACTGCATGCTCGACGTGATGGCTTCGGGCGACGACTCGCGCACCGACCGTCAGGTAGACCATGAGTCGATGGCCCAGGAGCTGAACGCCGTGCTCTCTAAGGTGCTGAAGGAGAGAGAGATCATCATCATCCGCGAGTGCTTCGGCATTGGCTGCCACGAGAAGGGTCTGGAGGAGATTGGCGACGAGCTGGGTCTCACCCGCGAGCGTGTGCGCCAGATACGCGAGAAGAGCATTGCCAAGCTTCGCGACTCAGGTAATGCGAAGATTTTGATGAAGTATTTGGGCTAATTGAAAAAAACTTTGTACCTTTGGGGCTGTGTTTCGCTTACGGACGATACTCAGCCCCATTTTTCTGCTCCTGATGCTGAGCAGCACAATGGTAGAAGCCAAAGATAAAGCCGACTCTTTGGTCATGCGTCGCGTGTTCAGCTATCAGCGCAACTACACGAGCGACGTCAACGGTTTCGCGTCGAACGTCTACATGAAGCACCACTACGCCACCAAGCGACGCAACTTCACCTTGTGGCTCGTGCCCACGATGTACACGATGGCAGAGGGCGGACGCGAGCATCTGAGCGAGGCCTACAGCCGACTGTACTTCTACGGCATCAACGACTACGACTCGAAGAACAACGTTTTCTACACCACCATACGCCATAACCGAAAGGCATTGCCCACGGTCGTCGAGTTCCTCACGCCCAACGTCTATGGCGTCACCCTCTACGGCGACCACATCCTCTCGCCCTTCTGCGAGGAGAACCGCAGCTACTACCGCTACACCACGAAGTACGTGGGAGGCGTGAAGACGCTGCTCAGCTTCCGCCCACGCTTCGTCAGCAACACCCAGCTGGTGAAGGGAGCAGCCATCGTCGACACCAGCACAGGCCGCATTGAAGACGTCACCTTCGTGGGCGAGTTCGATATGATTGGCTTCCGCGCTCAGGCCACGATGGGCAGCGAGGGAGCGCGCTCGCTCATACCAAAGCAATGCAACACCGACATCGAGTTCAAGTTCATGGGCAATTACATCACGTCGCACGTCGAGGCGGCCTACGACTGCCCCATCACCCTGCCCGACACGCTCAGCGTCCGCGGCGACCGCCATCTGATTGACTCCGTGCGTCCCTACGCGCTCTCCGACGAGGAGCAGCATGTCTACGACAGATACGACGAAGCCCACGCGCCGAAGCCCGATACGACCATCGTCGATTCGGTGCCCGAGAAGAAGCGCCGGCCGCTCTATAAGTCGCTGATGCTCGACCAGTTAGGCGAGAACCTCATAAGCAGCTTGCGGGCCGATTGGAGCAACGCCTACGTGAAGCTCTCGCCCATCATCAATCCTGAATACATCAGCTACAGCAAGCGCAAGGGTGTGGCCTACAGGATGCGTCTACGCGCCCGATGGGACCTCGACAAGCAACGCTCGCTATCGACGAGCACCTCCTTCGGCTACAACTTCAAGCTCCACAAGTTCTACTTCACCATTCCCATACGCTTCAACTATGCCCCAAACAACGACGGCTACCTGGAGCTCATCTATGCCAACGGCAACCGAATCGCCAACTCAACCATCCTCGACGAAATCATTCAAGAGCACGGCGAGCTGCCGGAGCTGGCCAATACCGACCTCGAGGCCTTCGACGACAACCGCCTGCAGCTGACCAACAACATGCGCCTGAACAACTGGGTTTGGCTCGAAACCGGTTTCGTGATTCACCACAGAAAGGCAGTCAACGCAGAAATGATGCGCCAGTTCGGAAAGCCCACGAGGCTGCGAAGCCTCGCTCCTATGGTGGGAGTCAAGCTGCGCCCGTGGCCCAAGGCGCCGCTCTTCAGCATCGACTACGAGCGCGGAGTGAAGAGCAAGAAGACCGACCTTGACTATGAGCGATGGGAAGCCGACGCCTCCATCAGCCACAAGCTGCCTCGCCTGCAGTCGCTCAACATCCGTCTGGGCGGCGGTATCTACACCCGCCGCCACAACAACTACTTCATGGACTTCTCCAACTTCCGCGACAACAACCTGCCTGGCGGTTGGGACGACGACTGGACGGGCAACTTCCAGCTGCTGTCGTCGAAGCTCTACAACGAGTCCATGTACTACCTCCGAGGCAACGTCAGCTATGAGTCGCCGCTGCTGGCGGCCTCGATGGTTCCCGTCGTGGGCCGGTTCGTCGAGCGCGAGCGCGTCTACCTCAGCTCCCTCCTCATCGACAAGCATCGCCCCTATACCGAGATAGGCTACGGCTTCACCACGCGGCTTGTGTCGCTGGCATTCTTCAGCAGTTTCTCAGGCTTCGAGTATCAGGAGTCGGGCATCAAGTTTGCATTCGAATTATTCAGAAGATGGTAATGATATGACCAAACCCCTCATCGTCTACAAGGCCAGCGCAGGCAGCGGAAAGACCTTCACGCTGGCTACAGAATACATTAAGCTGGTTGTGCGCAATCCGCAGTCTTACAGACAGATACTGGCCGTCACCTTCACCAACAAGGCGACGGAGGAGATGAAGACGCGCATCCTGAGCCAGCTCTATGGCATAGCCCACGGTCTCAGCTCCTCAGAGAGCTACCTCAACGTGGTGTGCCGCGAGCTCGACGCCTCGCCCGAGTTCGTCAGGAAGCAGGCGGCAACGGCCCTGCAGCTGCTCCTCCACAACTACAGCTACTTCCGCGTGGAGACCATCGACACGTTCTTCCAGAGCGTGCTGCGCAACCTGGCTCGCGAGCTGGAGCTGACTGCCAACCTGCGCATCGGGCTCAACGACTCGCAGGTAGAGGAACTGGCCGTCGACCAGCTCATAGAAAGCCTGTCGACGACCGATGTGGTGCTTCAATGGATCATGAAGTACATCATGGACAACATCAGCGACGACCGCTCGTGGAATGTCATTGGCCAAATCAAGCAGTTTGGCAAGACCATCTTCCGCGACTACTATAAGCGCGAGAGCAAGCAGCTCGAGGCGGTGATGAGCCAGGACGACTTCTTCGACCACTACACCGCCACCCTGCGCCAGCTGCGCGAGCAGGCCCGCGAGCGCATGCTCGACGTGGCCGAATCGTTCTTCTCCACACTCGAGAGCGAGGGCCTGACCGTCGACGACCTGTCGTATGGCAAGAGCGGCGTGGCGGGCATCTTCTGCAAGCTGCGCGAAGGCGTGCTCGACGATAGCATCCTGACGAAGCGCGTGACCGATGCCGTTGGCCAGCCTGAGAAGTGGTGCAAGAAGACCCATCCGCGCCGCGACCTTATCTACGCGCTGGCCGACGGCGAGCTGGGCGACGTGCTGCGCTATGCCATCGACGAGCGTCCGCGTGCCTGGAAGCAGTACCAGTCGGCCACGCTCACGCTCAAGCACCTCAGCCAGCTGCGCCTCTTGGGCAGCATCGAGCAGCGCGTGCACCAGCTGAACGAAGAACAGAACCGCTTCCTGCTGAGCGACACGCAGAAGTTCCTGCACGACCTGATTGAAGACAGCGACTCGCCCTTCATCTTCGAGAAGATAGGCACGCAGCTGGAACACATCATGATCGACGAGTTCCAGGACACGTCGACCGTACAATGGCAGAACTTCAAGGTGCTGCTCGACGAGACCATGAGCCACGAGGACAGCGAGAGCCTGATCGTGGGCGACGTGAAGCAGAGCATCTACAGGTGGCGCAGCGGCGACTGGCGGCTGCTGGCCGACATCAAGAGCCAGTTCACCCATGCCGACGAGCGGCTCGACATACGCACGCTCGACACCAACTTCCGCTCCACGCGCCGCATCGTCGACTTCAACAACGCCTTCTTCACCCAGGCTGCCCGCCAGGAAGAGGTGACGGCCTACGACGACGTGCGCCAGCAGGTGCCTCAGGGCAAGGGCGACGAAGGCGAGGTAGACATCCGCCTGCTGCCTGCCGACGACTACCAGGAGACCACGCTGAGCCTGCTCACGGAGCGGGTGCAGGAGCTGATGGACAAGGGCGTGTCGCCCTCGGAGATTGCCATCCTCGTGCGTGTCAACAGCCTCATTCCGCTCATTGCCAACTACTTCATGGAGCAGCTGCCCCAGGTGAGCATCGTGAGCGACGAGGCCTTCCGGCTCGACGCCTCGCCTGCCGTGATGTGCATCGTTCAGGCCATCCGGCAGCTGGTGATGCCTACCGACAACATTGCGCGTGCCTACCTGGCCAAGATGGCTGGCGGCGTGCTTCCGCCAGCATACGACGAGCAGCGTAACGAACTGATGCGATTGCCGTTATACGAATTAGCTGAACGATTATTGGAAGTATTCCGCCTGCACGAGCTGGAGGGTCAGAACGCCTACCTCTGCGCCTTCTTCGACCAGGTGGCAGCCTTCGTCAGCGAAAGCTCTACCGACCTTGTAGCCTTCCTGCGCGAGTGGGACGAGTCGCTGTGTGCCAAGACCATCCAGAGCGACGAGCTGACGGGCATCCGGCTCATCAGCATCCACAAGTCGAAGGGCCTCGAGTTCCCCTACGTGCTCATTCCCTTCTGCGACTGGCAGCTGGAGAAGACGCAGGGCAACATTCTCTGGTGCAAGCCCGGGGAAGAGCCCTTCAACGAGTTGCCCATTGTCCCCATCGACTACAGCCAGAAGGGCATGATGGGAACCATCTACGAGCCTGACTACCTCGAAGAGCATCAGCAGAACACGGTCGACAACCTCAACCTGCTCTACGTGGCCTTCACCCGTGCCTCGCGCGGGCTCTACGTCACCGGCAAGCGAGGGGCTAAGGCCTCACGCTCGGCCCTGCTCGAGCTGGTGCTGCCCGCAATAGTCGACCAGCTGCAGGGGGCCACCCTCGACGGGATGGAGGACGACGGCCAGCCGCTCTGCTTCAGCTACGGCGACACCCGCGTCTGCCCTGCGGACAAGGCGCAGCCGCAACGCCCGTCGGACAACATCTTCACCCAGCAGCCTGCAACCGTCGAGGTACCCCTGGAGGTGTTCAGCGGCAAGGCCGAGTTCAAGCAGAGCAACAAGAGCCGCGAGCTGGCCATGAGCGACGACGACGACGAACAGCAACAGACGAGCTACATACAGCTGGGCAGCGTGCTCCACAACGTGTTCCAGCACGTACGCACGGCGGCCGACATCGACAGCGCCCTGCGCGAGATGGAGCTGGAGGGCATCATCTACAACGAGGAAATCACGCGCGAGCGCATTGAGCTGATGCTCCGCAAGCGTCTGCAAGACCCGCGCGTGGCCGACTGGTTCTCCGGCCGCTGGACGCTCTTCAACGAGTGCACCATCCTCTTCGTCGACCCCGCTACGGGCAAGGTAGTCGAACGACGGCCCGACCGCGTGATGGGCGACGGCAGCCAGATGGTGGTCGTCGACTTCAAGTTCGGCCGTGAGCGCGAGGAGTATCATGCCCAGGTGCGCGAGTACATGGAGCTGCTGCGACGCATGGGCCACCAACAAGTGACCGGCTACCTGTGGTTTGTATATACTAATAAGATTGTAGAAGTAAGATGAAGACATTCCTTGAATACGTAGCCGAAGACCTGCTGCGCAAGCACGGCAGCGACCTGTCGCGGGTGGCCGTAGTGTTTCCCAACAAGCGCGCCTCGCTGTTCCTCAGCGAGCACCTGGCCCGGCTCACCGACCGGCCGTTGTGGAGCCCCGCCTATGTCACCATCAGCGAGCTGTTCCGCCGCCACTCAGTGCTGACCGTGGCCGACCCCGTGAAGCTGGTGTGCGACCTGCATCGCTGCTTCACCGAGCAGACGGGCATCGACGAGACCCTCGACCACTTCTACGGCTGGGGGCAGCTGCTCGTGGCCGACTTCGACGACCTCGACAAGAACATGGCCGACGCCGACAAGGTGTTTGCCAACGTGCGCGACATCCGCGAGATGGACGACGTGAGCTACCTCAGCGAGGAGCAGAAGCAGGTCATACGCCGCTTTTTCAGCAACTTCAGCGAAGACCACAACACGAAGCTCAAGGAGCGATTCCTGCGCCTGTGGTCGCACATGAGCGACATCTATCACAGCTTCAACCAGCGGCTGCACACGCAGCAGCTGGCCTACGAAGGGGCGCTCTATCGCGAGGTGGCCCAGCGCGCCGACCTCGAGTTCGACTACGACCACTATGCCTTCGTGGGCTTCAACATGCTGCAGCGCGTGGAGGTGAGCCTGTTCCAGACGCTCAGGCAGCAGGGCAAGGCCTCGTTCTACTGGGACTTCGACGACTACTACATGCACGGCAGCGAGGCGGGCCACTACATCAGCCAGTACCTGGCCGACTTCCCCAACGAGCTCGACACGCGCGACGCCGGCCTCTACCGCAACTTCGCCCGACAGAAGGAGGTGGCCTTCGTCTCGGCCCCGACGGAGAACATCCAGGCCCGCTACGCCAGCACGTGGCTCAGGGAGCACCGCCGATGGGCCGACGGACGGCGCACGGCCATCGTGCTCTGCGACGAGAAGTTGCTGCCTGCCGTCATCCACGCCCTGCCCGATGAGGTCGACAAGGTGAACATCACCACCGGCTATCCGCTGGCCGAGTCGCCCGTGGCCTCGCTCATCGGCCAGCTCTTCGCCTTGCAGACGCAGGGCTATTCGCAGCAGCGCGAGCGCTACCGCCTGCGGCAGGTGTCGGCCGTTCTGCGTCATCCCTACGTGGCGGGCCTCTCGCCCGAGGTGGCACGGCTCCTGCAGCAGCTCAACGAGCAGAAAGTCTACTACCCCTCGCGTCAGCAGCTGAGCACCGACGAGGCCACCACGCTGCTCTTCCGCCCCACGCCCTCGAACGAACACCTGCTGGCGTGGCTCTGCGACGTGCTGAAGGCCGTGGCCCAGTCGACCCGCGACACCGCCGACCCGCTCATGCAGGAGGCCGTGTTCCGTGCCTACACGCTGGCCAACCGCCTGCTGGGCTTAGTAGGCAGCGGCGATCTCGTGGTCGACGTCGGCACCCTGCAGCGCCTGCTGGGGCAGCTCATGCAGACCACCACCATCCCCTTCCACGGCGAGCCCGCCGAGGGCGTTCAGGTGATGGGCGTGCTCGAGACGCGCAACCTCGACTTCGACCACGTGCTGCTGCTCTCCTGCAACGAGGGCAACATGCCCAAGGGCGTCGGCGACTCGTCGTTCATACCTTATAATATACGCAAGGCCCACGGTCTGACCACCATCGACCATAAGGTGAGCATCTTCTCCTACTACTTCCACCGCCTGCTGCAGCGCGCCACCGACGTGACGCTGCTCTACAACAACGCCACGAACGACGGCCACACGGGCGAGATGTCGCGTTTCATGTTGCAGCTGATGGTAGAGAGCCCCCACTCCATCCGTTTCCAGACGCTGCACGCCGGACAGGCCTTCACCCCCTTCGTTCCCCCCGTCAAGGAGAAGACGGCAGAGGTGATGCAAGTGCTGCGCAAGCATTTCGAGGCCGTGCCCCCGGCAGCAGGCCGTAGCCTGTCGCCCCTGCTCACCCCTTCGGCCATCAACCGCTACATGCGCTGTCCGCTGCAGTTCTACTACGTCTACGTAGAAGGGCTGCGCGAGCCCGACGAGACCGACGACGACACCATCGACAACCGCATCTTCGGCAACATCTTCCATGAGGCCTCTCGCCTGCTCTACTCGCGCCTGCTGGAGCGCAGCAGCGTCATCCAGGCCGGCGACCTCGAGGCCCTGCTGCGCTCGAAGGTCGACATCGAGCGGGCCGTCGACCAGGCCATGCGCACCGAGCTGTTCCGCATCCGCGACCCTCATCAGCCCTTCACGATGGAGCTGAACGGCCTGCAGCTCATCAACCGCGAGGTGATCATCCACTACCTGCGCCAACTGCTCGAGGTCGACCGCCAGCTGACACCCTTCGAGATTGTGGGACTGGAGCACGACGTGGTGACCACGATGCAGGTGGGCGACTGGCAGACCACCATCGGCGGCCGCATCGACCGGCTCGACCGCGTCGGCGAGCGCCTGCGTGTGGTCGACTACAAGACCGGCTCGCGCCGTCTGCGTCCGCTGGCCGACGTCGACGCCATCTTCGCCCAGGAGAGCCTGGCCAACCACAGCGACTACTACCTGCAGACGTTCGTCTACGCCCTGATCGTACGCTCGCAGCAGCCGCAGCCCGTCAGCCCCGCCTTGCTCTTCATCCAGCATGCCTCGGCCGACGACTACGACCCCACGCTCTGCTTCGGCCGCGAGCCCATCGTCGACGTAGCCCCCCATCAGGAGCACTTCGCCCGCCGGCTGAGCGACACCGTCGCCGAGATGTTCTCGCCCCAGCTCCCCTTCGCCCCCACCGACGACCGCTCCCGCTGCCAGACCTGCCCCTACCGCCAGCTGTGCAGCGTGAAGTGAAGCCTTGTTCTGTTAAAAAGCTGACCTTTATGAGAAAAATCTCCAAAAAGACTTGGTAGATTAGTTTGGATTTTGTATATTTGCAGCCGATTTCAGAGGAAATCGCACTCTTAACCAAGAGAACAAAATACTCGACCCTTGAGGCAATGTATTGGTTTTCTTGTTCTAGCGACAGCTATGTCGTGAGAAACAAGTACAACCACATCGCCTTAAGGGTTTTCTTTTTTGAGGACATGCTCCGAGAAACTGAAGCCCGCCCATGAGCGATAGTCAGTTTCTCGGAGCTTTTTTCGTCTGGAGTCAATCAGGAGTAAACCTGATAGACAAAAAACAATGCATTTAGGGGAAGAAACCTGAGCACGGGTCCCCGCTGGTTGTGCATGTTTCCGCCATTAATACCAGTAGTGCAAGGAAACTCATTATAAAATTCTTTCAAATGACAAAGAAGAATTTTAATGAGAAGCAGGCAAACAGCCTGCATAACGTTCAGCAGCAGAACGCTGATGGACAAGTAAACAATCAAGTCGTGAACAGCGGCGAGATTGTCAACAACATAGTGGACGAGGCGGTCAAGCAGCCGTCCAACGATGAACTGCAGCGCGAGCAGCGACGCCGGGAGCTGGCGGCATTGCGCATCAGTAGCTGCACCGTTGTGGAACCGGAGGTTCCGACGCTGACCGTCGACGGCGTGGGCCTCTTCGCCCTGAGCGACATCCACGCCCTGAAGGGCAAGCAGAAGTGTGGCAAGACGACGGCGCTGAAGGTGTGCCTGGCGGCATGGCTCAAGGGACAGCAGTTCCGCGTGGCGTCAGGGCTGAAGGAGCCGCGCGTGCTCTATCTGGACACGGAGCAGAAGGAAACCGACGTGAAGAAGATTATCGAAGACGTAAAAAAAATGACAGGTTTATCGAACGAGTATATCGACGGGCATCTGATGCTCATCCCGCTGCGTCGTCGCGACCAAGACCAGCTGCTCGTCGACCTGCACCAGCTCGTCGACGATTATCACCCGCAGGTTGTCGTCATCGACGGCATCGTGGAGTTCGTGGCCTCGTTCAACGACGAGGCGCTAGCCAAGCAGCTCATCCACGACCTGCTCGTACTGAGCGAGGAGCGTCGGCTGGCCCTGGTCTGCGTGCTCCACACGAACAAGGCCGACGAGGACCACAACATGCGCGGCCACCTGGGCACGATGCTGGCCCAGAAGGCGGGCACGGTGCTCGAGTGCCGCAAGCAGGACTGCGTGATTACGGTCACGTGTACCGACGCGCGCCATCAGGAGATGCCTCAGTGGAGCATCATGTTCGGCGACGATGGCACCATCGTCGATGCCGACGAGCAGCGCCGGCTGGCTCTCGAGCAGCACCGCATCAGTATTCAGGAGCGCCGGAAGGAGGCACAGGCCGAGCGTCAGCAGGAGCGGCTCGACTATGCCCTCATGGTCATCCGCAACCACGGCGGTTGCATCAAGCGCAGCGAGCTGACGGATATACTGATCAAGAAGTTTGAATTAGAACGTTCGACCGTCTCTCGTTTCATCAAAAAACAGATTGAAGCAAAGGCTCTTTATGAAGCCAGCGGCATGATTTACGCATGCAACGAGACTACTTTGCCCTTCTGACCGCGAAAAGATTTTTTTGTGCGTGCGTGCATGCACATATATATATAAGTGCATGCATGCACGCACATTTAAATCGCCAAAAATTTTAAGTAATTATGTCAAATGAAGAAAGTAACAGACCCCACCCCAACCCCTCCCCTTGAAGGGAGGGGATTGCCATGCGGAAACCCTGCTGATGGCATAGCGACAGATATTCCCACTCCCCTTGAAGGGAGAGGTTTGCCATGCGGAAGCCCTGCTGATGGCATAGCGACAGATATTCCCACTACCCTTGAAGGGAAGGGATTACCATGCGGAAGCCCTGCTGATGGCATGGCGACAGATATTCCCACTACCCTTGAAGGGAAGGGATTGCCATGCGGAAGCCCTGCAGATGGCATAGCGACAGATATTCCCACTACCCTTGAAGGGAGGGGATTGCCATGCGGAAGCCCTGCAGATGGCATGGCGACAGATATTCCCACTACCCTTGAAGGGAGGGGATTGCCATGCGGAAGCCCTGCAGATGGCATGGCGACAGATATTCCCCTCCCTTCAAGGGGAGGGGCAGGGGTGGGGTCTGTAACATCAATAACAACTAGTATTTTATTTACCGCTCAATTATGAACAAAAATTATCGTTATCAACTGGAGTCCCCGAAAGTGACGGGACGACGACAACAGAAGACTACCTGCCCGCAATGCGGACGACGGAAATGCTTCGTGCGATACGTGGACACCCACAACGACTGCCGCTACGTGGCCGACGACGTGGGCAAATGCGACCACCAGCACTCCTGCGGCTACCACTACCGGCCCGCCGACTACTATCACGACCACCCCTGGGCTGCCGACTTGCAAGCGCAGGACGCAACGGCGGCACCCGCTACGGCCAGACGCCCCTGGACACCACCGCCGCTGCCGCCCTTCCAGCCCCTGCCCTACGACTACGTGACGCGCAGCCACTCCGCGCAGAGCACGTTCTGGCAGTGGCTGCAGAACGAGGCCGCACCGCGCCTTTCGGTCAGCACAGACGCCCTCGGCAGGCTCTTCGACGACTACCGGCTGGGGGCCACGCGCCAGGGCTACGTGATCTTCTGGCAGATAGACCGGCAGCAGCGGGTGCACGGCGGCCACATCATGCAGTATGGCCCCGACGGCCACCGCTGCGGCTATCAGGGCTGGACCCACGCCAGGCTCATGCGCCAGGGCCTGCTGCCGCCCGACTGGCAGCTGCACCAGTGCCTCTTCGGCGAGCACCTGCTGCCGCAGCGACCCGACGCCCGCGTCTGCCTCGTAGAGAGCGAGAAGACGGCCCTGCTGATGGCCCTCGTGCGCCCGCAGGAGCTGTGGCTGGCCACCAGCGGCAGCGGCGGCCTCTCGCCCGAGCGGACGGAGGCGCTGCAGGGCCGCCGCGTCACGCTGTTCCCTGACAGCGGCTGCTACGCGAAGTGGCTGCGGCAGATGCAGCTCACGAAGGGCATCGACTACAATGTGAGCGAGCGCCTGGAGGCCTATCCGCCCAACACCGACCTGGCCGACCTGCTGCTCGCGCCGACGTAGCCGACGGCCACCGGCCGAAGTGCCGCCCCGGCACCCTCGAAGCGGCACTTCGGCCACCCTGAAGGGGCACTTCAACCACCTCGAAGTGCCCCTTCGACAGGGCCGAAGTTCCCCCTCCAGGAGACCGGAAAATAGTTAGAAAAAAATTGTCAAAACATTTGGTAATATCAGAGATTTTTTGTACCTTTGTAGAGGAATTAAGAAGTACTGATACAGAGCCGAATGCGACTGCAGCGCTGAAGCAAAGCTGAGGTACTGACGAAGACCACGTGAAATTAAAAAACTTTATTACAAACAACCTCAAAAAGAAAGGACATTATTATGGCACTTTACATGAAGAAGTATCAGAACAAGGTGCACGACTCGAAGATGTACGGCAAGTGGTACTGGAAGTCGCGCTCACTGAAGACCATCGGCACGCGCCAGATTGCTGCCGAGATCACGAAGAAGAACACCGTGACCACCCCCGACGTGATGGCCGTACTCTACTCGCTGGGCGAGATTCTCAACGAGAAGCTCACCTCGGGCTACTCGGTGAAGCTCGACGGCATCGGCACCTTCCGCACCACCGTCTGCTCGGCCCCTGCCGAGGAGAAGGACAAGCTCCTGGCCAACAGCGAGTATGTGAAGGCAGCCCGCGTGCGCTTCACCCCCGAGATGGAGCACGACATGGCCACGGGCGCCGTGCGCAACCGCATGCTGGCCGGCATCACCTTCGCCAACATCGACGACTACGCCTACGACCCCAAGTCGAAGCCTACGCCGCCGGAGCCCTGACCTGGGCGAAGGCCACGCCGGCATGAGTGAATGAAAAAGACGACTCGAACGACAGAAACAACGACTGCAACCCGCGGAAAAAGTTGCCAATGTCGTCCGAGTTGTCTTTTTTCCCCTCTTCCCTGCTGTAGTCTCAGAAAAAAGTAGTACCTTTGCAGCTATGAACGACTCAAAGATCATCAACGACCCGGTATTCGGGTTCATCAAGATACCCCGCGGCCTGCTCTACGACATCGTGAAGCACCCGCTCTTTCAGCGGCTGAACCGCATCAACCAGCTGGGGCTGGCCTCCGTAGTCTACCCCGGCGCTCGCCACACGCGCTTCCAGCACTCGCTGGGCGCCTTCCACCTGATGAGCGAGGCCATCCTCTCGCTGCAGCAGAAGGGCCAGTTCATCTTCGACTCCGAGGCCGAGGCCGTAGAGGCCGCCATCCTGATGCACGACATAGGCCACGGCCCGTTCTCGCACGTGCTCGAGAACACCCTCATCCACGGCATCAACCACGAGGACATCTCGCTGCTCATGATGGAGCAGATCAACCGCGACCTGGGCTCGCAGCTCAACCTGGCCATCTCGATCTTCAAGAACGAGTACCCGAAGCACTTCCTTCACCAGCTCATCTCGTCGCAGCTCGACATGGACCGGCTCGACTACCTGCGCCGCGACTCGTTCTTCACGGGCGTCACCGAGGGCAACATCGGGTCGGCGCGTATCATCAAGATGCTCAACGTGGTAGACGATTCGCTTGTAGTAGAGCAGAAAGGCATCTACTCGCTCGAGAACTACCTCACCACGCGCCGGCTGATGTACTGGCAGGTGTATCTGCACAAGACCGCCGTGGCCTACGAGAAGGTGCTGGTGAACATGCTGCGGCGCACGAAGGAACTGTCGCGCCAGGGCATCGACATCTTCGCCAGCCCGGCACTGAAGTACTTCATCACCCACGACGTAGACCGCCAGTGGTTCCTCGCCCACCCCGAGGCCCTGAGCTACTACGAGGAGCTCGACGACGCCGACATCTGGAGCGCCATGAAGGTGTGGCGCCATGCCGACGACAAGATACTCTCGACGCTGGCCACCGACATGCTCGACCGCCGCATCTTCCGCGTGGAGGTGCTCGAGGAGCCGCCCACCGACGAGCGTCTCGCCGAGCTGGCCGAGCAGATAGCCACCCGCATGGACATAGGCGCTGACGACGCCCGCCACTACCTGATGAGCCTAAACACGATACAGAAAGACATGTACTCCGTCGACGACGACAGCATCGCCATTCTCTACAAAGACGGCACCATCAAGGACATCAGCGAGGCGTCGGAATTGCTAAATGTGCAGTTACTTTCTAAAAAAATACGAAAATATTACCTTTGTTATCAGCGTTTCTAAATATATTTTGTATCTTTGCACGGAATTAGTACACGGTACATACCTAAAATAGTACATAATGGAGTTTACAGCCAAACAAATCGCCGAGTTCATCGGCGGCAAGGTGGAGGGCAACGAACAGGCAGCCGTCAACACCTTTGCGAAGATAGAGGAAGGACAGCCGGGAGCCATCTCGTTCCTGTCGAACCCAAAATACACACACTATCTGTATGACACTAAATCGACCATAGTCCTCGTCAACGAGGACCTTGAGTTGGAGCAGCCCGTCAGCACGACCCTCATCCGCGTGAAGAACGCCTACGAGGCCGTGGCCCGCCTGCTGCAGCTCTACGAGTCGATGAAGCCCCGCAAGACGGGCATCGACCCCCTGGCCTTCGTCAGCCCCAAAGCCACCATCGGCAGCGACGTCTACATCGGCGCCTTCGCCTGCATCGGCGACGGAGCCGTCGTCGGCGACGGCACCCAAGTCTATCCCCATGTGGTCATCGGCGACGGCGTGAAGATAGGCCGGCAGTGCCTGCTCTACCCCAACGTCACCATCTACCAGGGCTGTCAGCTGGGCAACAGCGTCACCATCCATGCCGGCTCGGTCATCGGCGCCGACGGCTTCGGCTTCGCGCCCAACGTCGAGGGCTACGAGAAGATACCCCAGATAGGCATCGTGGTGATAGAAGACAACGTGGAGATAGGAGCCAACACCTGCATCGACCGCTCGACGATGGGCCAGACGATCATCCACCGCGGCGTGAAGCTCGACAACCTCATCCAGGTGGCCCACAACTGCGAGATCGGCGAGAACACCGTCATGTCGGCACAAGTAGGAGTGGCCGGCTCGACGAAGGTGGGCTCGTGGTGCATGTTCGGCGGACAGGTAGGCCTGGCAGGCCACATCACCGTGGGCGACCACGTGAACCTGGGCGCACAGTCGGGCGTGCCCAGCAGCCTCAAGGCCAACCAGACGCTCATCGGCACCCCGCCCATGGAGCCCACGCCCTACTTCAAGTCGCAGGCCATCTTCCGCCGCCTGCCCGACATGTATAAGGAACTGAGCGCCCTGCGCAAAGAAATAGAAGAACTTAAAAACAATACGAAATGAAACAGAAGACACTGAAAGGGAGTTTCTCGCTCTTCGGCAAAGGACTCCATACCGGACTGAACCTCACCGTGACGTTCAACCCCGCCCCTGAGAACACAGGCTACAAAATACAGCGCATCGACCTGGAGGGCATGCCCACCATCGACGCTGTGGCCGAGAACGTGGTCGACACCCAGCGCGGCACCGTACTGGGCAAGGGCGACGCCCGCGTGTCGACCGTAGAGCACGGTCTGTCGGCCCTCTATGCCCTGGGCGTAGACAACTGTCTCATTCAGGTCAACGGCCCCGAGTTCCCCATCCTCGACGGCTCTGCCATCAAATATGTAGAGAAGATACAGGAGATTGGCATCGAGGAGCAGAACGCCCCCAAGGACTGGTACGTCATCCGCAAGAAGATCGAGGTGAAGGACGAAGCCTCCGGCTCGTGCATCACCATCCTGCCCGACGAGGAGTTCTCGCTCACCACGATGTGCTCCTTCGAGTCGAAGTTCATCAACTCGCAGTTTGCCACCCTCGACGACATCCACACCTATGCCAGCGAGATAGCCCCCGCACGCACCTTCGTCTTCGTGCGCGACATTGAGCCCCTGCTCAAGGCCAACCTCATCAAGGGCGGCGACCTCGACAACGCCATCGTCATGTACGAGCGCCAGATATCGCAGGAACAGCTCGACAAGCTGGCCGACATGATAGGCGTGGAGCACCGCGACGCCACCGAGCTGGGCTACATTCAGCACAAGCCGCTGGTGTGGGAGAACGAGTGCACCCGCCACAAGCTGCTCGACATCGTGGGCGACATGGCCCTCATAGGCCGACCCATCAAGGGCCGCATCATTGCCACCCGCCCGGGCCATACAATTAATAATAGGTTCGCGCGCGAAATACGCAAGGAAATACGCAAGCACGAAATACAGGCACCGGCCTACGACCCCAACGAGACACCCGTCATGGACGTGAACCGCATTCGCGAGCTGCTGCCTCACCGCTACCCCATGCAGCTCGTCGACAAGGTCATCGAGCTGGGCGCCACGAGCATCGTCGGCGTGAAGAACATCACCTCGAACGAGCCCTTCTTCCAGGGACACTTCCCCCAGGAGCCCGTCATGCCCGGCGTGCTGCAGATTGAGGCCATGGCCCAGTGCGGCGGACTGCTCGTGCTGAACACCGTCGAGGAGCCCGAGCGCTGGAGCACCTACTTCATGAAAATCGACGGCGTGAAGTTCCGCCAGAAGGTAGTGCCCGGCGACACCCTGCTCTTCAAGGTCGACCTGCTGGCCCCCGTGCGCCACGGCGTCTCGTCCATGCGAGGCTACTGCTTCGTGGGCGACCACGTAGTTTCTGAAGCAACATTCACCGCTCAAATCGTCAAGAACAAATGAACCAGATACACCCCTTAGCCGTCGTTTCGCCTGAAGCAAAGCTGGGCGACGGCAACGTCATCGGCCCCTTCTGCGTCATCGACGCCGACGTGGTCATGGGCGACAACAACCGCCTGCTCAACAGCGTCACCCTGCATCAGGGCGCACGCATCGGCTCGGACAACGAGTTCTTCCCCGGAGCCAGCATCTCGACGAAACCCCAGGACCTGAAGTTCCGGGGCGAGGTGACCACCTGCGAGATAGGCGACAACAACAGCATCCGTGAGAACGTCACCATCAGCCGCGGCACCGCCTCGAAGGGCAAGACCGTCATAGGCAACGGCAACCTGCTCATGGAGAACATGCACGTGGCCCACGACTGCGTCATCGGCAACGGCTGCATCATCGGCAACAGCACGAAGTTTGCCGGCGAGGTGGTGGTCGACGACAACGCCATCATCTCGGCCGAAGTGCTCGTCCACCAGTTCAACAACATCGGCGGCTACGTCATGATACAGGGCGGCACCCGCACCAGTCAGGACATCCCACCCTACGTCATCGCAGGCAAGGAGCCCGTGCGCTTCGCCGGCGTCAACCTCATCGGCCTGCGCCGTCGCGGCTTCTCCAACGACGTCATCGAGATGATACACGACACCTACCGCATCATCTACGCCCAGGGCATCCTGAAGGACGGCATCGCCGAGGCACGCACGAAATACCCCGACTCGAAGGAAGTAGAATACATCTGCTCGTTTATCGAGAACTCCAAGCGCGGCATCATCAGATAGCGGAGAGTTGCAGAAGACGCTTATAGTCATCACGGGGCCCACTGCCGTCGGCAAGACGGCACTCTGCCTCGGCTTGGCCCGCCAGCTCGGCGTTCCCATCATCAACGCCGACTCCCGACAAATCTACCGAGAGTTGCGCATAGGTACGGCCGCACCCACCGAGGAACAACTTCGGCAGGTGCGGCACTACTTTGTAGGCACGCTCTCGCTGACCGACTACTACAGCGCCTCGATGTACGAGCAGGACGTGCTACGGCTGCTGCCCCAGCTCTTCCAGACCAGCGACTACGCCCTGATGAGCGGCGGCAGCATGATGTACATCGACGCCGTCTGCAACGGCATCGACGACATTCCCACCGTCGACGACGCCACCCGCGCCACGCTCAAGCAGCGACTGGCCGACGAGGGGCTGCCCGCACTCGTCGAGGAGCTCAGAAGGCTCGACCCCGAACACTATGAAATCGTAGACCGGCAGAACCCGCGCCGCGTGGTCCATGCCCTCGAAATATGCCTCATGACCGGCCGCACCTACACCTCCTTCCGCAAGAACGAGCGCAAGCAGCGACCCTTCCGCATCGTCAAGATAGGACTGAACCGCGACCGCGACGAGCTCTACCAGCGCATCAACGCCCGCGCAGACCAGATGCTGCAGCAAGGCCTGCTCGACGAAGCCCGCCGACTGCTGCCCATGCGGCAGGAGAACGCCCTGAACACCGTGGGCTACAAGGAGATGTTTGCCCACCTCGACGGCACCTGGACCCTTGAAGAGGCCGTAGAGCGCATGAAAGGCAACACCCGCCGCTACGCCCGAAAGCAGCTCACGTGGTACAAGCGCGACCCCGAAATCGCCTGGTTCCATCCCGACCAGGCCCACGACATCACCGAACACATCACATCGATTACAGATAAACTATGAACGAATCAAGCACAACCGTGTGGAAGCGCATGCTCAGCTATCCCACAACGATATGGAAGTGGTACACCCGCCTGTTCAAGGGCCGCCCGTGGTACGTGAAGATCGCGTCGACCCTCGTGAGCCTCGTCGTGTTCTTCTTCCTCTACCTACTGGCCGTCGACAACAACTTCCTCTGGCTCTTCGGCAAGTCGCCCAGCATGAAGGACGTGCGCAACACGCGGCCCGCACAGGCATCGGTCATCATGAGCGCCGACTCCGTGCAGATAGGCAAGTTCTTCAGCGAGAACCGCACGCCCGTTGAGTACGACGACGTGAACCCCGTGTTCTGGCACGCCCTCATCGCCACCGAAGACGAGCGCTTCTACAAGCACCACGGCATCGACTTCCAGGCCTTCTTCGCCGCACTGAAAGACTACGTCGTGCACCACGACGCCCGCGGCGCGTCGACCATCACCCAGCAGCTGGCCAAGAACCTCTTCCGCGTGCGCACGCAGTACTCCACCGGTCTGCTCGGCCAGATACCCGGCGTCAAGATGCTCGTCATGAAGAGCAAGGAGTGGATCACGGCCTACAAGCTCGAATGGGAGTTCTCGAAGGAGGAAATCCTCACGATGTATGCCAACACCGTCGACTTCGGCTCCAACTCCTTCGGCATCAAGACCGCCTGCAAGACCTACTTCAACACCACGCCCAAGAACCTGACGCCCGACCAGGCCGCCATCCTCGTGGGCATGCTCAAGGCCACCACCTACTACAACCCGCGCCTGCACCCCGACAACAGCATCAAGCGCCGTAACGTGGTGCTCGGCAACATGGTGAAGCAGGGCTTCCTCACGCAGGAAGCCTTCGACACGCTGAAGACCAAGGGCGTGGAACTCGACTACTACGTAGAGAACGCCTACGACGGCCAGGCACTTTACTTCCGCGAGGCCGTGGCCAACGCCCTCAAGGACTGGTGCCACGACAACGGATACGACCTCTACACCGACGGACTGACCATCGTCACCACCCTCGACACGCGCATGCAGCGCTACGCCGAGGAGGCTGCCTGGGAGCAGATGGAGAAAGTGCAGCAGAGCTTCAACAACCACTGGGCCGGCATGGCTCCCTGGCGCGACGAGCAGTACCGCGAAATACCCAACTTCATCGAGAACATCGCCAAGCGCACCACCTACTTCAAGCAGCTGCAGAAGCGATTCCCCGAGCAGGAAGACTCCGTGTGGCACTACATGAACCTGCCACACCCCGTCAAGCTCTTCAGCTACGAGGGAAGCCTGGAGAAGGAGATGAGCAGCATGGACTCCATTCGCTACATGGAGCACTTCATGCACTGCGGCTTCGTGGCCATCGAGCCACAGACGCGCCACGTCAAGGCCTGGGTGGGCGACCTCGACTTCGGCACGTGGAAGTACGACAAGGTGACGGCCATGCGCCAGCCCGGCTCCACCTTCAAGCTGTTCGTCTACACCGAAGCCATGAACCAGGGACTCACACCCTGCGACAACTGCACCGACTCGTACTACAGCGTGAAGGTCTATGATGCCAAGCAGAAGAAAGAGGTGAACTGGGCACCCCACAACGCCGACGGACGCACCACCGGCGCCACGATGTCGCTGAAGACGGCCTTCGCCCGCAGCGTCAACACCATCGCCGCACGCCTGGGAGGCGACATGGGCATCGACCGCGTGGCCCACACGGCCCACGAGATGGGCATCAACAGCAAGCTCGACGAGGTGCCGGCACTGGCGCTGGGCAGCAGCGACGTGAACCTGCTGGAACTGACCAATGCCTATGCCACCATAGCCAACGACGGTAAGGTGCACGACGCCATCCTCGTCAGCAAGATTCTCGACCACGAAGGCAACGTCGTCTATACCGCTCCCACCGAGCAGCGGCAGGCTGTCGGATACCGCAGCGCCTTCCTCATGCAGCAGATGCTCATGGGAGGCCTGAGCGGCACCAGCTGGAGCCTGAAGCAGCACGTAGCCCCCTACATGGCCGACACCGACTTCGGCGGCAAGACCGGAACCTCGAACAACCACTCTGATGCCTGGTTCGTAGGCATCAGCCCGAGGCTGGTATGCGGCGCCTGGGTGGGCGGCGAGTATCGCGCCATCCACTTCCGCACCGGAGCCCTGGGCCAGGGAGGCGTCACCGCGCTGCCCATCTGCGGCAAGTTCTACAACAAGGTGCTGGCCGACAAGCGCTTCAGGCAATACCGCACGAAGTTTGCTCCCTGCCACGACGAAAGCCTCAAGCCTACCGACTATGCCTGCGGCTACTACTATGCACCCAACGACAGCACCGACGAGGCCAGCGAAGAGGGAATGGAAACCATACTCGTTGAGGGCGCTGAGGGCGAAGCACAACCGACACTGCCGGCAGAACCCGCCGAGGCCCCTGCGACCGCCAAAGACAATACCGAGCCAACGGAGTAGCAGATGGAGCAACTCGACCTCGACAACAAAGAGTGGCAAGACGCCCTGCAAATCGTCGACTTCACCCGCCGTTCGCTGTTCCTCACGGGCAAGGCCGGCACGGGAAAGTCGACCTTCCTGCGCTACGTCGACAAGCACACGAAGAAGAAGCACGTCATCCTTGCCCCTACGGGCATTGCCGCCATCAACGCAGGCGGTGCCACGCTGCACAGCTTCTTCCGCCTGCCCTTCCATCCCCTGCTGCCCAACGACACGCGCTACGACCGGCGACACATCAAGGAAACCCTGAAATACACCAGCGAGCAGCGCAAGATGCTGCGCGAGCTGGAGCTCATCATCATCGACGAGATATCGATGGTGCGGGCCGACATCATCGACTTCATCGACAAGGTGCTGCGCATCTACACCCGCAACTACGAGCCCTTCGGCGGCAAGCAGCTGCTGCTCGTGGGCGACATCTACCAGCTGGAGCCCGTCGTCAAGGAAGAAGACCGCCAGCTGCTGTCGCCCTTCTATGCCTCGGCCTACTTCTTCAACGCGAAGGTGTGGCAGCAGATGCAGCTGGTGAGCATTGAGCTCCGGAAGGTGTACAGGCAGAAGGACGACCGCTTCATCGCACTGCTCGACCGCATACGCCAGAACACGGCCACCCAGCAGGACCTGCAGTCGCTGAACGCACGCGTAGGAACGGAAGGGACTGCCGAAGGACTGAGCATCATTCTCGCCGCACGCCGCGACATTGTCGACTACACCAACGAGCAACGCCTGGCCGCCCTCGAGGGAAACCCCTCCATCTTCTACGGCACCATCCGGGGCGACTTCCCCGACAGCTCGCTGCCCACCCCTATGGAGCTGGCACTGAAACCCGGTGCGCAGGTCATCTTCATCAAGAACGACAAGGAGAAGCGATGGGTCAACGGAACCCTGGGCACCGTCATCGCCATTGACGAGGAGGGCGGCATCATCACCGTGGCCGACGAACAGCTGAACGAGTTCGACGTGGAGCGCGAGGTGTGGGAGAACGTGCGCTACACCTTCAACGAGAAAGAGCAGAAGATCGAGGAGCAGCTGCTGGGCACCTACGAGCAGTTTCCGCTGCGCCTGGCATGGGCCATCACCGTGCACAAGAGCCAGGGACTCACCTTCAGCCAGGTGAGCATCGACTTCACCGGCGGCGTCTTTGCCGGCGGACAGACCTACGTCGCGCTCTCACGCTGCACGTCGCTACAGGGCATCAGCCTGAAAGCACCCATCCGCCAGCAGGACATCTTCGTGCGGGCCGAGGTCGTACGCTTCGCCCAGCAGTACAACAACCCGCAGCTCATAGAGCGAGCCATGCAGGAGGGCAAGGCCGACCGCGAATACCGCGACGCCATCAGAGCCTTCGACCAAGGCAACTTCACGGCCTTCCTCGACAACTTCTTCAAGGCTATCCACAGCCGCTACGACATTGAGAAGCCCGTGGCCAAGCGATACATCAAGCACAAGCTCGAAATCATCAACAGGCTGAAAGCCGAGAACACCCGGCTCCAAGACGACCTGCAAGAGAAGAACAAACTGCTCAAGAAACTGGCTGCCGAGTATACGTTGCTGGGCCGGGAGTGCGAGCAAGAGCACATGACCGACGCCGCCATCCGCAACTACGAGAAAGCGCTGGAACTCTATCCCGACGCCCACGACGCCCGCCGCAGGCTCAACAAGCTCAGCAAGAAAAATTAAAATAAGTGAAAATATAAAGTTTTTGCTATCTCTGCTTTGCAATATGACGGAAATATAGTACCTTTGCATTCGTTTTAAAACAAATCATCAAGAATGGAAGCTTTCTTTAGAACTCATCGCTACCTGATAGAGCATGTAAACGCTCCAGTTCGTCGTACGCTGATGGACGAAATCAACTGGAACGACAGGCTTATCGGCATCAAAGGCACGCGAGGCATCGGAAAGACCACATTCTTGCTGCAGTATGCAAAGGAGAAGTATGATGTAAACGACAAGCAGTGCCTTTACATCAACATGAACAACTTCTATTTCCAGGGACGCGGCATTGCCGACTTCGCAGGCGAGTTCTACCATCACGGTGGACGCGTGCTGCTGATAGACCAGGTGTTCAAGCAGGACAACTGGTCGCACGAGCTGCGCAAGTGCCACGACCTGTACCCGGGACTGAAGATTGTATTTACAGGATCGAGCGTGATGCGACTGAAGGACGAGAACCCCGAGCTGAACGGCATCGTGAAGAGCTACAACCTGCGCGGCTTCTCCTTCCGTGAGTTCCTGAACCTGCTGACGGGCAACAGCTTCCGCCCCTACTCCTTAGAGGAGATACTGGAAGACCACAGCCGCATCATCAAGCAGATTCTGCCTTCGGTATCTCCGCGACGCTACTTCCAGGACTACATCCATCATGGGTTCTATCCTTTCTTCCAGGAACACCGCAACTACTCCGAGAACCTGCTGAAGACGATGAACATGATGACCGAGGTAGACATACTGCTCATCAAGCAAATAGAACTGAAGTACCTTACGAAAATCAAGAAGCTGTTCTACCAGCTGGCCGAGGAAGGCCCGAAAGCACCCAACGTGTCGAAGCTGGCCTGCGACATCGAGACCAGCCGCGCTACGGTGATGAACTACATCAAGTACCTGACCGACGCCCGCCTGCTGAACATGATCTACCCCGTAGGCGAGGAATTCCCCAAGAAGCCGTCGAAGGTGATGCTCCACAACTCGAACCTGCTCTACGCCATCTACCCCATCCACGTGGAGAAGCAGGACGCTATGGAGACCTTCTTCGTCAACTCGCTGTGGAAGGACCACAAGGTGAACCAAAGCGGCAGAGACCAGTTCTACCTGGTGGACGAAAAGCTGAAGTTCCGCATCTGCGATGCTGACGCCCACAATAAAATAAGGTACGCACCCGACGTGATTTATGCCCGCTACAATACGGAGATTGGCAAAGAGAACCAGATCCCGTTGTGGCTCTTAGGATTTTTATACTAAACAAATATCTCATTTATTATTAAACAAATGGCAAAAGAAAAGAAATTTATCACCTGTGATGGTAACGAGGCTGCGGCTCACGTGAGCTATATGTTCTCGGAGGTAGCTGCTATCTACCCCATCACCCCGAGCGTGCTGCCGGTGCCGTTCACGGTTCGCTGCAGGCTGGTGCCCTGACCACCACCTTCACCGCTTCGCAGGGTCTGCTGCTCATGATTCCTAACATGTACAAGATTGCCGGTGAGCTCATCCCCTGCGTATTCGACGTTTCTGCCCGTACGCTGGCCAGCCACTCACTGTGTATCTTCGGCGACCACCAGGACGTGATGGCTTGCCGCCAGACTGGTTTCGCCATGCTGTGCGAAGGCTCTGTGCAGGAGGTTATGGACATGACCGCCGCCGCTCACCTCGCATCGCTCGAGACCTGCGTACCGTTCGTCAACTTCTTCGACGGTTTCCGCACCTCTCACGAGTACCACAAGATTGAGCTGCTCGACCAGGAGGATGTTCGTCCCCTCGTGAAGGAAGAGTACATCAAGCGCTTCCGCGACCGTGCTATGTCGCCTGAGCGTCCTATCACCCGTGGTACCGCCGAGAACCCCGAGACGTTCTTCACTCACCGTGAGGCCTGCAACCCCTACTACGATGCAGTGCCCGAGGTGGTCGAGAAGTACCTGGGCGAGCTCTCGAAGATTACCGGTCGTGAGTATCACCTCTTCTCTTACTACGGAGCCGAGGATGCCGACCGCATGATTATCCTCATGGGTTCTGCTACCGACGCTGCCCGCGAGGCCATCGACTACCTGAACGCCAACGGCCAGAAGGTGGGTATGATCTCGGTTCACCTCTATCGTCCGTTCAGCGTGAAGCACCTGCTGGCAGCCGTTCCCAAGACGGTGAAGAAGATTGCCGTGCTCGACCGCACGAAGGAGCCCGGTGCCAACGGCGAGCCTCTGTACCTCGACGTGAAGGATGCTTTCTACGATGTAGAGAATCGTCCCGTCATCGTGGGTGGCCGCTATGGTCTCGGTTCTCACGACACCACTCCCGCTCAGATCATCAGCGTGTTCAACAACCTCGCTATGCCCGAGCCCAAGAACCACTTCACCATTGGTATCGTCGACGACGTCACCTTCACCTCGCTGCCCGAGGTTGAGGAGATTGCACTCGGCGGTAAGGGCATGTTCCAGGCTAAGTTCTACGGTCTGGGTGCCGATGGTACCGTAGGTGCCAACAAGAACTCGGTGAAGATCATCGGCGACAACACCGACAAGTACTGCCAGGCTTACTTCAGCTACGACTCTAAGAAGTCGGGCGGCTTCACCTGCTCGCACCTGCGCTTCGGCGACACGCCCATCCGCAGCACCTATCTGGTGACCACCCCGAACTTCGTGGCTTGCCACGTGCAGGCTTACCTCCACATGTACGACGTCACCCGTGGTCTGCAGAAGAACGGTCAGTTCCTGCTCAACACCATCTTCGACGCCGACGAGCTGGAGAAGTTCATGCCTAACAAGGTGAAGAAGTACTTCGCAGAGCTGGAGAAGTTCATGCCTAACAAGGTGAAGAAGTACTTCGCACAGAACAACATCACCGTATATACCATCAACGCTACCAAGATTGCACAGGAGATTGGTCTGGGCAACCGCACCAACACCATCCTGCAGTCGGCCTTCTTCCGCATCACCGGCGTCATCCCCGTGGAGCTGGCTGTCGAGAAGATGAAGGCTGCTGCCCTGAAGTCTTACGGAGCCAAGGGTCAGGACGTGGTCGACAAGAACTACGCTGCTATCGACCGTGGTGGTGAGTACCAGCAGCTGACCGTGAAGCCCGAGTGGGCTAACCTGCCCGACGACGAGCCGAAGGTGGACAACGCTCCCGCATTCGTCAAGGAGCTCGTTCGTCCTATCAACGCTCAGGCCGGCGACCTGCTGCCCGTCAGCGCATTCGTCAAGCACGGCACCGTCGACGGTTCTTGGGAGGTTGGCACTGCCGCTTACGAGAAGCGCGGTGTAGAGGCCTTCGTTCCCGTCTGGAACAAGGACAATTGTATCCAGTGTAACCAGTGTGCCTACATCTGTCCTCACGCTGCCATCCGTCCGTTCGTTCTGACCGACGACGAGCTGAAGGGCTTCGACGGCCTGGAGACCCTCGAGATGAAGGCTCCTGCCGCTATGAAGGGCATGCACTTCGTCATCGAGCCCTCTGTGCTCGACTGTCTGGGTTGCGGCAACTGCGCCGACATCTGCCCGGGCAACCCGAAGCTGGGCAAGGCCCTCACCATGGTTCCGTTCAACCCCGATGCTGCCGACATGAAGAAGATGGCTGCCGACTGGGACAAGCTTGTTAAGGTTCCCTCGAAGCAGAACCTCGTCGACATCCGCTCGAACGTCAAGAACTCGCAGTTCGCTCAGCCGCTGTTCGAGTTCTCGGGCGCTTGCTCTGGTTGCGGTGAGACTCCTTACGTGAAGCTCATCAGCCAGCTGTTCGGCGACCGTCAGATGATTGCCAATGCTACCGGTTGCTCGTCTATCTACTCTGCCTCTATCCCCTCTACGCCTTACACCAAGAACGAGAAGGGTCAGGGTCCCTGCTTCAACAACTCTCTGTTCGAGGACTTCTGCGAGTTCGGTCTCGGTATGGCTCTCGGTAACAAGAAGATGAAGGAGCGCGTGGCCAAGCTGCTCCAGGAGGCTTGCGAGGGCTTGCGAGGCTCCCCAGGCTTCTGAGGAGTACAAGGCTCTGGCTAAGGAGTGGATTGACAACAAGGACGATGCCGACAAGACCAAGGAGATTGCTCCGAAGCTGCGTGCTGCCATCCGTGCTGCCGCTGCTGCCGGCTGCCCCGTCAATCAGGAACTGCAGACCCTCGACCACTATCTGGTGAAGCGCTCACAGTGGATCATCGGTGGTGACGGTGCTTCTTACGACATCGGTTACGGCGGTCTCGACCACGTGATTGCCAGCGGTGAGGACGTCAATATCCTCGTGCTCGATACTGAGGTTTACTCTAACACTGGTGGTCAGGCCTCTAAGGCTACGCCGCTCGGCGCTATCGCTCAGTTCGCTGCCCAGGGTAAGCGCATCCGCAAGAAGGACCTCGGCATGATTGCCACCACTTACGGCTACGTCTACGTCGCTCAGATCGCTATGGGTGCTGACCACGCTCAGACCCTGAAGGCTATCCGCGAGGCTGAGGCTTGGCACGGACCTTC